>NZ_CALPTI020000006.1:0-174056 GCF_943326455.1 Limnohabitans sp. Rim8
CGCCTACCGTGACCGCCGCACCAAAAAGCGTGTGTTCCGTCAGTTGTGGATTGCCCGTATCAACGCCGCTGCGCGTGAATGCGGTCTGACCTACAGCCAGTTCGCCAACGGCCTGAAGAAGGCTGCCATTGAAATCGACCGTAAGATGCTGGCGGATATCGCTGTGCACGACAAGGCCGCTTTTGCTGGCATCGTGAACCAAGTCAAAGCCACACTGGCCGCAGCTTGAGTCCATGAGTGGTATGGGCCTTAGGGCCGGTGCCACGCACTCGATCAAAGGGATTGAGGCTCGCAAAAGCTTCAATCCCTTTTTTGTTCTTTTTTAACAGATCACCGATCCTCTACAACATGAACGAGCTGGATACCCTGGTTGATAACGCCCGCCAGAGTTTTGCGCAGGCACTGACACCTGCTGACCTCGAAAATGCCAAAGCCCAGTTTTTGGGTAAAGCCGGTCGCCTGACTGAGCTGATGAAGGGCATGGGCTCTTTGAGCGTGGAGGACAAGAAATCCCGTGGCGCATCCATCAACTTGGCCAAGCAGGCGATCGAGGCTGCGCTCAATGACCGCCGCCAAGCACTGGCCAATGCCGAGCTCCAAGCGCAGCTCAAGGCCGAAGCGCTTGATGTGAGCTTGCCGGGTCGCAGCACCAACGTTGGTGGTTTGCACCCTGTCTCGCTCACACTTGAACGCGTGGAGCAAATTTTTGGCTCTATGGGTTTTGAGGTGGCCCAAGGTCCTGAGATCGAAACAGACTGGTTCAATTTCACCGCACTCAACACGCCCGAAGACCACCCGGCGCGGTCCATGCACGACACCTTTTATGTGGAGGGTGGTCATCTGCTGCGCACCCACACCAGTCCGATGCAAATTCGCCATGCTGTGCAGCATGTCAAGCGTTACCGAAACCAGATCGATGCCGGTCAACAGATGCCCGAGATCCGTGTGATCGCCCCTGGCAGAACTTACCGTGTGGATTCTGACGCCACCCATTCGCCCATGTTCCATCAGTGCGAAGGCCTCTGGATTGGCGAGAACGTGAGCTTCAAAGACTTGAAAGTCGTGGTCACTGACTTTTGCCGCACCTACTTTGAAAGCGACGACCTGGTGCTGCGTTTTCGGCCTAGTTTTTTCCCCTTCACTGAACCCAGTGCCGAGATTGACATCCAGTTTCAAAATGGCCCGCTGGCTGGTCGCTGGCTGGAGGTAGGCGGCTCCGGCCAAGTGCATCCCAATGTGGTGCGCAACATGGGCTTGGACCCCGAGCGCTTCATTGGCTTTGCCTTTGGCATGGGCATGGACCGTTTCACCATGCTGCGCTACGGCGTGAACGACCTTCGTCTGTTTTTTGACGGCGATGTGCGTTTCCTGAGCCAGTTTCAGTCATCCTGATACGACTTTTTGACATTTCTGAATGCCTGCCGCGCGGCGTTGGCCGTGAAGCAAAACGTAGTGAGTTCTGCACATGCAATTTCCTGAATCCTGGTTGCGCGAGTTCTGCAACCCACCCCTGACGATCCAGCAACTGGCCGATACCTTGACCATGGCGGGTCTTGAAGTGGAAGAGCTTGAACCCGTGGCTCCACCATTCACCGGTATCGTGGTTGGCCAAATCATGGAAGCCGTGCAGCATCCCAACGCAGACCGTTTACGTGTTTGCCAAGTGGACGTGGGACAGGGCGCTTTACTGAATATCGTGTGCGGCGCGCCCAATGCCCGTGTGGGCATTCGTGTGCCTTGTGCCATGGTGGGCGCTCAATTGCCACCAGGCGAAGACGGCAAACCTTTCCTGATCAAAGTCGGCAAACTTCGTGGTGTGGAAAGCCAAGGCATGTTGTGCTCGGCCAAGGAACTGAAGATTGCAGACGACCACGGTGGTTTGCTTGAGTTGCCCGCCGACGCCCCATTGGGTCAGGACATTCGCCAGTATTTGAATCTGGACGACTCGCTGATGACGCTGAAGCTCACGCCCAACTTGGCGCATTGCTTGAGCGTGTATGGCATTGCCCGCGAAGTGTCCGCCTTGACCGGTGCGCCGTTGAAGGTCCCGACTTTCCCTTCTATGGCGCCTCAAATTTCTGACAAACTGGCCGTCGTGGTTCAGGCCACAGACCTGTGCGGTCGCTTCAGCGGTCGGGTGGTGAAGGGTGTCAACACCCAGGCGACCACTCCCCAATGGATGGTGGACCGCCTGGCCCGTTGTGGACAGCGCAGCGTGAGTCCCTTGGTGGACATCTCCAATTACGTGATGTTCGAGTTCGGCCGCCCCTCACATATTTTTGATCTCGACAAGATCCACGGCGGTTTGCAGGTGCGCTGGGGCAAGCCTGGCGAATCGCTCAAACTGCTCAACGGCAACACCGTGACGGTGGATGACAAGGTGGGGGTGATCGCCGACGATCGTCAAGTTGAGTCGCTTGCCGGCATCATGGGGGGCGATACCACCGCCGTGTCGGACGATACAAAGAACATTTACATCGAAGCCGCTTTCTGGTGGCCATCCGCCATCGCGGGTCGTTCGCGTCGCTATAACTTTTCGACCGATGCAGGACACCGTTTTGAGCGCGGTGTAGACCCGCAGATGACGGTGGAGCACATTGAGCGCATCACCCAGCTGGTGCTGGACATTTGTGGCATGCCTGAGACACTGGTCGGCCCCATCGACGATCAGACCCTGAACATCCCAGCGATCAAACCTGTCACGCTGCGCGTGGCCCGTGCTGTCAAGGTCATCGGCATGCCTTTGACGCAGCAGCAATGTGCTGACGCCTTGCGTGGTTTGGGTCTGCAAGTGGCTGAGGGCGAGGGCACAGTCACCGTCACGCCACCCAGTTTCCGGTTCGATTTGCAAATCGAAGAAGACCTCATTGAAGAAGTGGCCCGGATGGTGGGTTACAACAACTTGCCCACCAACCCACCTCAGGCGCCTATCACCGCCAAGGTTCGCTGCGAAACCGAACGCAGCCCATCCACAGTTCGCCGGGTCATAGCCGCGTTGGGTTATCAAGAAACCATCAATTACAGCTTTGTCGAAGACAGTTGGGAGCGAGGTCTGGCGGGCAATGCCAACCCTATCCGTCTGCTCAACCCGATCGCCAGCCAGATGGGCGTGATGCGCTCAAGCTTGATTGGCTCGCTGCTTCAAGTGGTCAAGTTCAATGCCGATCGCAAGGCTGATCGTGTGCGCGTGTTCGAGTTGGGACGCGTGTTCCTGCGCAATGCCGCTGTGCAAAGCACCGACACCACGGTGGAAGGCTTTGATCAGCCCATGCGTGTGGCGGGTATGGCCTGGGGGCCGGTCGCGCCTTTGGGCTGGCAGGGCAAGGCCCGTTACGTTGATTTTTACGACGTCAAAGCCGATGTGGAACACCTGTTGGCTCCGCGTAAGGCCGAGTTTTTGCCCTCAGAACATCCCGCCTTGCACCCCGGCCGCTCGGCCCAAGTGGTGCTGGATGGCGTGATGATCGGCCATGTGGGTGAATTGCACCCACGTTGGCGACAGGATTGGGAGCTCAGCAGTGCACCCGTGGTGTTTGAGTTGTCACTCGACGCCGTCACGGCCAGAACCGTGCCTGTTGCGCGTCCGGTGGCCAAATACCAGCCGGTAGAGCGTGACATCGCTGTCATCGTCCGAGAGCACATCTCGCATGGCCAATTGATGGCGGCTATCCTTTCAGCACCCACCCAAGGTTTGTTACGCGATGCGGTGTTGTTTGACGTTTACCGCCCCAAAGCCGAATCAACGGGCGGTTTGGTTGTGGGCGAGAAGAGCTTGGCGGTGCGTTTGACCATGCACAGCGACGAGACCTCACTGACAGACGCTCAAATCGAGGCAGTCATGAACGGTGTGATATCGGCTTTATCGCAGCAACTGTCTGCACGTCTGCGTTCATGAGATTGACCCATGCAAATCAGCTTTGAATCCCTTGAAACGCCGGCGCTGACCAAAGCGCATTTGGCCGATTTGTTGTTTGAGCAAATTGGCTTGAACAAACGCGAGTCGAAAGACATGGTGGATGCGTTTTTTGATCTGGTGGTCGAGCAGTTGATCGCTGGTGAAGAAGTCAAAATCTCTGGTTTTGGCAACTTCCAGATTCGCACCAAGGCAGCTCGGCCAGGTCGCAATCCGCGCACAGGAGAATTGATTCCTATTGATGCACGTCGTGTTGCCACCTTTCATGCCAGCCATAAACTCAAGGCCTTGATTCAGGGCGATACCATCGAAGACGAAGGTGTGGAGATGGTAGGCCGCTGAATCGTTTCAAGGAGCCAACCATGTTGTTCAAATTCAAATCCAAAGTCACCAGTGATCTGATCATGCTGGAAGCAGATGGCAGAAGGTTGCTCAAAATCATGCTGGGCGATGATCCGATCAAAGGGATTGTTCTCAGCCAAGACATGCCAGCTGTGCTGGCCAAATTGGAGTCAGCGGTTGCACAAGACGAAGCCCTTCGGGCGCAGCGCAGCGTGGATGCCCAAAACGGTAAATATGATGCTGTAGCGGACGCCAATCAACCTGGCTTTGAGCCTGATGTTGTTCGGCTGGCTCAAAGGGCCAGCCCTATGGTGAAGTTGCTCAAACAATGTGTGGCCAATCCAACGGACTTGGTTTGGGGTGTTTGAGGTCAGTTGACTCGTTTGACGAAGACCTGCCCGTTCATCTTGAAACCTGGCTTGATTTGCCTTTTGATAAACCAACCTTGGTTCATTTCAAGCACAAAACGCACGGGTTTTGCGGAACAGTGGGAATCGTCGTTCAAGGGTTTCATGTCCGCCAGGTTGACGATCGTTCCGTCGTCTTCCAGAAATGCAGCCGTGAGGGGAATCAGCGTGTTGCGCATCCAGAAACACTGGGTGCTGGGCTGATCAAAGACAAACAGCATCCCTTCATGTTGTGGCATCTCTTTTCGCCACATCAGGCCTATCTGGCGTTGCTCTGGTGTCAGTGCAAGTTGGACATCCAAACGGTGCATGCCCGCCATCAATTGTGTTCGCTCCAAAGACATTTGAGGGGAGTTTTGAGCGTTTGCTTGAATACCTAAAAAGAATATCAAAATACCCAAAAATACCATCATTCGGTCGCTCAGGCGAGATCTAGACATGCGAAACAATAACGTGTGTCGGTTCATAAGCTGTGCAGGCTAGGAAATTTCAATACCAGAGCATAAATGATCAGGCCCTGGCTGACCTGGCCGCAAACGGATGAACTCAAAGGGGTCAAACCCCGGATGCATCCTTCAAGGAAGGTTCCGCATCTCTGTTTGATTGGCTGGGATCTTGCGTCACCACTTCGGCTTGAATTTGCATCGCCAATGATCCTTTTGCCCCCTCAACCAAGTCAAATTTGACCCGTTGACCCTCTTTGAGGGTTTTGAAACCTTCCATCTCGATGGCCGAAAAATGGGCGAAAGCATCAGCGCCACCGCCATCGGGTTGGATAAAACCAAACCCCTTGGCATCGTTGAACCATTTGACCGTGCCATAGGGCATACGATGTCTCCGTTTTGATCTGATAAATCAGTTTGTGTAGTTATTGGGGAATTTGTCAATGTGAGGTTTTCCCGGGGGCTGTTTTGGCCGCTGGGTATCAAGACTTTTTAAGTGACTGCCTCAAAGGGCTTCAAAGCATCGATAGAATGAAATGATGGCAACGAAAAAACCTCAAAATCCGACGCTGCCGACTGTGACACCCCGAACGCCTGATGGAGGCGACGCGGTGGTCCTTGAGCGGCGTGCGCAAAAAATTGAACCACCACAGATGTACCAGGTGGCCATGTTGAACGACGATTTCACGCCAATGGAGTTCGTTGTGATGGTCATTCAGGAGTTTTTCAGCAAAGATCGGGAAGCGGCTACTCAAATCATGCTCAAAATCCATTTGGACGGCAAAGGCGTTTGTGGTGTCTATTCCCGTGATGTTGCTGCCACCAAAGTGGACCAAGTTTTGGACGCAGCCAAACAGGCAGGGCATCCCCTTCAATGTGTCAGTGAGCCTCTTGAATAAGCGGCCATGCTCCCCATCTCCCCACCCTATCTCTCACTCAGCAAGGCATAAGGAAATCACATGATTGCCCAAGAATTGGAAGTCAGTTTGCACATGGCCTTTGTTGAAGCCCGTCAGCAACGCCACGAGTTCATCACGGTCGAGCATTTGCTTTTGGCCTTGCTGGACAACCCCAGCGCGGCCGAAGTGCTGCGCGCTTGCGCCGCCAACATCGATGATCTGCGCAAGGCCCTGGGTAATTTCATCAAGGACAACACCCCCCAAGTGGCCGGCACCGAAGAGGTGGATACGCAGCCCACTTTGGGGTTTCAGCGCGTGATTCAACGCGCCATCATGCACGTTCAGTCCACGGGAAATGGGAAAAAAGAAGTCACTGGCGCCAATGTGCTGGTGGCCATCTTTGGTGAGAAAGATTCGCACGCCGTTTATTACCTGCACCAGCAAGGCATCACGCGTTTGGATGTGGTCAACTTCATTGCCCATGGCATACGCAAGACGGATCCGCCTGAGGCGGCAAAGTCAGACTCCCCGTCTAACTCTGAAGCCGAAGAGACCAGCGGTGGTGAGCGCAGCGAAAAGGCCTCCCCATTGGAGCAGTTCACCAACAACCTCAACCAAGCTGCCAAAGAGGGCAAAATTGACCCGCTGATCGGTCGGGAGTACGAGGTCGAGCGCACCATCCAAATTTTGTGCCGTCGCCGCAAAAACAACCCGCTGCTGGTGGGCGAGGCCGGCGTGGGCAAAACGGCGATTGCCGAAGGCTTGGCTTGGCGCATCACCCAAGGCACAGTTCCGGACATCTTGGCCGAAGCCACCGTGTACTCTCTCGATATGGGCGCACTCTTGGCGGGTACCAAGTACCGCGGTGACTTTGAGCAGCGACTCAAAGGCGTACTCAAGTCGCTCAAGGACAAACCCAATGGCATTTTGTTCATTGACGAGATCCATACCTTGATCGGTGCGGGTGCGGCGTCTGGTGGCACGCTGGACGCATCCAACTTGCTCAAGCCCGCGCTCTCCAGTGGTCAGCTCAAGTGCATTGGTGCCACCACCTTCACCGAGTACCGCGGCATTTTCGAAAAAGACGCGGCCCTCTCACGTCGTTTCCAAAAGGTTGACGTGGTCGAACCCACCGTCTCTGAGACAGTGGACATCCTCAAAGGCCTGAAGAGTCGTTTTGAAGACCACCACAGCGTCAAATACACCATCGCTGCTTTGCAAGCGGCGGCAGAGTTGTCGGCCAAGTTCATCAACGACCGCCAATTGCCTGACAAGGCCATTGACGTGATTGACGAGGCCGGAGCCGCACAGCGGATTCAGGCTCCCTCCAAGCGTAAAAAGACCATTGGCAAGGCCGAAATCGAGGACATTGTGGCCAAGATTGCGCGTATCCCTCCGGCCAATGTGTCCAACGACGACCGCAGCAAACTGCAAACCATCGAGCGTGATCTCAAGTCAGTGGTGTTTGGCCAAGACAAGGCGCTGGAAGTGTTGGCCTCTGCGGTCAAGATGGCCCGCTCAGGCTTGGGCAAGACCGACAAGCCAATTGGTGCTTTCTTGTTCTCGGGTCCCACTGGTGTGGGCAAGACCGAAGCCGCCAAGCAGTTGGCCTACATCATGGGCATCGAGTTGATTCGTTTCGACATGTCCGAGTACATGGAACGCCATGCGGTCAGCCGCCTGATCGGCGCGCCTCCGGGCTATGTGGGCTTTGACCAGGGCGGCCTTTTGACCGAAGCCGTGACCAAAAAGCCGCACTGTGTGCTTTTGCTCGATGAGATTGAGAAAGCCCACCCGGACATTTTCAATGTGCTGCTGCAGGTGATGGACCACGGTACATTGACCGACAACAACGGGCGCAAGGCCGACTTCCGCAACGTGATCATCATCATGACCACCAATGCGGGTGCCGAAACCATGAACAAGGCCACCATTGGTTTCACCAACCCGCGGGCGGCTGGGGACGAGATGGGCGACATCAAGCGTCTGTTCACCCCTGAGTTCCGCAACCGCCTGGATGCCATGGTCAGCTTCAAACCCCTGGATGAGCAAATCATCTTGCGAGTGGTTGACAAGTTCTTGCTCCAGCTCGAGACCCAGTTGGCCGAGAAGAAAGTGGAAGTCACTTTCACCGACGCCTTGCGCCAGTCCTTGGGCAAGAAAGGGTTCGATCCGCTCATGGGCGCGCGCCCCATGCAGCGACTGATCCAAGACACCATCCGCAAGGCCTTGGCCGACGAGTTGTTGTTTGGTCGCCTCACCGATGGCGGAAGATTGACCGTGGACATTGACGACAAAAACGAAGTCAAACTGGACATCACGCCCACACCCAAAAAAGACAGCCGGGCTTCGCGATCGGAGCCAGCTGAGCCTGAGGAGGCCACAGCCGGCTGATTCTTGCACCCAACAGCCATGAAAAAAGGCCCCTCGGGGCCTTTTTTCATGGTTTTGGGCTTCTCTCATGGCGTTTTGGCGTGTTCGTTATTTACGCTTACTGCCTCCCAGCAAACCACCCAAAACACCCCGAACGATTTCTCGACCTATGGCTGAACCTACTGTTCTGACCGCACTTTTAACCACCATCTGGGCCACACCGTCGCGCTGACCGCCACGCGGCCCATGGCCACCGAATATCAGATCCGAAAGGCCTCCGATCAACCCGCTGCCTTGAGATGGGGCGACATCGGTTGATGTGCCGACTTGTCCCGCACCGGTGCCTCGCAGCTTTTCGTAGGCCGACTCACGGTCTAAGGCTTGTTCATAAATCCCCGCTACCAAAGAGCCTTGAATAATGGCTTGGCGTTGTGCGGGTGCGATGGGGCCTAACTGGCTTCCCGGGGGGAGAACAAACACACGTTCGGTCTCACACGGACGACCTTTGGCGTCCAAAAAGCTCACCAGCGCCTCGCCCACAGCCAGTTCGGTGATGGCCGCCTCAATGTCTAGCCCTGCTTTGGGCCGCATGGTTTGAGCCGTGGCTTTGACGGCTTTTTGATCTCTGGGCGTATAGGCCCTCAGGGCGTGCTGGATGCGGTTGCCCAACTGGCCCAGCACGCTGTCGGGTATGTCCAGCGGATTTTGCGTGACGAAGTACACCCCAACACCTTTGGACCTGACCAAGCGAACCACCAATTCGATGCGTTCAATCAAGGCTGCAGGCGCGTCCTTGAAGAGCAAGTGCGCTTCGTCAAAAAAGAACACCAGTTTGGGTTTTTCCGGGTCACCAATCTCGGGCAAGATCTCGAACAACTCGGACAGCATCCACAGCAAAAAGGTGGCGTACAGGCGAGGCGAGTTCATGAGCTTGTCTGCCGCCAGAATGTTCACCACCCCCAGACCTTGTGCATCGGTCTGCATGAAGTCCTCAATATTGAGCATGGGCTCACCAAAGAACTTGTCGCCACCTTGGGTCTCGATTTGCAGCAGACCTCGCTGAATGGCCCCGATACTGGCAGCGCTGATGTTGCCGTACTCGGTGGTGAATTGTTTGGCGTTATCACCCACATGCTGCAGCATGGCCCGCAAGTCCTTCATGTCCAGCAGCAGTAAACCGTTGTCATCAGCGATCTTGAACACCAGGTTCAGCACCCCCGCTTGCGTCTCGTTCAGGCCGAGCATGCGCGTCAGCAGCAAGGGCCCCATGTCAGAGATGGTGGCACGCACCGGATGGCCTTGTTCACCAAATACATCCCAAAGGGTGGTGGGGCAGGCTATCGGGTCGGGCAGTTGCAGGCCACGGTCTTTCAGTGCGTTGGCCAGTTTTTCTCCCACCTTTCCGGTTTGGCTGATGCCCGTCAAGTCTCCTTTGACGTCGGCCATGAACACCGGCACCCCCAGGCGAGAGAAGTTTTCTGCCAAAGTCTGCAAACTGACGGTTTTACCGGTCCCGGTGGCGCCAGTAATCAGGCCGTGTCGGTTGGCCAAGCCTGGCAAAAGGTGGCACTGAGCCTTGGCATTTTGAGCTATTAACATGGGTTCGGCCATTTTTGATATCCCCTGCTTGTGAAAAGTAAAATTCAGGCTCTAGATTAAATCAACATTCAAGGAAATCCCGATGGCTGGCCACAGTAAATGGGCAAATATTCAGCACCGCAAGGGTCGGCAAGACGAAAAGCGCCAACGCATCTGGACCCGGGTGGTGCGAGAAATCATGGTGACGGCCCGAACTGGCGGGGGAGATGTCAGTGCAAATCCACGACTTCGTTTGGCCATCGAAAAGGCCAAAGCGGCCAACATGCCTGCCGACACCATCAAGCGCAACGTTGACAAAGCCACTGGCAATCTGGAGGGTGTGAGCTACGAGGAGATCCGTTACGAAGGTTATGGCATCGGCGGCGCTGCCATCCTGGTGGACACCATGACGGACAACCGGGTTCGGACGGTGGCAGAGATGCGGCACGCCTTCAGCAAGCTTGGCGGTAATCTGGGCACTGAAGGCTCGGTGGTTTTTCAGTTCAAGCACTGCGGACAGCTGATTTTTGCACCGGGCACGGATGAAGACCAATTGATGGCCGTGGCGCTGGAAGCCGGGGCCGATGACGTGATCACCCTCGGCGATGGTGCCATCGAAGTGTTGACCGCTTATACAGAATTTGAAGCGGTTAAAAACGCTCTGGAAGCGGCTGGCTTGGTGGCCGAGTTGGCCGAAGTGACCATGCGTCCTGAAAACAGCGTGACTTTGACAGGAGAAGATGCTGCCAAAATGCAAAAATTACTGGATGTTCTGGAAGACTTGGACGATGTTCAAAACGTCTTTCACAACGCTGAAATTGAAGACTAAGGAAGTTGGATGAAAGTATTGGTAGTCGGCAGTGGTGGCCGTGAACACGCGATGGCGTGGAAATTGGCACAGTCACCCAAAATCCAACAGGTCTATGTGGCGCCGGGCAACGGCGGCACGGGCAGAGATAAAAACCTCGTGAACGTTCCCCTTACTGACTTGGTGCAGTTGCGTCAGTGGGCTCTTGACAACGGAATTGGCTTGACATTGGTAGGCCCCGAAGCTCCATTGGCTGGAGGCATCGTGGACGATTTTCGCGCCCATGACTTGCGAATTTTTGGCCCCACGCAAGCGGCGGCGCAGCTGGAAAGTTCCAAGGCTTTTTCAAAAGCTTTCATGCAGCGGCATGGCATCCCTACGGCCGAGTTTGAAACCTTCACAGATGCTGCCCTGGCCCATGCCTATGTCGACCTCAAAGGCGCACCCATTGTTGTAAAGGCCGACGGCTTGGCCGCTGGCAAAGGTGTGGTGGTGGCCATGACGCTGTCTGAGGCTCACGAAGCCATCGACTTCATGCTGCTGGACAACAAATTGGGTGTGACCCACAACGAGGGTGGTGCTCGGGTGGTGATTGAGGAGTTTTTGCACGGGGAAGAAGCCAGTTTCATGGTTTTGTGTGATGGCAAAAACGTGGCTGCTTTGGCTACCAGCCAAGACCACAAACGCCTGCTGGACGGTGACGATGGTCCCAATACGGGCGGTATGGGGGCCTATTCGCCAGCGCCGGTGGTCACAGCTGAGGTGCACGCTCGCGCCATGCGTGAGGTCATTTTGCCCACCATTCGCGGCATGGAAAAAGATGGCATCAACTACACCGGCTTTTTGTATGCGGGTCTCATGATCGACCCCACGGGCCGCATCAAAACATTGGAATTCAATTGCCGAATGGGCGACCCCGAAACCCAACCCATCCTCATGCGCTTGAAGTCAGACCTTTTGGACGTGTTGCTGGCTGCAACCTCTGAAAGTCTTGACACCTTTGACCTGGAGTGGGACCGCCGTGTGGCCTTGGGTGTGGTCATGGCTACGGCAGGTTACCCCTTAAATCCGCGCAAGGGGGATGCCATCAGTGGCTTGCCGCCCGACCAAGACGATGCCATGGTGTTCCATGCGGGCACCGCTGAAAAAGATGGCCAGATCTTAAGCTCTGGCGGTCGCGTCTTGTGCGTCACTGCATTGGCCGATTCGGTCAAGCAGGCCCAGCAAAAAGCCTACCAAACTGCCATGCCAATTGCCTTCGACGGCATGCAGATGCGCCGCGATATTGGCTATCGCGCCATCAAGAACTGATTGGGATGACCCTTGATGCGTGATTTGCCCCGTCACCCCATTCAGTTCAAGGGTTCCCGTTTGGCCCTTTGGGTGCTCAAGCGTCTGGGCTGGCGACTGGAATTTGACGGGTTTCCAACGCTTCAAGGTGTGGCCATTGTTTACCCTCACACCAGCAATTGGGACTTTCCCATTGGCCTTTTGGCCAAATGGGCGATGGGTGTGCCTGCGCATTTTTGGGGCAAGGACACTTTGTTCAAATTCCCTGTCGTGGGGGCTTGGATGCGTTGGGTTGGCGGTATGCCGATCGACCGAAGTTCTTCCAAAGGCGTGGTCGGGCAGATGGTGCAGACCTTCGAGCAGCACCAACAAAAAGACCAGCTGCTGTGGTTGGGTTTGGCCCCTGAAGGCACGCGCAGCCACACGCCGGGCTGGCGAAGTGGTTTTTACCAGCTGGCTCTGGGGGCGAAAGTGCCTTTGGCCTTGGTCAAACTCGATTGGGGTCAACGCCGCTTCAGCGTGGTGGATTTTTATGAATTGACCGGTCATGTCGAGCACGATTACGCGCACATGGCACAGGTGTTTGAAGGCGTCAAAGGCTTTCATGTTCACCAAATGGGGCCCATTCAGCCCTGGAGCCCTGGACAACCGGGGGGTGCTTTTGTCAACAGCCCAGCCACTTCAGCGACGCAACAAGCGCCGCACTCCTGAACCCGTTTACCGTTTGAAAGTTTTCCATGAGTTCAACCTTTGAAATCAGCACGGTCAAAAGCTACTTGCTTGGCCTTCAAGCCCGCATCACTGGCGCTTTAACCGCTCTCGACGGCACCCCATTTTTGACCGATGCCTGGCAAAAAGACCCCGGTGAAAAGCTTCAGGGCAATGGCATCACCCAAATTCTGGAAGGCGGGCCCATTTTTGAGAGGGCCGGCTGCGGGTTTTCGCACGTCACCGGGCCGCAGTTGCCGCCATCTGCCACACAGCACCGCCCCGAGTTGGCAGGCTCTGCCTTTGAGGCCATGGGTGTGTCCTTGGTATTTCATCCGCGCAATCCCTACGTGCCCACGGTGCACATGAACGTTCGCATGATCGCGGCCAAACCAGAGGGCAGGGCACCTGTGGCCTGGTTTGGTGGCGGTATGGACCTGACGCCTTACTACGGTTTTGACGAAGACGCGGTGCATTTCCACCAGTCCTGCAAAGATGCCTTGAGCCCGTTTGGTGAAGCCTTGCATCCCCGTTTTAAAACCTGGTGCGACGATTACTTTTGCAACAAACACCGCCATGAGCAGCGCGGCGTGGGCGGTATTTTCTTTGACGACTTTTCGGAATTGGGCATGGACCAGAGCTTTGCCATGCTGCAAAGCGTGGCCGATTCACTGCTGACGGCCTACATGCCCATCGTGATGCGCCGCAAGGACACGCCCTATGGCGAGCGCGAGCGAGACTTTCAGCTTTACCGCCGCGGCCGATATGTCGAGTTCAATTTGGTCTGGGACCGGGGCACGCATTTCGGCTTGCAGTCTGGTGGCCGCACCGAGTCGATCCTGCTGTCCATGCCGCCTGAGGTGCGCTGGTCTTATCAGCGCCAAGACGAGGCAGGCTCGCCCGAGGAACGCTTGCTCAGCCACTTTTTGGTACCCAAGGACTGGGTTTGAATCTGCCTGCTGCCATGGTCAACGCGCAAGCCAATGTGCAGCGCTTGGGCGTTTTTGGCGGAGCGTTCGACCCGCCGCACCGGGCCCATGTGGCCTTGGTGGAAGCGGCCATCGCACAACTGCAGCTTGACCGGGTTCAAGTGTTGCCGACAGGGCAGGCTTGGCACAAGCCGCGTCAGCTGTCGGCTGCAGCTGACCGTTTGGCGATGACGCGTCTGGCTTTTGAGCCCTTGCCGCAAGTGGCCGTAGACGACCGAGAAATCCTGAGAGCAGGGCCCAGTTACACCATCGACACCCTGCAGGCGTTGCAGCGCGAATACCCCCATGCGCAGTTGTATTTACTGATCGGTGATGACCAACGGCGATCGCTGCCGTCTTGGCACCAGATCGGCGAAATTGGCCGCATCGCTATAATCTGCGCCGCAGGTCGTGATATGGCCGTGCGTGCCTGGAACCAAGATTCGGATGCGCCTGAATCTTTCCCACCGATTTCTGACACGCTGCAAGCGCGCATGTGCTCTCTGCAGATGCCGCTGATGCCTCACAGTGCCACGGACATCCGTGCGCTGGCGGCCACAGAGCAAGCTTTGACCGGCTTGGTACCTCCCGCCGTTGAGCGCTATATTCACGAACACCACCTTTACAGGCCCCATTGATGACCGAAACCGCTGCCAAAAAAGACATTCAAAAACTCCAGCGGGCCATTGTGGACGCCCTGGAGGACGTCAAGGCCCAAGAGATCCAGGTGTTTGACACCGAGCATCTGTCTTCGTTGTTTGAGCGGGTCATCATTGCCTCGGGTACATCCAACCGTCAGACCAAGGCCTTGGCCGCCAGTGTGCGCGACAAAGTGCGTAACGCAGGATTTAACAAACCCCGCATGGAAGGTGAGGACAATGGGGAATGGATCATTGTGGATTGCGGCCCAGCCGTGGTGCACATCATGCAGCCCACCATTCGCACTTATTACAACCTGGAAGAAATTTGGGGCGGAACCCCCGTTCGTTTGAAGTTGGGCGCACCCAAGCCTTCGGTCGCTGCCGAGGTCAAAGGGCACATCAAAAACTCAGTGGCCAAAAAAGCCGCCACCAAAACGGGCGCTGTTAAAACCGCTTCGGCCAAAACTTCTGACACCAAAGCCGGCGCCAAGTCCACAAGCAAGGCCAAGCCCGCCTTGAAAGCACCGGTTAAATCTGCCAAACCTGCCTCCAAAACTGCAGTCAAAACCCCAGCCAAGTCGGCTGCCAAGCTTTCTGCAAACACCAGCAAGCCCACAGTCAAAACAGTGGGCAAGCCAACAGCCAAGCCTGTCAGCAAAGCGGGCGCCAAAACGCTTGCCAAAACTGCTTCAAAACCCGCAGCCAAAAAGGCGCCGGCTCGCAAAGCCGTGCAAGCTGCCACTCGACGTCAAGTCGATTGATCTTGCATGAAGCTGCTGATCGTTGCGGTCGGCCTGCGTGTGCCTGACTGGGCTCAAACAGCTTGGGATGACTACGCTAAACGTTTTCCGCCTGAGCTCAAGCTTGAGCTGAAGGCGGTCAAAACCGAGCCCAGGGGTTCTAAAACTTTAGCCAATTTGTATGCGGCCGAGCGTCAGCGCATTGAGGCAGCGATTCCCAAAGGCACCCGTGTGGTGGTACTCGACGAACGTGGCACGAACCTGACCACCCAGGCTCTGGCGACCCGTCTGACCAACTGGCAGCTTGGCGGTGACGATGTGGCACTGGTGATCGGCGGCCCCGACGGGCTTGAGCCAGAATTTCGTCAAACCGCACACGAGCGCATTCGCTTGTCGGACCTGACTTTGCCTCATGCCATGGCCCGCGTGCTGTTGATCGAGCAGCTTTACCGCGCATGGTCCATCAATGCCAATCACCCTTACCACCGAGAATGAGCGATTTCATCTATTTGGCTTCTCAAAGCCCGCGCCGCAGCCAATTGCTGGACCAAATCGGGGTGCCTCACAAGCTTCTCTTGGCCGGGCCCAACGAAGACGCCGAGTCTTTGGAAGAAGTGCGCGGCGCAGAAGCGCCTGCGCGTTATGTGGTTCGCGTGACAGGCCTCAAACTCGACGCTGCTTTGCAGCGCTTGAAGCACCAAGGCCTTTCAGCAGCGCCTGTGTTGTGCGCGGACACCACGGTCTGCCTGGGTCGCGATATTTTGGGTAAACCATCTGACGAAGCCGATGCCATGCGCATGCTCCAGCGTTTGGCGGGCCAGACTCACCGGGTCTTGACGGCTGTAGCTGTGCAAAAGGGGGGTAAACGTGTTGCGGCTCTGTCCGAGTCTTGGGTGCACTTTGCACCCATGAGCACTGCGCAGATCAAAGCCTATGTGGGTTCGGGCGAACCCATGGGCAAGGCGGGTGCGTATGGGGTGCAGGGCATTGCGGCCGCTCATATCGCACAGATTCGGGGCAGTTATTCGGGCATCATGGGTTTGCCGCTATTTGAAACCGCCGCTTTGCTGCGCGCGTGTGGCTTACGCTGCTGATTCACCCCACTTGGTTCCAAGCATGCAACAAGATATTTTGGTCAATTGGTCGCCCCAAGAAACTCGTGTCGCCGTGGTGGAGTTTGGCGCTGTGCAAGAACTGCATGTCGAGCGCACCTTAGAGCGCGGTTTGGTGGGCAATGTTTATTTGGGCAAAGTAGCGCGTGTCTTGCCAGGCATGCAATCGGCCTTCATTGACATCGGGCTCGACAAGGCGGCTTTTTTGCATGTGGCCGATCTTTGGCAAAAGCATGCCGAGGGTGAGTCATCAGCCGCGCGCACAGGCCAGCCACTGGTGCCGATTGAAAAGCAAGTTTTTGAGGGCCGTGCCATCATGGTGCAGGTCATCAAGGATCCCATGGGCACGAAGGGTGCCAGGCTTTCAACGCAAATCAGCATCGCAGGGCGGCATTTGGTGTTTTTGCCTCAAGACGACCACATTGGCGTGTCACAAAAAATACCAGCCGACCAGCGAGATGCGTTGCGCCAAAGGCTACAGGCCTTGGTGGGGCCGTCCGGTGGCGGATTTATTTTGCGCACCAACGCCGAAGACTCCAGCGACGAAGAGTTGAGCGATGACATCGCTTACCTGCGCAAGACCTGGGCCCGCACCAAGGAAGCCTCGATGCGGTTGCCACCGGGTTCTTTATTGCACCAAGATTTGACGCTCTTGCAAAGGGTCTTGCGCGATTTGGTCGGCGAAGCCACACAAAGCATTCGAATCGACTCTCAAGAGCAGTTTGCCAAGCTTCAGGTCTTTGGTCAGGAGTTCATGCCTAAAGCGACCGAGCGTTTACAGCACTACAAAGGCGAGCGACCAATTTTTGATTTGTATGCGATTGATGAGGAAATTGCCAAGGCCCTGGGCCGTCGGGTGGACCTGAAATCAGGAGGTTACCTGATCATTGATCAGACCGAAGCCTTGACCACTGTGGACGTGAACACCGGTGGTTATGTGGGGGCGCGCAATTTTGAAGACACGATCTTCAAAACCAACCTCGAAGCAGCCCAGGCCATTGCCCGTCAACTGCGGCTGCGAAATTTGGGCGGCATCATCATTGCCGATTTCATCGACATGGCACGCGCTGAACATCAGGAAGCCGTGCTGTCTGAGTTTCGCAAGCAACTTTCGCGAGACCGTGTCAAAACCATGGCCGGAGGGTTTTCATCCTTGGGCCTGCTGGAGATGACGCGCAAACGCACCCGTGAATCGTTGGCCCATATGCTGTGCGAACCTTGTCCAAGTTGCCAAGGCAAAGGGATCGTCAAGACGCCCAGGTCAGTGGTGTACGACATTTTGCGGGAAATTTTGCGCGAAGCGCGTCAGTTCAACCCCCGTGAGTTCCGCATCGTGGCGGCCTCTGCGGTCATCGATTTGTTGCTGGATGAGGAAAGCCAACACCTTGCAGGTTTATCGGACTTCATCGCCAAACCTATCTCACTGCAAGTTGAAACCAGCATGGGTCCCGAGCAATACGACATCGTGCTGCTTTGAGTCGACGCTTCAACAGGCCCGTGTTTGCGTCAGGTCGGGCCTGACTTATCCTTTGGATTGGGTTTCTTCGTCGGCCCATTCACCTCTGTGGTGCAAGCGGGCATAAGCGCCGCCCAGTGCCAACAGTGCGGACGGAACACCTTGTTCCACAATGCGGCCACGCTCCATCACGATCACCCGGTCAGCGTGCTCGATGGTGGACAGTCTGTGCGCCACGATCAAGGTGGTTCGACCTTGCATGAGTTTTTGCAGGGCGTCTTGCACCAAACGCTCGGATTCGTTGTCCAGTGCTGAAGTGGCCTCGTCCAAGATCAAAACAGGCGCATCTTTGTACAAAGCCCTGGCGATTGCCAAACGCTGGCGTTGCCCGCCGGAGAGTTGGTTGGCGTTGTGTCCCAGATCGGTGTCTATCCCCTGCGGCAGAGTCTGTACATGGGCCCACAAGTTGGCCGCTTTCAGGCAGTGCGCGACTTTGTCCCTGTCTGGTTTTTGTCCCAAGCTCACGTTGGCTGCCAAACTGTCATTGAGCATCACCACATCCTGGCTGACCATGGCCAACTGGCTGCGCAAGCTGTCCAATTGCCAATGGGCCAAGGGCACTCCGTCGAGCAATACCATGCCGCTTGAGGGGTTCAAAAAGCGTGGCAAAAGTTGAATCAAGGTTGTTTTTCCCGCGCCCGATGTACCCACCAAGGCCACGGTCTCACCGGGTTTCACAGCCAGTTGGACATGCGACAAAGCCGCTTCGCCTTCAGATGTGAACTGAACAGAGACGTCTTGCCATTCAATGGCGCCTTGGGCTTTTTGTGCTGTGTACGTGCCTTGGGCCTCTTCGGGTGCATCGTGCATCAAGGCCAAGCCCCTCTCCAGCGCAGCCAGTCCTCTGGTGATGGGATTGGCCACATCGGCCAGACGTTTGATCGGCGCTATCAACATCAGCATGGCGGTGATAAAAGCCACAAAACCACCCACGGTGGCACTGGAGCCCACTTCACGGCTTTGCACCAAAGCGATCACCAGCACCAATGACAGGGCAACGGCCGCCATGATTTGGGTCAGGGGCGTCATGGCCGCCGAGGCCACCGTGGATTTGAGCGCCAATTGACGCAGACGCTGACCCAGCGCATTGAAGCGCCCGATTTGCTGCGCCTGTGCACCATGTAGACGCACCATGCGGTGAGCCAAGACGTTTTCCTCCACCACGTAGGCGAGGTTGTCTGTTGCTTGCTGGCTTTCTTTGGTCAAGCCGTAAAGACGACGGGACAGCACCTTCATGATCCAGCTCAGACCCGGCGCCACGGTGAAAACCACCAAGGTCAATTGCCAGTTGAGCCACATCAGATAACCCACCAAGGCCAACAGGGTAAAACCATCTCGGGTCAAGCCAATGAGAGCAGATACCAGTTGCGAGGCGCCAACTTGCACCTCATACACCACCGTGTTGGACAGCGCACTGGCCGATTGACGGCCAAACAAAGTTAAATCAGCCCGGATCATTTTTGCAAAAAGATCGCTGCGGAGTTTTTCCATGCCGTCGTTGGTGACCCGGGCCAATGCGTATTGCGCCACAAAATGCGCCAAGCCCCGCACCGTGAACAAGCCAATGACTGCCAAGGGGATTGACCACAAGGGCAGTTCGTTTTCGGCAAAACCGTTGTCCAGCAAGGGTTGAAACAAGGCAGGAATCAATGGCTCGGTGAGCGCCGCTACCAAAGTAGCCCCCATGGCCAAGGCCCAAACCCACTTTTGGCGAACAAAATAAGGCTTCAAACGCATCAACCTTTGGCGAATGCTGGGTTGGGCGCTGGCCGGATTGGAGGAGGGCTGTGGTGCAGACATGTGAGCTGGCATTGTAAGCAGCCCCACTTCGTGCTCAGATTGGATTCATTTCAGATCAGTTTCTCACCCGAAGGCCAGATGCGTAAAATCATAAGAGGCACTCTGAAGGTGTACGATTACGCTTTTGAATGATTGCACTGATTAACCAAGCCAATGAAACTGTTTTTATTGCCAGCGCGGTCCACTTTGGTGCTGTGGAGCCTCCTCTTTTCAGCGGTCTTTGGCAACGCGGCATGGGCCCAATTTAGGGTCGAGGTCACCGGCGTAGGAATGACCCAATTGCCTGTTTTGGTAACGCCTTTCAAAGGTGAAGCCCAAGCACCTCAGAAGCTCTCCAGCATCGTTCAAGCCAATTTATCGCGAACCGGTCAATTCAAGCCCCTGCCCACTGGCAATTTGGCCTTTGATGAAATGAGCAGACCCGATTGGTCAGCCTTGCGTGCTTTGTCTGCAGAAGCTTTGTTGGCTGGCTCTGTGACCCGTTTGGCTGATGGCCGCTTTGATGTGCGTGCGCGTTTGTGGGATGCGGTCAAAGGACAGGAAAAGGCTGACTTCAGGGACACAGTTGGTGCTGTTGATTTGCGTTTGTCAGCGCACCGTTTGTCCGACTGGGTTTACCAGCAATTGACGGGCACACCTGGTGTTTTCACCTCCCGCATCGCATACGTCACCAAGTCATCAGGTCGCTACAGTTTGTGGGTAGCCGACTCCGACGGTGAGGGTGCACGCTCAGCGATCACAAGCCCAGAGCCCATCATTTCGCCTTCTTGGTCTCCAAGTGGCGCCCAATTGGCCTACGTTTCTTTTGAAAATCGCAAGCCGGTCGTGTACGTTCATGAATTGGCGACGGGTCAACGCCGTGAAGTGGCCAACTTCAAAGGCTCCAACAGTGCGCCGGCATGGGCGCCCGATGGCCGTTCCATTGTGGCCACCTTGAGCCGAGACGGAGGCTCTCAGTTGTGGCGTGTCGCTTTGCAAGGGGGAGAGCCTCAGCGCTTGACCAGCGGCAGCATCAACACCGAGCCAGCCTTTTCTCCTGACGGTCAAACCTTGTATTTCGTCAGTGACCGCGGGGGCAACCCCCAAATTTACAAAATGCCCGCTCAAGGAGGACCTGCAGAACGGGTGACTTTCTCGGGTGCCTACAACATCTCACCTGCATTGAGTCCCGATGGTCGTTGGTTGGCCTATGTGTCACGCACGGGGGCTGGATTCAAACTGCATTTGATGGACTTGACCTCTGGTCAAGTCATTGCTTTGACTGAAACGTCATTCGACGAGCGCCCTAGCTTTGCCCCCAATAGCCGACTTTTGATGTATGCCACCCAGCAAGGCGGTGAGGCCTTGATGACCACGACGCTGGATGGCCGTGTGAAAGCCCGACTGGCTGGGCAAGGGGGCGATTTGCGCGAGCCGCATTGGGGGCCAATGCGGCCCTGAACCTGTTTTTGACAATTTTTTATCCTTGAGGTTGATTATGAGCAAGCAAATTTGGTCCGTCATGTTGGTGTGCGCCGTTCTGAGCGGTTGTGCAGCGGGTGTGAAGTTAGACGATGTACCGGTTGAAGACAGGGCGGCAACATCATCGGGTGCGGGTTCGGCTTCGGGTTCAGGTGTGGCCGTTCAGGGGATAGGGTCAGGACAAGGCGGTGCTCAAACAGGGATGCCCACAGTTGTTGTGGATGCCAAAGTGGCAGGCCAAGGTCCTGTAGGGGTTGCCCATGTGGTCTTTTTTGACTATGACAGTTTTGTCATTCGCGCTGAAGCTCGACCCATCATCGCTTCTCACGCTCAATTTCTGCAGGCCAACAAGCAACGCAAAGCCAGCTTGGAGGGCCACACAGACGACCGAGGTGGCCGTGAATACAACTTGGCTCTGGGTCAAAAACGTGCCGATGCGGTTCGTCAGGCCTTGAGCTTGTTGGGTGTGCCCGAGTCTCAACTGGAGGCTGTGAGCTTTGGTAAAGAAAAACTCCTGTCCGAAGGTGGCTCTGACATCGACCAAGCCAAAAATCGTCGCGTTGAAATTCGCTACTGAGGTCTGACATGACGCAAGCCGTTTTGAGGTTGAAAAAAGCAAGCCTGGCTTGGGCACTCCTTTTTATTTTGGGGAGTGGCAGCGCTCAGGCTGCATTGTTTGGTGATGATGAGGCACGCCGAGCCATTTTGGACCTGCGTCAGCGCTTGGAGCAGGCACAAAACGCCAACAAAACACTTGTTGAACAAAGCGCACAACAGCAAAACCAACAAATCCAGCAGATCACGCAACAACACAACCAAACTTCGGCGCAATTGCGCTCTGCTTTGTTGGACTTGCAAACACAGATCGACAAGCTTCGTGCAGACTTGGCACAAAGCTTGGGAGCGCAAGAGCGTTTGGCTCGAGATTTGACAGAAGTTCAGCTGCGCCAAAAAGACACGCTGACCACCGTCGATGACCGCTTGCGCCGATTCGAACCCGTGAAAGTCACTGTGGACGGGCGAGAGGTTTTGGTTGAGCCTGCTGAAAAGGCTGACTTTGACCGGTCAATGGCATTGTTTCGGCAATCCGATTTTCCGGGGGCACAAGCGGCCTTCAGTGGATTTCTTTCGCGTTACCCCACCAGTGTTTACAAACCCTCCGGACTTTTTTGGTTGGGCAACGCCCAATATGCCAACAAGGCTTACCGCGAGGCGATGGCCAACTTTCAGCGCTTGTTGAGCGAGTCGCCAAACCACCCGAGGGCAGCCGAAGCCATGCTTGCGATCGCCAATGTACAGGTCGAACTCAAAGACCTCAAGGCCGCACGCAAAACCCTGGAGGACTTGCTCAAAGCCTTCCCTGCATCTGAAACAGCTGGCACGGCCCGTGAGCGTTTGAGCCGTTTGCGCTGATCTCGCATGCACTCCATTTCGGTCGCTGATCTGCACAATTTGACCGTCCAGATCTGGATCATTGGTTTTGTGCTGTCTTTGGCCGTTGGCGTCTTGATTCACCGGGGCCACTTTTGCACCATGGGTGCCATCAGTGATTGGGTGGTCATGCAAGATGCGACTCGCCTACGCCAATGGGCTTTGGCGCTGGCTGTGGCCATGATGGGTTTTGGCACGATGGCATTGTTGGGTTGGATAGACCCCGCCAACACCATTTATGCTGCCAAGCACCTCAGTTGGCTTTCAGGTCTCTTCGGGGGCGCTCTCTTTGGTGTGGGCATGGTGCTCGCATCAGGCTGTAGCAGCAAAACTTTGGTTCGTTTGGGTGCTGGAAATTTGAAGTCCTTGGTGGTTTTATTGGCCATGGCCGTTGCTGCCTTGGCCACCATGAAGGGGCTGACAGCTGTTTGGCGGGTCAACTTCATAGATCCCATCGGCGTGCACTTGTCTCATGGCCCATTTATGGGGCAATGGTTATCGGCCATGACCGGTTTGTCCTTGTCCAATGCTTGGGGCCTTTCGGCGGGTTTGGTTGCGCTGATTTTGTTGGTATGGGTCACGAAAGGGCGCGGCTTTAACACACTGTTCAACTGGGTCACAGGCGCGGGCCTAGGCCTGTTGGTGGTGGCCTTCTGGTGGTTGAGCGGCATTTTCGGCTTTGTCCCCGAACACCCCGAGACCTTGGAGCCTTTTTTCTTGACCACCCACAGTGGACGCATGGAGGCCTTGAGTTTCACGGCTCCCGTGGGTTACTGGCTGGATGCCTTGTTGTACTACAGCGACGGCAGCAAAAGACTCACGTTGGGCATGGTCACGGTGCTTGGGGTCTTGTCGGGTGCTTGCATCAGTTCAATTTTGCAGGGTTCATTTCGCTGGGAGAGCTTTACACAGCGCTCAGATTTGCTCCGTCACCTGGTGGGGGGCAGCTTGATGGGGGCCGGCGGTGTGCTGGCCATGGGGTGTACTTTTGGTCAAGGCCTGACAGGTTTATCCACATTGAGCTTGGGCAGTGCCGTGTCAGTCACAGGCATTTTCGTGGGTGCCTACACAGCTTTGCAATGGCAAATGCGCAAAAGCCAATGAGCACGATGAAGCAGGCCCAACACGCTGATGTTTCTCAGCCGAACTTGAGCGAGACCGATGATGAAAGGCGCTTCGGTGGACTTGCGCGTCTTTATGGCGTCACGGGTGCGAACAACATTCGCCAATCCCATGTGGCTGTGATCGGTTTGGGGGGCGTGGGCTCTTGGTCTGCCGAGGCTTTGGCGCGATCGGGCGTTGGTCACCTGACCTTGATCGACATGGATCACATTGCGGAATCCAACATCAATCGGCAAATTCATGCGCTGACAGCGACCACTGGTCAGTCCAAGGTGTTGGCCATGCAGGCCCGAATTGCCCAAATTAATCCCGCTTGCAGGGTGGATGTGGTGGACGATTTTGTCACCCCCGAAAACTGGCCTTTTTTGATGAGTGATGTTCCTGATGCGTTGATCGATGCCTGCGACCAGGTCAAAGCCAAAGTGGCCTTGGCCCATTGGGCCATCGAAAAGGGGGTCGGTTTTATCACCGTTGGAGCGGCTGGCGGTAAACGCTTGGCACACAAGGTGGATGTAGACGATTTGTCGCGCATCACCCATGATCCCTTGTTAGCCCAATTGCGCTACCGGCTGCGCAAATACCACCAAGCCCCGCGAGGTGAGCACCGTATGGGTGTGAAAGGTGTTTTCAGCCGCGAGTCGGTTGCGCCTCCGGATGCTTCTTGTGCCATCGACACTGACGGGTCTCTGAACTGCCACGGGTACGGATCGGTGGTGAGCGTGACCGCCACCTTTGGGATGTGTGCAGCTTCTGAAATTCTGAATTTTTTGGCAAGCCCAGACAAGAAGCCTAAAAATTAAGGCTATAATTTGAGTCTTGCTGGAGCGCATTGCCCTTTAGCATAGGGACCATAGCTCAGTTGGTAGAGCAGCGGACTTTTAATCCGTTTGTCGTGGGTTCGACCCCCGCTGGTCCCACCAGATTCAAAAGCACTTTGAACGCAAGTTCAAAGTGCTTTTTTCTTGGCTTTCTGTCACATGCGGCTTGGCTGAATGCTCTTGCGAACGATCAAAGTGGGCTTCGTGCTTGGCTGGGGCCCATCAGAGTCTTATGAGATAAATAGACCAAAGCCCCTGCACTTTTGATGGGGCACAGCTGCCATTCAAGCCGCTGTGGCCTCCTCAAGCTTTGAGGTCAATTCAAGCCAGCGCTCTTCTAGCGCAGAGACCTCGTCGGCCAAAACTTTGAGTCGGCGGCCAGCATCTGCCATGTCGGCCGGTGAAATAGGCGTTGTCAGCAGAGTCTCCAATTTCACTTTTTCGGCCTCGATGCTGGCCATGCGTTTCTCGTTTTGCTCCAGCTCTCTTTTGAGGGGGCGTGTTTGAGCCGCCAAAAGTTGGCGTTTTTGTGCTTCAATTTTGCGTTGTTCGGCACCGCTGAGGCTCGGCGTAGTAAGGCTTGTTGTTGCAGACGTCAATGGCTTGACTGTCACATCTACAGCGGCAGTGCCAGTTAACGCATCAGTCGTGTTGGCGTGCAAAGCAAGCGCAGCCGCTGATGGCTCGTTTGCAGTCTTTTGTGAGGCGTTCGCGTTGATTGCAGGGGTCGCATCACGGGCGGTATTTTTAGCCAACTCGCGCAAGCGCTTGGACTCGTCCAGCAGGTATTTTTGGTAATCGTCCAAGTCCCCGTCAAAGGGCTCGACCTTGCCACGGCCCACCATCCAGAACTCGTCGCATACGGCACGAAGCAGTGCGCGGTCGTGACTGACCAGCATGACAGTGCCTTCGAACTCGTTGAGCGCCATGGACAGCGCTTCGCGCGTGGCCAGATCCAAGTGGTTGGTTGGCTCGTCCAGCAGCAGCAAATTAGGCCGCTGCCAAACGATCATGGCCAGCACCAAGCGGGCTTTTTCGCCACCGCTCATGGTACCCACGGCCTGTTTGACCATGTCGCCCGTGAAGTTGAAAGTGCCCAAATAGTTGCGCAGGTCCTGCTCGCGGCTCGGTTCACCACTGTTGGGTCCCAGTTCTTTGGCCAATCGGATCATGTGTTCCAGCGGGTTGTCCTGTGGGTGCAACACATCGAGTTCTTGTTGGGCAAAGTAGCCGATGTTCAGGCCCTTGCCCTCGGTCAGCGTGCCCGCCAGCAGCGGCATGGTGCGGGCAATGGTTTTGACCAAGGTCGACTTGCCCTGGCCGTTGGCCCCCAAAATGCCAATGCGCTGCCCGGCAAGAACCGATTTGCTCACGCCTTGCAAAATGGCTTTGGGTTCGTCGTCCACGACATAGCCAAAACTCGCTTCGCTGATGGCCAGCATCGGGTTAGGCAGGTTGTTGGGCTCTTTGAAGCCAAAGGTGAATTCAGCATCGGCCAGCAGCGGGGCCACTTTTTCCATGCGCTCCAGTGCCTTGACGCGGCTTTGCGCCTGCTTGGCTTTGCTGGCTTGGGCTTTGAAACGGGTGATGAACTTTTGCAGGTGCGCGATTTTGTCCTGCTGTTTGGCAAAAGATGCCTGCTGCAACTCCATCTGTTGGGCGCGCAAGATCTCAAACGCGCTGTAGTTGCCGCCATAGCGGGTCAGCTTGGCCTGATCGATGTGCAGGGTGACGTTGGTCACAGCATCCAAAAATTCACGATCGTGGCTGATCACGATCATGGTGCCCGCATAGCGTTGCAACCAGGCTTCAAGCCAGACCAAGGCGTCCAAGTCCAAGTGGTTGGTGGGTTCGTCCAGCAGCAGGATGTCGGACGGACACATGAGCGCCCTGGCCAGTTGCAAGCGCATGCGCCATCCGCCCGAAAAACTGTTGACGGGATTGTTGAGTTCGTCCACCCGAAAGCCCAGACCCAAAATCAACGCCTCGGCACGGGGCAGGGCGTCGTGGTCGCCCGCATCGGCCAAGTCGGTGTAAACGTGAGCCATTTCCATGCCATCTCCGCTGGCTTCTGCGGCAATCAAGCGTTGTCGCAGTTCGGCCAAGCGGGTGTCGCCCTCCAGCACGAAGTCCGATGCAGGCTGGTCGGTTTCTGGCATGTTTTGTGCCACTTGGCCCATGCGCCACTGGCGGGGCATGTCAAAGTCGCCACCGTCTTCAGTGAGGCCCCCGTTGAACAAGGCAAACAAGGTGGATTTTCCCGCACCGTTGCGCCCAACCAAGCCGACTTTTTCGCCAGGGTTCAGGGTAACGGAGGCTTTGTCCAACAGCACCTTGGTGCCTCGGCGCAGGGTGACGTTTTTGAGGTTGATCATGAAAAAACAATGACCGGAATTGTTCCGGGATAAGGGGCGGCGTCAGCGCAGGGGCTGAAACTGCTTCGGGATAACCCGCTATTTTCGCCGATGTGGGTTCAGTCTGGCCCGTTAAAGGGTGAGCAATGCTTCTCGGGTCATGAGCAAGACCTGATCGTCGCCTGCGCTGGTGTCCAACCAAGTTACCTCGAGCGCTGGAAAGGCGGCGATGAAATGCTCCACCTCGTTGCCGATCTCCAGCACCAGCACTGCGTTCTCGCTCATCCTTTTGGGGGCGTCTTTGAGCAGCTGCCGCACAAAGTCCATACCGTCCGTGCCGCCAGCCAGGGCCAGCTCAGGCTCAGCGCGGTATTCGGCAGGCAGGGCGTCCATGCTGGCTTGGCAGACATAAGGCGGGTTGCACACAATCAGGTCAAACGGGCCAGGCACGGAAGACATGCCATCGCTGTGCACCAGCGTCACCCGCTCTTGTAAGCCATGCCGCTCGACGTTGATGGCCGCCACGGCCAGTGCTTCGTCTGAAATATCAGCCCCAGTCACCAACACTTCAGGCCAGGCCAGCGCCGCCAACACAGCCAAACTGCCGTTGCCCGTGCACAGGTCAAGAACTTGCTTGGTTTGCTCGCTGAGCCAAGCGTCGATGGTGCCGTCGGCCAGCACCTCAGCGATCAGGCTGCGCGGCACGATGGCGCGTTCGTCGATGTAAAAAGACACACCTTGCAACCAGGCCTCTTGGGTCAGGTAGGCGGCGGGCTTGCGGGTGCTGATGCGCTCTTCAATCAATGCAGCGCAAGCTGATTGCTGGTCAGCCGTCAGCTCCTGATCGGCCACCTCGTTCAAGTCTGTATCGAGCGGCAGTCCCAAGTGCCATAGGACGAGCCAAACGGCTTCATCAAACGCATTGAGTGTGCCGTGCCCATAGGAAAGCTTTGCTTGGTCTAAGCGGGCAGCAGATTCTTCTAAAAGTGCCGAGAGCTTCAAACCGCTCATGCCGACAGACCCGCGTTGAGTTGTTCCAGCGTACGCCGGTAAATGGCCTTGAGGGGTGCCATATCGCTCAGGGCCACATGCTCGTTCACCTTGTGGATGGTCGCGTTGGGGGGGCCGAACTCGATGACCTGTGAGCAAATTTGCGCAATGAAGCGGCCGTCGCTGGTGCCCCCAGTTGTCGACAGCTCGGTAGAGAGGCCAGTTTCGTCGGTGATGGCTTGTTGAATGGCTTTGACCAAGGTGCCGGGCGTGGTGAGGAAAGGCAAGCCGCCGATGGTCCATTTCAGCTCGTAATTCACCCCATGCCGGTCCAACACGTCGGTCAGGCGCTCCTGCAGGCTCTCGGGCGTGGATTCGGTACAAAAGCGAAAGTTGAAATCCACCACGCAGTCGCCGGGGATCACATTGCTCGCGCCCGTGCCTGCATGGATGTTGCTGACCTGCCAACTGGTGGGTGGGAAAAACGCGTTGCCCTCGTCCCAACGGATGCCGACCAACTCGGCCAGAGCTGGGGCAAGGCTGTGAATCGGGTTCTCGGCCAAGTGTGGATAGGCGATGTGGCCTTGTACCCCTTTGACGGTGAGTTTGCCGCTCATCGTGCCGCGCCGGCCATTTTTGATCATGTCGCCAGTTTTAATCACCGAGGTGGGCTCACCCACGATGCAAAACTGGGGTGTTTCACCCCTTGCCACCAGTTCTTTGCAAACCACGACAGTGCCGTCCAGAGCGGGACCTTCTTCGTCACTGGTCAGCAAAAAGGCAATGCCCAAAGCGGGATCTGGATTCTGGGCCAGAAACTCATGCACTGCCACCACCATGGCAGCCAGCGAGGTTTTCATGTCACTTGCGCCGCGGCCAAAAAGTTTGCCGTCTTTGTGGGTGGGCGTGAAGGGGTCGCTGTCCCATTGCGCCAGTGGCCCCGTCGGCACCACGTCAGTGTGTCCCGCAAATGCCAACGTTTGATCCGATGAACCCGCACGCTTGGCCCACAGATTGCGCACGCGGAAAATCTCAGGGCCCGAGTCCATGAACTCGCACACAAAGCCCAAGGGCTGGAGCGCTTGGGTGATCAGATCGAGGCAGCCCGCGTCATCGGGGGTGACAGAGGGGCGTGAAATCAGTTGCTCAGCCAGGCGCAGGGTGTCGGTGCAAACAGCAGCAGAGGCGCTCATTTTTGATCCTTGTGAGGGTGTTCACGCACAAAACGGGCAATCCGCTCGGCCGCTTCCAGGCATTCAGGGGTTTCGGCCACCAAGGCCATGCGAATACGTCCTTGCCCAGGGTTGCCGCCATTGAAATCGCGTGCCAAGTAGCTGCCGGGCAGCACGGTGACGTGTTCACTGGCATAAAGGGCTTGGGCAAATGCGGCGTCGTCGCCTTGCCAGCCTGCTGGCACGCCAGCCCAAAGGTAAAAGCTTGCGTCGGGCAATTTCACGTCCAGCACCTCGGCCAAGACGGGCGTGACTTGGGCAAACTTGGTGCGGTACTGGTACCGGTTGTCCACCACATGGGCTTCGTCGCCCCAAGCGGCCACGCTGGCGGCTTGCACGACCGGGCTCATGGCGCTGCCGTGGTAAGTGCGGTAAAGCAAAAACTGTTTGATGACAGCCGCATCACCGGCCACAAAGCCGCTGCGCAAGCCGGGTACATTGCTGCGCTTTGAAAGACTGGTGAAGGCGATCAAACGTTTGAAGTCGGTGCGCCCGAGTTGGTGGGCCGCTTCGAGCCCACCCAATGGCGCCTCATCGCGAAAGTAAATCTCGCTGTAACACTCGTCAGAAGCGATGACGAAGCCGTATTTATCCGACAACTCAAACAACTTTGACCATTCGGACAGCGGCATGACCGCCCCCGTGGGGTTGCCGGGTGAGCAAACAAACAGCAGCTGCGTTCGCGCCCACACCTCGCCGGATACGCTGTCCCAGTCGTTGGCAAAGTTGCGTGCCGGGTCGCTGGGCACGTAGTGCACCTGAGCGCCGGACAGCAAGGCTGCACCCTCGTAAATTTGGTAGAAAGGGTTGGGGCTCACCACCGTGGGTTCAGGGCGGGTTGGATCGATCACGGTTTGCGTGAGGGCAAAAAGGGCCTCTCGTGAACCGTTCACGGGCATAACCTGCGTGACCGGGTCCAGTGACAATCCATAGCGAGTTTGCAACCAAGCGGCGCAGGCTTTGCGCAGCGCAGGTTCACCTGCAGTGGCCGGATATGCCGACAAGCCGGTGGCGACAGAAGCTTTGAGCGCTTCTTGGATGAAAGCGGGCGTGGCGTGCTTGGGTTCGCCAATGCCAAGGCTGATGTGGCGCAAGGCTGGGTTGGGCGTGCGGCTTGCGAACAGCTGCTTGAGCCGTTCAAAAGGATAGGGTTGCAGCTTGGTGAGAAGGGGGTTCATAACCCGATTATCCGGGAAGGCTGGGTTGAACTCAGCGAGTAGGCTTTTGCGCCACCAGGCACTATCAACCTTCATCTTGGCCATTCCTGTCAGTTAATATTGATGTTTTCGGGCCATGGCTGTCTGGGCTGCCCTATTTATTTGATCTTCAATCGATCCGACAACGAACCGAACCACCGTGCGTCTCAATTCCATCAAGCTCTCGGGCTTCAAATCGTTTGCCGAACCCACCAACTTTTTGCTGCCCGGGCAGCTGGTCGGTGTGGTGGGTCCCAACGGTTGTGGCAAGTCCAACATCATGGACGCCGTGCGCTGGGTGCTGGGCGAGTCCAAGGCATCTGAGTTGCGTGGCGAGTCCATGCAGGACGTCATCTTTAATGGCACCACCACCCGTAAACCTGCCAGTCGGGCCAGCGTGGAGCTGGTGTTTGACAACGCCGACCACCGCGCAGGGGGCCAGTGGGGTCAGTTTGCCGAAATTGCCGTCAAGCGCGTTCTGACTCGGGACGGCAACAGCAGTTATTACATCAACAACCAGCCGGTGCGCCGACGTGACGTGCAAGACGTGTTTTTGGGCACGGGACTGGGCCCACGCGCCTACGCCATCATCGGGCAGGGCACCATCAGCCGCATCATCGAGTCGCGCCCCGAAGAGCTGCGCCTGTTCCTCGAAGAGGCTGCTGGCGTCTCCAAATACAAAGAGCGTCGCCGAGAGACCGAGAACCGGCTGTCCGACACCCGTGAGAACCTGACCCGGGTCGATGACATCTTGCGCGAGCTGAACGCCAACCTCGAAAAGCTCGAAAAGCAGGCTGAAGTGGCCCGTCGATACAACACTTTGCAGGCCGACAGCACGCTCAAACAGCAGCAGCTCTGGTTCTTAAAGCGCCGTGACGCAGAAGGCGATCAAGGCCGCATGAAGTCCGACGTGGACCAGGCCGTGAATGCGCTCGAATCCCGCATGGCAGACCTGAGGCACGTCGAGGCCGATCTGGAGACCATCCGCCAGGCGCATTACGCTGCAGGTGACCAGGTCAACCAGGCCCAGGGGGCTTTGTATGAAGCCAGCGCTGAAGTGGGCCGTTTGGAAGCCGAAATCCGCTTTGTGGTGGAAGGGCGCCAACGCGCCGAGCAGCGTTTGCAGCAGTTGATCGAGCAAACCGCCCAATGGGGTACCCGCAGCCAAGACGCCCAAGCTGAGCTGGAGACTTTGTCTGAACAAATAGCCATGGCCGAAGACCAGAGCATGACTTTGGCCGCCCAGGTGGAAGACCAGGCCATGACGCTGCCTGATCTGGAAGAGGCCCTTCGCAAAGCCCAAAACGATGCCACTGCCCAACGCGCCTCAGTTGTGCAGGTGCAGCAGCAAATTGGCGTCTTGGCAGCGGACCAGCGCCATGTCGAAGAGCAATCGCGCCAGCTGGACACCCGCCGCGAGCGCTTGCTGAGCGACCGCAACGCCCTGACTGCGCCCGACGAAGCGCGACTGAGCCACTTGCAAGAACAACTGACCGAGGCCGAAACCTTGTCCGCCGAATCCGAAGCTCGGCTGCAGGACCTGCAAAGCCAAGTGCCCGTGTTGGACGAGGACCGCCGCACTCGCCAAACCGCCGTAAACCAAGAGTCGTCCAAACTGGCCGACCTGAGCGCCCGTATTGAGGCACTCAAGGCCTTGCAAGAAAAAGTGCGCACCGACGGCAAGCTCAAACCCTGGCTGGCCAAGCACGGCATGGAGGGACTTGAAGGTCTTTGGAGCCGCATCCACATTGAGCCAGGCTGGGAAAACGCCCTTGAATCGGCCCTGCGCGAACGCTTGTCTGCCTTGGAAGTTTCGCGCCTGGACATGGTGCGCGCTTTTGCGAATGATGCACCGCCCGCCAAATTGAGCTTTTTCAGTCCGCCATTAGCCGCCAAAGCCGAGCCGCGCACGGGCATTCCGGCAGGCTGCAAGCCCCTGGCTGAGCTGTTGCGCGTCAGTGATGCCGGATTGTTGGCGCTGCTGAGCGATTGGCTGCAAGGCTGCTACACCGCTCCGAGCATCGAAGACGCGCTGGCTTGGCGCAGCCAGCTCCAAGCCGGTGAAAACCTGTTCGTGCAGGCAGGTCATGCGGTGGACCTCAACAGCGTGGTGTTTTACGCCCAAGACTCCGAGCAAGCGGGTCTTTTGGGCCGTGCCCAAGAGATCGAGAACCTGGAAAAGCAACAGCGCGCCCAGACGCTGATCGCTGAAGAAAGCCGCAGTGCATTGGTTCGGGCCGAGGCGGCTTATGCCGAGGCCTCGCAACATTTGATCGCTGTGCGCCGCGAAGCCAGCGAAAGTCAGTCGCGCACACACGAGTTGCAGGTCGAGACCCTGCGCTTGTCGCAGCTGGTCGATCAAAGCCGCGCCCGCAGCGAACAAATCAGCAATGATCTGGCCGAAGTCGAGGCCTTGTTGGACGAGTTGCAAGAGCGCCGAGTGACCGCAGAAGCCCGCTTTGAGGAGCTGGACATGCAGCTGGCCGATACGCAAGAGCGCCATGCCCAGCTGGACGAGCGCGTCATCGAGGCCGAGCGCAAGCTCGCCGAATGCCGCGAACAGCAGCGCAGTCTTGAGCGCAGTGCACAAGAGGCTCAGTTCTCGCAACGCAGCTTGGACGCCCGTCGTGCCGAACTTCACCGCACCATTGAGACCGCGCAGCAGCAAGTGGCCAGCATCGAAGCCGAAATTCAGCGCGCCCGGGACGAGCTCAGCCGCCTGACCGATGCTGCAGCCCAAGCCGGTTTGCAAAATGTCCTGGCGCTCAAGCTCGAGCGAGAGCAAGCCCTGGGCGCCTGCCGCAGTGCCTACGACGACTTGACCGCCAAACTGCGTGCCAGTGACGAGCGCCGCGTGAGTTTCGAGCGGGAACTTGACCCACTGCGCCAACGCATCACCGATTTGCAGCTCAAAGAGCAAGCAGCCCGCCTGGGCCTGGAGCAATACACCCAGCTGCTGGTCGATGCACAAGCCGACTTGGAGGCCGTGGCCGTTTCGATTGAAGCGGGTCAGGTGCGCGTGACGGGCTTGCAAGGCGAGATCGATCGCATTCAGCGCGAAATCTCCGCGCTTGGCCCGGTTAATCTGGCCGCGCTGGAAGAGCTGACCACTTCGCGCGAGCGAAAAGTCTTCTTGGATTCACAGTGCGCCGACTTGACGGATGCCATGACCACGCTGGAAGACGCGATCAAGAAAATTGATGCCGAAACCCGCGACTTGTTGGGCGGTACTTTCAAGATCGTCAACGAGCACTTCAGTCGAATGTTCCCCGAATTGTTTGGGGGCGGCAATGCGCGTTTGGTGATGACCGGCGACGAAATTTTGGATGCCGGTGTTCAGGTGCTGGCGCAGCCACCGGGCAAGAAAAACCAAACCATCCATTTGCTGTCGGGCGGCGAAAAAGCCCTGACGGCCATCGCCTTGGTGTTTGCTATTTTTCAGCTCAACCCTGCACCGTTTTGCTTGCTCGACGAAGTGGACGCGCCGCTTGACGACGCCAACACAGAACGCTATGCCAAATTGGTCAAGGGCATGGGCAAAGAAACCCAGTTCCTGTTCATCAGCCACAACAAGATCGCCATGGAGATGGCCGAGCAGTTGATTGGTGTGACCATGCAGGAGCAGGGCGTTTCACGCATCGTGGCCGTGGACATGGAGTCTGCGGTCTCAATGGCCGATGTGGCCTGAGGACCTTATGTTGGAATCGATGAGTTCTTTGCAAATGAGTTTGGCGGCTATCGGTGCACTCACTGTGGGTGCCGTGGTTGTTTACAACTATTGGACGTCTCGCAAAAACGAACCCCGCCAGGCTGATCCATTGCGCGAACCTTTGGGCAGCGACATGGAGCCCGTTCTCGATACCGAGGTGGTCATGAAACCAGCTGTGGGTCAAGACCCTGTGCTGGACGATGGTTTTGGAAGTCTGCCTCTGCCTGAGCGCAAGACTGCTTTGGACGCGCTGATTGACGTGATGGCTTTGATCGAGGTGGATCAAGTGGTGTCGGGTGATGCGGCACTGGCGGCTTTGCCACTGACACGGCGAGTCGGCACCAAGTTGTTCACTGTTGAAGGGCTTTCACAAGAAACCGGGTTGTGGGACAGTTTGGCACCCTCTCGCCGGTATACGGCTTTTCAGGCAGGTGTTCAGTTGGCCAACCGCATGGGGGCTTTGAACAACATTGAATTTTCAGAGTTTGTGGTCAAGACTCAAGCCTTCGCCGACGCTGTGGGCGGTACGCCCAGTTTCAGTGACATGCTCGAAGAGGTGTCGCGTGCGCGTGAATTGGATCAGTTCGCCAGTGTGCACGATGCGCAGCTGAGCTTCACCCTGTGTGCCCGCAGTGCCGCCTGGAGTCCCGGCTACATCCAACAGCACGCTGGTCGGCTTGGATTTGTACCGGGTGTGATGCCCGGTCGCATGGTCTTGCCTGCTGCAGAACAAGGCATGCCTCCGGTATTGGTATTGACATTTGACAGCCAGGCGGCACTGGCCGACGATCCCGCTTTGTCGGCCATTCGTTCATTTGCTCTGAGTCTCGATGTGCCTCAAACCGCCCGAGTAGACGAACCCTTCACCCGACTTCGTGAAGCCTCCCGCTTATTGGCCGAAGCCATGGACGGTGTGGTCACCGACGGTGAAGGTCAGATGCTGAACGCCGATGCACTGGACCAAATTGGCAACGATTTGCAGCAACTGTATGACGCGCTCGATGCGCGTGAATTGTCGGCTGGATCACCTCAAGCCCGGCGTTTGTTCTCTTGAGCGGGTTTGAGCCTTGAATCCCAGCACGCCAGACCTGTTTGGCGATTTATTTGCCGAACCCTCAACGCCACTTACCCACATGGGCGTGTCCCGCGCCATGACCCCTGCAGAACAGGCAAGGCTGCTCCGCGCTGAATTGCACCATCACGCGTACGCTTATTACACGCTGGATGCACCGGAAATTCCAGATGCTGAATACGACCGTTTGTTTCGCGAATTGCAAGCGCTTGAATCAGCCCACCCTGATCTGCAGAGCCCAGACTCACCCACTCAGCGTGTTGGCGGCGCAGTCCTTGACGCTTTTGCCCAGGTCACCCACCGTGTGCCCATGCTCAGCATCCGCACCGAAACCGACACCGAAGCCAGCGGAGCCGAGGCTTTTGACACCCGCATCCGCAAAGAGTTGGGACTGACTGAAGCCGATCCGGATGTGGCCTATGTGGGTGAACTGAAATTCGACGGTTTGGCCATGAGTCTGCGTTACGAGGCTGGCGTGTTGGTATCAGCGGCGACTCGGGGCGATGGTGAAACGGGCGAAGAGGTCACGGCCAACATCCGAACCATTGGACAAATTCCGCTGCGTTTGCCACCCGATGCGCCCGTTGTGCTGGAAGTGCGTGGCGAGGTCTACATGCGACGCGACGACTTCGAGGCCTTGAACGAGCGGCAACGCCAACGCATTCATGCAGGCATGAAGGGCGAAAAAACCTTCGTCAACCCGCGCAACGCCGCTGCTGGCGCCGTGCGCCAACTGGATTCAGGCATCGCTGCCGAGCGCCCTTTGAGCTTTTTTGCCTATGGTTTGGGCGACATCACCCCGGCCAGTGAGGGTGGTCCGCTCTGGGAAAGCCACTTCGACATGCTGATGCAGCTCAAGGCCTGGGGCTTTCCAGTGGCCAAACAAACCGCTCGCGTGCTAGGCGCGGCAGGCCTCGTAGGCTTTCACCAGCGCATCGCGGCCGAACGCGATACCTTGCCCTACGACATCGACGGCGTCGTCTACAAAGTCAACGACTTGTCGCAGCAAGCCCGTCTGGGTTTTGTCACCCGTGAGCCGCGTTGGGCTGTTGCCCACAAATACCCTGCGCAAGAAGAGATGACCACTGTTCAAGGCATTGAAGTGCAGGTTGGGCGCACCGGCAAACTCACGCCCGTGGCCAAGTTGGCCCCGGTATTTGTGGGCGGGGTGACGGTGACCAATGCGACTTTGCACAATGAGCTAGAGGCTCGCCGTAAAGACGTACGGATAGGGGACACCGTGGTTGTGCGCCGTGCGGGCGATGTGATCCCAGAGGTGGTGTCGGTGGTGCTGGATCGCCGCCCCGCCGAGGCACCGCTTTTCACCATGATGACGCACTGCCCTGTGTGTGGCAGTTTGGCCGAGCGGGAAGAGGGCGAAGCCGACCACCGCTGCACGGGCGGTCTTTTTTGCAGCGCCCAGCGCAAACAAGCCATCTGGCATTTTGCCCATCGCCGCGCCATGGATGTGGATGGCTTGGGCGACAAATTGGTGGACCAACTGGTCGATGCCGGACACGTCAAAACCCTGGCTGACCTATACCACTTGAAGCTGGACACGCTGTCGAACATGGACCGCATGGCCGAAAAATCGGCCTTGAATCTGCTTGATGCTTTGGAGGCTTCCAAGCAAACCACCTTGGGTCGTTTTGTGTTCAGTCTGGGCATTCGCCATGTCGGCGAGGCCACGGCCAAAGAGTTGGCACGGCATTTCGGTCAGCTTGACGCCATCATGGTGGCCAGTGAAGACGCGCTCTTGCAGGTGGCCGACGTTGGCCCTGTGGTGGCGCACAGCATTCGCACCTTTTTTGACCAGCCGCACAACCGTGAAGTGGTGCAAGCCCTGCGCGAAGCCGGCGTCACTTGGCCTGAAGGCGATGCGCTGGCACCGACCGACATGCCACTGGCGGGCATCACCGTGGTGCTGACGGGCGCTTTGCAAAGCATGGGCCGAGACGAGGCCAAAGAGAAACTCGAAGCCTTGGGGGCCAAGGTGGCCGGCTCAGTCAGCAAGAAAACCCATTATGTGGTGGCGGGTGCCGAGGCAGGTAGCAAGCTGGACAAGGCTCAGGCTCTGGGTGTGCCCGTACTGGACGATGACGGTTTGGCCGTGCTGCTCGCAGGTCAGAAACCCTGACGACTCAATCGTCCTCAGCAGCGCTGATGTCCGGGAACAGCACGTCGGTAAATCCAAAGCGCGTGAAATCACGCACCCGCATCGGATAAAGCTTACCGATCAGGTGGTCACATTCGTGCTGAACCACGCGGGCATGAAAGCCGTCGACTGTGCGGTCAATGGGCGTGCCTTTGTCATCGAATCCGGTGTACCGAATGCGCGCCCAGCGCGGCACGATGCCACGCAAGCCTGGCACCGACAGGCAGCCTTCCCAGTCGTCTTCTTCGACTGTGCCCAGCGGCGTGATCACCGGGTTGACAAGCACGGTGCGGGGCACCAACGGCCTGTCGGGGTAGCGCGGGTTCATGGCCGAACTGCCAAAAATCACCAGCTGCAAGTTGACCCCAATTTGTGGCGCGGCCAGGCCAGCGCCATTGACCGCCACCATGGTGTCGTGCATGTCGGCAAGCAGGGCTTGCAGCTCGGGAGTTCCAAATGTTCGCACTGGCTCGGCCACGCGAAGAAGTCGGGGGTCGCCCATTTTGAGGATGTCACGAATGCTCATCTTGGCAATTTCACATGAAGAAATAAAAGAACACAATGATCTGCATGCGTCGCAGGCCATCGGCGCGGCCAATCTGGTGGCCTGAGCCGTCGTACAGTCGATCACCATCAATGCGACCCAAGGGCGTGCCCGAGGCACTGTAAAGCCGGTCTCCATCGATTCGCCCCATTGGGCTTCCCGAGGCGTTGTACACCCTGTTTGCGTCGATTCGTCCTAACTGACGCCCAGAGCTGTCATAGACGCGTTCACCGTCGACCCGCCCGATGTTTTGGCCCGAAGCGCTATAGAACCGTTCGGCATCCACCCGGCCCAATGCACGCCCGCTGCTGTCGTACAAGCGCTGCGCAAAAGCAGAGGGCATCAACAATAAAACGATGAGTAAGGCGGCGATTGGGCTTTTTGACATCAGAAAAATAATCTAAAAGCGACACAGTGCATCAAGGCAGCTTGGCGCATACCGACGCTTGGGCTTGTTGCGCATTTGTCTTTGTGGTCAGAGGATTTTGCGCCAACCAAAGCCCAATGTCTTGCATCACTTGACGGGTTTGCAATTGTCGCGTCAACAAATGCCAGCCTTCCGGGTAAATAGCAAAATCGAGCTTATCGCTGACTGAGCCTGCTGCGTTCAGGTGCTTCAGCCAATGGCATACCGGTGCTGGCGGGATGATGCGGTCGCGCAAGCCGTAAAGGACCAAACTGCGCTGCGGGGGCAGATCGCTCAAGTCTTGGGCCCGGCCCATGAGCGCCGTCACACCGGCCAAGCTGCTGACGCGGGTGGCTTTGATGAACAGCGGGTCGCGGCTGAGGTCACGCGAGACTTCAGGGTCATTGGTGGGGGTGATGCCCAGTGATTGCACGCCGCGGCCTGTGAACGTCATGTCAGGGGCCACAGCATTCATGAATTGCAAGCTCATGCGCTGGTACCAAGGCATGCTGTTGGCACCCCATACAGCAGGAGCCTTGAGCACCACTTGGTCAGCCACCAAACCGGGTGCTTCAGATGCAGCCACCCAGACCAAGGCACCGCCCATGCTCTCACCCACCACCGACAGGGGCAAATCTGGGTGCTGCAAGCGCAATTGGGCGGCTATATGCCGCAAATCGGCCAGTAGCGCAATGGTGCCCGGCCAAATGCCGGGTTCCGGGTTTGCACCAAAGCCGCGCTGATCGTAGGCGTAAACAGTGGCACCCAGTTCTGTCCTTAAATGCTGCGCGAGAGATTCAAAAGCTTTGCTGTAATCGTTGAAGCCGTGAACGCCCAACACAATGTGTCGTGGCTGAGGGTTTTGCCAGACGCGTCCTGTCAGATTTTGGCCATTCTCCAATTCAAATTGCAGTGGCAAAGGCGCTGTGGCGCTTGTGGATAAAGAATGATCGCGCAGGGGCTGCGAAGTCACTTGGGCCGGACTGGGTGCGCAGGCAGACAAACCCAACAGCGACAAGGCCATGAGCCAAGACCAGCCCGTGGACTTGAAAACCGCCAGAAAGCTCAAGGCCTGTATCCCATGTCTTACAGACCCTTGAGCTTGTCCAACGCAGCCAGCAGGGTGTCATCCTGTTTGGCAAAGCAAAAGCGAATCACTTTCTGGTCAAACCCGTTGCCATAAAAAGCCGACAGTGGAATGGCGGCCACACCGATGTCGGTGGTCAGCCATTTGCAAAAATCAGCTTCGCTCAGGTTTTTCTCGGGTACTTTCAAATTCGAGATGTCCACACACTGAAAGTAAGTGCCTTCGCCCGGTAGCAATTTGAAGTGTGTTTTCACCAAGCCGGCGCGGAACAAATCGCGCTTGCGTTGGTAAAACGCGGGCAGTTCCAAATAAGGAGCAGGGTCGGCCATGAAACGCGCCAGCGCGTGCTGCATGGGCGTGTTGACGGTGAACACATTGAACTGGTGGACTTTTCGAAATTCGGCGGTGTAAGCCGCAGGCGCTGCCACGGTGCCCACCTTCCAACCCGTCACATGGTAGGTCTTGCCAAAGCTTGACACGATGAAAGCGCGAGCAGCCAAACCGTCGAAATGGGCAGCGCTCCAGTGCTGGTTGGGCGCATACACCATGTGCTCATAGACTTCGTCACTGATCAACACGATGTCGGTGGGGGCCAAGATTTCTTGCAAAGTCAGCATGTCTTGCTGTGACCAGATCATGCCGCTCGGGTTGTGTGGCGAATTGATCAAGATTGCCCGTGTGCGCTTGTTGATGGCCGCGCGGATTTTGTCAAAGTCAGGCCGAAAAGTGCCAGGGGTAAGGGGTACACGCACCACCACGCCGCCCGCCAACTCGATGTTGGGCACATAGCTGTCGTAGCAGGGTTCAAGAACGATGACCTCGTCCCCCGGGTGCACGATGGCCAGTACGATGGTCAAAATCGCTTGGGTAGCGCCTGCGGTGACCGTGATTTCACTCGCCGGGTCATAGTGTCTGCCATAAAGGGCTTGAATCTTGCGAGACACCGCCTCGCGCAAGGGGGCAACGCCGGTCATAGGTGGGTATTGGTTCAGGCCTTCACGCATGGCGTCAGTGACCAGCGCAGGAAGGCGTGGGTCACAGGGAAAGTCCGGGAAGCCTTGACCCAGATTGACCGCATTTTTTTCAGTGGCCAAGGCTGACATCACGGTAAAGATGGTGGTGCCCATATGGGGCGCTTTGGAGACAATGGCAGGCGTGCGTGCGTTCATGGCAGTTTCAAAGTTCGTAATCGTTGACATGGCCGGTCATGGCCCGTGCGACCAAGGGGGCAGTCAGTCGGTCGCTGAGCATTTCGGCAAATTGGTAGACAAATTGGCGCAGGTATGCGCCCCTCTTAAAGGCCACACGGGCCACATTCATGCCCAGCAAAGCACCCAGCGGTCGAACCGCCAGGTCTTTGATCGGATCATCCTTGACGGCCATTTCAGCCACGATGCCAATGCCAAGGCCCAGTCGAACATAGGTCTTGATGACATCCGAGTCGATGGCCTCGAGGGCGATACGTGGGGTGATTTTTTTCGCAGCAAATGCTTGGTCAATTCTGCTGCGGCCTGTGAAAGAGGGGTGGTAAGTGATCAGGGGTTCGCTGGCGATGTCTTCCAGCGACAAATGGGTCTTGGCAGTGAGTGGGTGATCCAAAGGCAGGACCAGCACGTGTTGCCATTCGTAGCAGGGCAGGGTAACCAAGTCCTCGTAGGCCGACAAGGATTCGGTGGCAATGCCAATTTCAGCGGTGTCGTCCAACAACATTTTGGCCACTTGATCGGGCGCACCTTGGTGTAAGCTGATGTTGACTTGGGGGTATTTTTCGCGCAACTTGGCCACGGGTACCGGCAACACGTAACGCGCTTGAGTGTGGGTCGTTGCAATGGACAAAGTGCCACTGTCTTGGGTGCTGAATTGCTCGCCAATTTTTTTCAGGTTGTTGACCTCGCGCAGAATCAATTCAATGCTCTGCAGCACATGTTGACCAGGTTCGGTGATGCGCTTGAGGCGTTTGCCATGTCGCGCAAAAATCTCAATGCCCAATTCATCTTCCAACTCAATGATGGCTTTGGACACACCCGGTTGCGAGGTATGCAGGGCTTTGGCGGTTTCCGTCAAATTCAGGTTGCGGCGGGCCGCTTCTTGGACAAAGCGAAATTGGTGCAGGTTCATGTGTGAATTGTTATATGCTTGACCTTAATTATGCTTTATTCGTCTATTGCCTTGTCCCCATGTCCTGCGGCAATGCGGGCCATGAGGGAGGTCATGGCTGGATGTTCGCCAATTGCAGGAAGCAATTCGAATCGCATTTGCGGGTAAGCCTCGGACAGACTCTGCACGATCCCGGGCAAGTCTTCGCGAGCATGCCGACCAACCCCCAAAAACATAGGCACGATGCGCACATGGGACAAACCCTGTTTCATCATCTGTTCAATGGTGCTCGGCAGATCCGGCTGGGTCAACTCCAAAAAAGCCACGGCCACAGGCAAATTTGGCCACCTGTGGTTCATGCGCTCGGCCACGGCGTCAATGGGCAAACGCCATAACGGGTCACGCGATCCGTGTGCAAAAAGCACCACACCCGTGCCTGAATTGAAGCTGGGGTTCATCGACGAAGGACCATCCACCAAAATGCGGCCAAAGAAACGGCACTGTACAAAAGAGCTGGCGCAGCCGATGTGAGCAGCGGTTGCCAGTTTTGCAAGTTGCCGATGAAGCTGAACACGTTGTTCAGGAGCGCAAAGCTGATGCCCGCCAAAACCCCGCCAAACACATGTCCAGCGATTTGGCCTGATCGGAAGTGAAGGTAAGCAAAGGGGAGTGCCAGCACCAACATCACCAAACAGCTTAAGGGGTAGAACACCTTGCGCCAAAACTCAATTTCATAGCGTTGGGCGTTTTGGTTGTTGTCCGACAGATGTCGCATGTAACTGAACAGTTCCCAAGTGCTCATGCGGTCCGGACTGAGCAATGCGGCTGCCACCATGTCAGCACTGATGCCGGTGGACCAGACCTTGGTGCCTGTCTTGGTGGCATTGAACTGCAAGGATGGGTTGCTGCTGGATGCGTTGATGGACTTGTGGTCCACTTGGATAAGCTGCCATTGACCGGCTTGAATTTGGGCATTTTGGGCAGTGGTGATGGCCAGCAATTGGCCTGCCTCATTGAACGCATGGATGCGAACATCTTCCATTTGGTCAATGCCATCAAAACGGCGCACATTCACGGCGTACTGCTGGTTGCCTTGTTTCTCTCTCAGCCAGGCGCCAGTTTGGCCCACGGTCAGTTGACCTTGAAAAGGGGCTTTGATTTGTTGGGCTTGTCGTTCGGCCCAAGGTGCAGCGTAATCGCCCAAAAAAAATGTCCATCCTACAAAGATTAATCCCAGTTTGAGCAGGGAACTCAGGGCCATCCAGGGTTCAAGGCCCCCCGTTCGCAAGATGGTGAATTCGGAGCTTTTAGCCAAGCGAGCCATCACAAAAATACTGCCGATCAAGACAGAGATGGGCAGCAACTCGTAAAGGTGCGATGGAATTTTGAGGGAGACAAAGAGCAGCGCGTGTTGCAACAGGTAACCCTGGCTAGCGAAGCGGGAGAGTGATTGCAGCTCATCCACCATGTCAAAAAACAAAAATAGCGCGAGAAAGCCTAAAGCGACAAACACCACAGCCCGGATGATTTCCCCGAACAGCAAGCGACGAACGGTTTTCATGCTGGGGCCCCTTGGGTTTGACGGATGGACGGCAACCAATTGCGCCAACTCCAATTCATGTGGCGCCAAGCCAGCCAGACCAGTGACACCGCCAACACACCCCCATGCAAGCCAAGAACAAAAGGCATGGCACCCATTCGGCCAGTGCTGATCCAGCTTTGCCCCACGTTCAACAGGTTGTAATAGGCCACGAAAACAAAAAGAGCCAATCCCAAGTGGTAACTGCGGCCGACACGCGGGTTTACAGCCGACAGGGCCAGCGCCAGCAGCACCATGTTGATGGCGGTGAATACCAAGCCAACACGCCAAGCCAGTTCGGCTTGGTTGTTGGAGGTGGGTTGTTGGATCAGCTGCAGTGTGGTGCTTTGTCGGCTGTTGCGGACGCTGCTCACGGGCGAAGTGTCGCTGTCGATCAAAAGTTGGTAACGCTCAAATTGGGTCAGGCGCGTCTCCCCAGTGTCAAGATGGGTCAACCATTGCTGCCCTTTTTCAAGAAACAAAAACCGGTCCAGCCCCACAAACTCGATGCGTCCTTGCGAAGCCGTGGTCACGCTTTCCAACTGTCCGTCACGGCTGGACACGAACACGTTGGTGCCCCATTCTTGACCCGGACTGTCTTTGTCAATGAAAAACACGCGGTTGCCACCCGCCGATTCTTGAAACTGACCCGGGGCAATGCGTTCCACGTCGTTTCTTTTCTCATAGCGCTGGCGCAGGTCCTGAATTTGTTGGTGACTCCAGGGCCACACAAAAAGCGACAACAGGCCAATCACCACAAAAATGGGCCAAGAAAAACGGAAAAGTGGGCGAATAAATTGGCCCACACCCTGACCACTCGCAAACCAGATGACCATCTCGCTTTCGCCGTACATGCGTGACAAAGTGGCCACACTCGAGATAAAAAGGCTGAGCGTGATGATGGTGGTCATTTGCCCCAGCACACTGAAGCCCATGACCAGCAAAACTTCCGATGGGTTCACGCTTCCCCGGCTCGCTTGTCCCAAGGTACGGATCAAAATGATCGTCATAACGATGGTCACGAGGATCAAAAGTGTCGCACCAAAATTGCGCGCCAAGTCTTTGCGTAATGAGGAATGGAATAACATTGTCAAAACAGGAAAACCCGAATTATGAACTTCGAAATCCAAAAGCTTTCTCTTGCTCGTGCAATTCAGGGCCAACTCGATGCCCTGATCGTTTTGTGGCCGATTGAAACCGTACCCGATGCATTGGGGCATGACCCCGTGACCCGCTGGGTGGCCACAGCCATTGAGCAGGGTGATTTTGAACTCAAAGCCGGGGCCGTCATGTCACTGTATTGCCAGCCGGGGATCTCCCCCCGCCATCTGGTGGTGGTCTGCACTGCCAGCAACCAAGCTGGTCAAATTCGAAGCGCGGTTCAGGCCGCCTGGGGTGCGCTCAAGTCCGCCAAGGTCAAGCAGCTGGGCCTGCACATGGTGGGTGATGCAACGGCGCAGGGCCTGCAATGGGCTTTGTCCGGCCTGGCCGATGCCAGTTACAGCTACACCACCACCTTGAGCAAGCCTAAAACCCGTTTGCTCAAGCAGGTGATTGTCAGTACAGAAAACAGCATGCCGGCCCTTGATCATGCCGTGCGATACGCGCAGGCCTTGGTATCGGGCGTTGAATTGGCCAAAGAATGGGCCAATCGTCCTGCCAACTACGCCACGCCGACCCATTTGGCCCTTGCGGCCAAAGACATTGCCAAAGGCAAACCCTTCAAATGCGAGGTGTTGGGCCCTAAAGAGGTGGCCAAGTTGGGCATGGGTGCCTTCATGGCTGTGGCCCAAGGTTCTGCCGAGCCATTGCGGTTCATTGTCATGCGGTACAACGGCGCTGCAGCCACTCAAGCCCCTGTTGTGTTGGTGGGCAAGGGCATCACCTTTGACACGGGCGGAATCTCCATCAAGCCCGCGCCAGAAATGGACGAGATGAAGTACGACATGGGTGGTGCGGCCAGTGTTCTGGGCGTTTTCAAGGCCTTGACGCATTTGAAGCCCACCATCAACGTGGTGGGGCTGATTCCAGCCACTGAAAACATGCCCGATGGCTTGGCCGTTAAGCCAGGTGACGTGGTCACCAGCATGAGCGGTCAAACCATTGAAATCCTGAACACCGATGCCGAAGGCCGTCTGGTGCTGTGCGATGCGCTGACCTATGCTGAACGCTTCAAACCGCAGGCAGTGATTGACATTGCGACCCTCACGGGCGCCTGTGTGATCGCTCTGGGCGCTGTGCGAACTGGCTTGTTCTCGAGCAATGATGCACTGGCCATGCAACTGCAGCAAGCCGGCGAGACCTCTGGCGACACCTGCTGGCGCATGCCCCTGGACGAAGACTATGCCGAAGGCCTGAAGTCTCGCTTTGCCGACGTGGCCAACGTGGCTGGCCGTGCTGCCGGATCGGTCACCGCAGCCAAGTTTTTGCAGCGTTTCACCCAGAGCTTTCCTTGGGCGCACTTGGACATTGCCGGCACCGCTTGGCGAAGTGGCGCAGCCAAGGGAGCTACCGGTCGCCCCGTTGGAATGCTGCTTCAATACCTGACCGATCTTGCTGGCGCGACAGGGCCTTCAGGTTCTGCGCAATCTAAACGACAGACCCAGACCCAATCGACCATGCCGGTCACCAATGTCAAGTCCAAAGCACGTGCTTTGCGAAAATCCTGAAGACCCTTTGACTCACAGAGTTGATGACCCGCATCGAATTTCACTTCAACACCAAAGAACGCTTGTTGCACACCTGCCGCTTGCTTCGAAAGGCGCGTTCTCAGGACATGCGCATTGCGGTGGTCGGGGCGCCGGCCACTTTGAGGCAACTCGATACCGAGCTCTGGCGTTTTCAAGATGTGGCGTTTTTGGCGCATTGCACCCCTGAGTCATCGCCAGAAGTGCGAAGCGCTTCGCCCATCTGCTTAGGTCCAGATCCGCTGGCATGGGGCATGAACGATGTTTTGGTCAATCTCAGCGACGACGTGCCCACAGGTTTTGAGGGTTTCCAGCGACTGATTGAGATTGTGTCGAGCGACGAGCATGGCAAGGCCCAAGCGCGTCTTCGTTGGAAACATTACAAAAGCTTGGGTTTCGACCTGGTCCAACATGATTTATCCAAAAGCACTGAGCCATGAACGCTGTATCGAATGCAACACCCGACGTTCGTCCATTGCCTGACGAAATTCCGACCCTGACACAGGAGATGGGCGAGGTTTCGTCTGTTGTAGAAATTGCTTTAGACGCCCGCGCAGCAGAAAAGCAAGCCTTCATGGCTCTGTCGGCCGAGTTGCTTCAGCAACTGAGGCCGGAATTTGACCGTTTGGCCGCAGGTTTGGTGCATCGCACCCTTGAAACAGCGTGGCACCACAAGGTCAGCACCCCCACAAAACCGTGACGGCTTGTATTTCAAAACCTGTCACTTTGGTTTTCCCTGAGTCACAAGTGCATCAATTTGCAGTATCTTCAGGGCTTGCTTGATTGAAGCAATTTTTTGTATGGAGTGTTTATGAAATTTTCTGGTTCGCGTTCTTTGACCGTGGTGGCTTTGGCTGCTGCAGCCGTTGTGTTGGCCGCTTGCGGCAAAAAAGAAGTGGTTTCCAACGAGATGGTTGTCAAAATCGGCCACGTGGGTCCGGTCAGCGGTGCCATTGCCCACTTGGGCAAAGACAATGAAAACGGTGCACGCATGGCCATTGAAGAGCTCAATGCCGCTGGCCTGAAGATCGGTGACAAAACCGTCAAGTTCGAATTGCTGACCGAAGACGATGCCGCTGACCCCAAACAGGGTACAGCCGCAGCCCAAAAGTTGGTCGATGCCAAAGTCAATGGCGTGATCGGTCACCTCAATTCGGGCACCACCATTCCTGCATCACAGATTTACAACACAGCCGGCATTCCCCAGATCTCGCCATCGGCCACCAACCCCAAGTACACCCGTCAAGGTTATGCAGGTGCTTTCCGGGTGGTGGCTGACGACGTGCACTTGGGTGGCACGCTGGGCAAATACGCCGTTGAAACCCTGAAGGGCAAAAGCATCGCTGTCATCGACGACCGTACCGCCTACGGACAAGGCGTGGCTGAAGAATTCAAGAAGGCCGTCACTGCCGCTGGTGGCGCCATCGTGGGTCATGAATTCACCACCGACAAGGCTTCAGACTTCAATGCCATTTTGACCACCCTCAAGGCCAAGAAGCCCGACATCGTTTTCTTCGGTGGCATGGACGCTGTGGCGGGTCCGATGTTGCGCCAGATGAAATCCTTGGGTATCCAAGCCAAGTTCATGGGTGGAGACGGCATCTGCACCACTGAATTGGCCAAATTGGCGGGCGATGCCATGCGCGACGAAGGCGTTGTATGTGCTGAAGCCGGTGGCGTTGAAGGCGAACAAAAAGTAGGCATGGACAAGTTCCGTACCGACTTCAAGGCCAAATTCAATTCGGACGTACAGGTCTACGCCCCATATGTCTATGACGCCGTCAAAGTCATGGCCACTGCCATGGTCAACGCCGGTTCTGCTGATCCAGCCAAGTACTTGCCTGCTCTTAAGAGCATCACTTACAAGGGCGTGACGGGCGATATCGCGTTTGACGAAAAAGGCGACATCAAAAATGGCGCGTTGACTTTGTACACCTACAAAGGTGGCGAGCGTTCACAGATCGCTGTGGTTCGCTGATCTGACAGCCCCTGTTGGACAGGGGCCGTTTTCAAAGGGCGCATCCCATCGCCTTCTGGATCGCCAAAAAGAAAAAGCCTGCACATGTGCAGGCTTTTTTGGTTTTTTGGCGGAGCAGGCGGGATTCGAACCCGCGGTGGGCTATTAACCCACACACGCTTTCCAGGCGTGCGACTTAAACCACTCATCCACCGCTCCGAAGGGGCAGATTGTAGCAGTGGATGCGGCGTTTTTTGACCCGTGCGAACGATTGTTGTGAAGGTTCTGAAGGCTCGGCTCGGCTTGTTTTTCGCCATTTTGTGATTTGACGCGTTTTGCAAGGGCTTTTTGTCCTTAAACTTCGCCTTCGTTGAATATCTTTGTCCTTCCATTGGCGCTAAGCCCCATCAGCCCATGAAATTTCGATTCCCCATCGTCATCATTGACGAAGACTACCGTTCCGAAAACACCTCGGGCTTGGGCATCCGTGCATTGGCCGATGCCATCGTGGCCGAAGGTTTGGAAGTGTTGGGTGTGACCAGCTATGGCGACTTATCGCAGTTTGCGCAGCAACAAAGCCGTGCCAGCGCCTTCATTCTGTCCATCGACGATGAAGAGTTTTCACCCGGCCCCGACCTGGATCCGGCGGTCATCAATTTGCGCGCCTTCATCGACGAAGTACGCCGCAAAAACGCAGATGTGCCCATCTACATTTATGGCGAAACGAAAACCTCGCGCCATTTGCCCAACGACATCCTGCGTGAGTTGCACGGCTTCATCCACATGTTTGAAGACACGCCCGAGTTTGTGGCGCGCCACATCATCCGCGAGGCCAAAAGCTACCTGGAGGGTGTGCAGCCCCCGTTCTTCAAGGCGCTGCTCGATTACGCCGAAGACGGCTCTTACTCTTGGCACTGCCCTGGTCACTCGGGCGGCGTGGCATTTTTGAAGAGCCCCGTGGGGCAGATGTACCACCAGTTTTATGGCGAGAACATGCTGCGCGCCGACGTGTGCAACGCGGTGGAAGAGCTGGGCCAGTTGTTGGATCACAACGGCGCCATTGGCGAGAGCGAGCGCAATGCGGCGCGCATTTTCAATGCCGACCATTGCTTCTTTGTGACCAACGGCACCAGTACCTCCAACAAAATGGTGTGGCACCACACCGTGGCACCGGGCGATGTGGTGGTGGTGGACCGCAATTGCCACAAGTCGATCTTGCACGCGATCATCATGACCGGCGCTGTGCCTGTGTTCATGAAGCCCACGCGCAACCATTTCGGTATCATTGGCCCGATCCCCAAGAGCGAGTTTGAGCCTGCGGCCATCATGGCCAAGATCAAAGCCAACCCCTTGCTCAAGGGCGTGGACCCTAAAAAAGTCAAGCCACGCGTGATGACCCTCACACAGTCCACCTACGACGGTGTGCTTTACAACACCGAGACCATCAAGACCATGTTGGATGGTTATGTCGATAACCTCCATTTCGATGAAGCGTGGCTTCCCCACGCGGCCTTCCACCCGTTTTATGGCCCTTACCACGCCATGGGCAAAAAGCGTGCACGTCCCAAAGAGTCGATGGTCTATGCCACACAGTCCATCCACAAATTGCTGGCGGGCATCAGCCAAGCCAGCCATGTGCTGGTCCAAGATGCCCAGAACGTCAAACTCGACCGGCACTTGTTCAACGAGGCCTATCTGATGCACACCTCGACCTCGCCGCAGTACAGCATCATTGCCAGCTGCGACGTGGCCGCCGCCATGATGGAGCCGCCCGGTGGCACCGCGCTGGTTGAGGAAAGCATTGCCGAGGCGCTGGATTTCCGACGTGCCATGCGCAAGATCGATGCCGAATACGGCAAAGACTGGTGGTTCAAGGTGTGGGGGCCTGAGAAGTTTGCCGAAGAAGGCATTGGCCGCGCCGACGATTGGATCTTGCGCAACGACCCCCGCAAAAAGGCCAGCAAGTGGCACGGTTTCGGTCAGCAGCTGGCCGATGGCTTCAACATGCTGGACCCCATCAAGTCCACCATCGTCACGCCGGGCCTGGATCTGGATGGCAAGTTCGACAAGACCGGTATTCCCGCTTCCATCGTCAGCAAGTTTTTGACCGAGCACGGCGTCGTGGTCGAGAAGACGGGCCTCTACAGCTTCTTCATCATGTTCACCATCGGCATCACCAAGGGCCGCTGGAACACCTTGCTCACCGCTTTGCAGCAGTTCAAGGACGAATACGCCAAGAACCAGCCGATGTGGAAAATCATGCCGGAGTTCTGCCAGAAGCATCCCCGTTATGAACGCATGGGTTTGCGCGACCTTTGCCAGCACGTGCATGAGATGTACGCCAAGTACGACATCGCCATCCTGACCACCGACATGTATTTGTCTGATTTGGCACCGGCGATGCGTCCCTCAGACGCCTATGCCCACATAGCCCAGCGCAAGACCGAGCGGGTAGAGATCGACCACTTGGAAGGTCGGATCACCGTGGGCTTGGTCACACCTTACCCACCGGGCATTCCGCTTTTGATTCCGGGTGAAGTCTTCAACAAGAAGATCGTGGACTACCTCAAGTTCGCCCGTGAGTTCAACGAGAAGTGCCCAGGTTTCGAAACCGATATCCATGGCTTGGTCGAGATCACGGACGATGAGGGCAAAAAACGCTATTACGCTGATTGCGTCATGGCCTGATTCCCACCTTGATCGCAGGTCTACCCCGGTGCCCCTACACTAATGGGTTACCCCAATAGCCTTGCCATGAACGCCTTTGTAGACGTCTCTTTTTTCCCGCGCGACGCCAAGCCGCTGTCCAGTTACCGCAAATTCTGGGCGCATCGTTTTGGCACGGCCCCGTTTTTGCCAATGAGCCGCGAGGAAATGGCCCAACTGGGCTGGGACAGTTGCGACATCGTTTTGGTCACTGGCGACGCGTATGTAGACCACCCCAGTTTCGGCATGGCTGTGATTGGCCGCATGCTCGAAAACCAGGGTTTTCGGGTCGGCATCATTGCTCAGCCTGATTGGACCAGCGCTGAGGCCTTCAAGGCGCTGGGCAAACCCAACTTGTTTTGGGGGGTGACCAGCGGCAACATGGATTCCATGATCAACCGCTACACGGCGGACCGCAAAATCCGTACCGATGACGCTTACACCCCGGGCGACGTGGGCGGCAAGCGGCCTGATCGCGCTGCGATTGTTTACAGCCAGCGCTGCCGAGAGGCATTTCCGGACACGCCCATCGTGCTTGGCGGCATCGAAGGCAGCTTGCGCCGAATCGCGCATTACGACTACTGGTCAGACAAAGTCCGCCGCTCGGTGGTGGTCGACAGCAAGTGCGACTTGCTGCTGTATGGCAACGCAGAGCGGGCGATTGTTGAGATCGCCCACCGCTTGGCAGCGCGAGAGCCCGTGCAGAAAATCACCGACGTGCGCGGCACCGCTTTTGTACGGCGACAAGGTGATGAATCTGCTTTGGGCTGGTTCGAAATCGACTCCACCAGTGTTGACACACCCGGCCACGTCGAGGCGCACATCAACCCGTATTTGATGATCTCGGATCAAGCCCGAGAGCAGGGTGCCACCTGTGCACGAGAGGAAGAGGCCAAGGAAGTGGCCGAGGGCCATAACGCTAAAAACGTCGAAGCCGATTTATCTGCCGCCGTGGCCCAAGCCCGCACTGTGCAAGCCGCCATCCAGCCGCTGAATTTTGTGCCCAACCCGGCCTTATCGTTGGGTCTTCGTGGCAAAGGCACCCACAAAGTCCCGCCCCGCGACAAAAGCGTGATCCGCCTGCCCAGTTACGAACAGGTTAAAAGCGATGCCGTGCTGTACGCCCACGCCAACCGCGTGCTGCACCTCGAGACCAACCCCGGCAACGCCCGCTGCCTGGTGCAGGCCCACGGGGAGGGTGCCACCGCCCGCGACGTGTGGATCACGCCGCCGCCCATACCACTGACCACGGCCGAGATGGATCTTGTTTTTGATCTGCCTTATGCCCGCAGTCCTCACCCGCGCTACGCCGACGAAAATGGCAGCCACGACCATTCGACCAAGATTCCAGCCTGGGAGATGATCCGCTTCAGCGTCAACATCATGCGCGGTTGCTTTGGCGGCTGCACCTTTTGCTCGATCACCGAGCACGAAGGCCGCATCATCCAAAGTCGGTCAGAAGAATCGGTCATCCGCGAGGTGGAAGACATCCGCGACAAAGTCAAAGGCTTCACAGGCATCATTTCTGACCTGGGTGGCCCAACGGCCAACATGTACCGGCTGGGCTGCCGCAGCCCCGAAATTGAATCGGCCTGTCGCAAACCCAGTTGCGTGTTCCCCGGCATCTGCCAGAACCTGACCACTGACCACGGCCCTCTGATCAACATGTACCGCCGGGCTCGCAACCTGAAGGGCATCAAGAAGATCCTGATCGGGTCCGGCCTGCGTTACGACCTGGCCGTGCAGTCGCCTGAATACGTGAAAGAACTGGTGCAGCACCATGTGGGCGGGTATCTCAAGATCGCGCCCGAGCACACCGAAGGTGGCCCGCTGTCCAAGATGATGAAGCCGGGTATTGGCACCTACGACCGCTTCAAGTCAATGTTCGACAAGTACAGCGAAGAAGTGGGCAAAAAGCAGTTTCTCATCCCGTACTTCATTGCCGCCCATCCCGGAACCAGTGACGAAGACATGATGAACTTGGCGGTTTGGCTCAAAAAGAATGGCTTCAGGGCAGACCAGGTACAAACCTTCTACCCCAGCCCCATGGCCACGGCCACGGCCATGTACCACTCCAACCGCAACCCGCTGCGCAAAATCACCCGCGACAGTGAAAAAGTGGACGTGGTCAAAGGCGACAAACGCCGCCGCCTGCACAAGGCCTTTTTGCGCTACCACGACGCCACCAACTGGCCGTTGTTGAGAGAAGCTTTGAAAGCCATGGGCCGTGCCGACCTGATCGGCAACGGCAAACACCACTTGATTCCCAGCTGGCAACCGCTGGCCGAAGAAGGTTATCAAAGTGCCCGACGTAAAAACAGCACGGGGGCGGGGGCCAAGTCATCGGTGTCATTGTCTACCGCGAAGCGCTCAGTGGGTGCATCAAATGGTCAGCCCAAAAAAGGGGAGCTGCTTACCCAGCACACCGGCTTGCCGCCGCGCCGCAAGAGCTGATCACGGTCTGAGTTGCAGCTTGAGCGTGAAACTCAGCCGAAGGCCGCCATTCAAGCAGCAGTCAGTTCTCTGAAAACGCCAAACCTGCTTGCGCTGTAGGCCAAGGCAGGGGTGTTGTTCCAGCCATAGTCTCGCACCTTGCCCAGCACGATCAGGTGGTCTCCCGCGTCCACCAATTGGTGCAAGTCGCAGTCAAACCAGGCCACGGTACCTGACAAGCGCAGGCGGTCACTGTGGTGACGTTCTGAGGGCACGCCCATGAAACGGTCGGTCATGTTGCCCGTGGCAAATTGCATGGCCAGGGCCTGTTGGTCGTGGGCCAGCACATTGACCATAAAACCGTTGGATTCGGTGAAGGCGATCAGGCTGCTGGCGGCTTTGCGGATACTCCACAACACCATGGCCGGGTTGAGCGACACCGAGCTGAACGAGCTGCAGGTCATGCCCACGTCTTGCCATTCGTGGTGCGCCGTGATGACGGTGACACCTGTGCCAAAGCAGGCCAAAGCTTTTTTGTAATCGCCGGTGTTTTCTGGGCGACCGGGTGGCGAGTCTCGGTCTGAGGCGTAGGGGTCAATGGTCGGCACGTGAGAGGTTTTGGGCAGAGGCAGGTTCATGGCGGTCATTCAGGAGGGCTGCAAGGTATGCAGCAACTCGGTTTCAATTTGAATTTGCGTTCGGTTGTGTTGTAACTCGTGGCCACTGATCAAAAAATTGTCCTCGACGCGCTCACCCAGTGTGCTGATTTTGGCCAAGTGCAGCTGAATGCCATGTCGTGCCAGCACAGTGGCAATGCTGTAAAGCAAGCCCATGCGGTCACTGGCGGAGATGCTGAGCAGCCATTTTTGGGCTTTGTCGTCTGGGCTGAGACTCACCCGCGGCGTGACAGGAAAACTCTTCACTCGCCTGGAAACGCGACCACGAGAAGGCAGCGGCAAGGGCCCTTGCTTGTCGAGGGTTTGGGTCAGGCCTGACTCCACCATCGTCATGAGCTCGCGGTAGTGCTCGGGCAGCATGGAAGTGACGATTTGAAACGTGTCCAATGCCCAACCCGTGAGGGTGGTGTGCACGCGCGCATCCAAAATACTGAAACCAGATTGGTCAAAATGGCCGCATATGCGGGCAAACAAGTCGGGCTGGTCCTGAGTGAAGACCAAGACTTGCAAGCCTTCGCCCACCGGGGATGGGCGTGCTCGCACGATAGCGCGCCCAGGCGCTGCGTCTGGCATAGCGACATGGCGCGAGAGTTGCCGGGCGTGCCATGCGATATCGGAGGCATCGTGGCGCATGAAGTAACTCACATCCAAGGTGTCCCACAGGGCTTTGTGGCCCTCGTGGGGCTGCGCTTGGCGAGCCAACTCAATCAGGGCTTCGCGTTTTCTGGCTTGCACCTCGGTGTTGGCGTCCGGAGCGCTGCCGCCCAGCACGCGCAAAGTGGCTTTGTACAGGTCTTCGAGCAACTTGCCCTTCCAAGCGTTCCAAACCTTGGGGCTGGTGCCGCGTATGTCGGCCACGGTCAACAAATACAGTGCCGTCAGGTGCCGCTCGTCGCCCACGCGTTGAGCAAAACGCGCAATGACTTCGGGGTTGCCCAGGTCTTCTTTTTGGGCCACATGGCTCATGGTCAGGTGTTCGCTGACCAAAAACTCCACCAGCTTGGCATCGTCTTTGTCGATGCTGTGCTGCCTGCAAAAGGTGCGCACTTCGATGCAGCCCAACTTGGAGTGGTCTCCGCCACGCCCTTTGGCGATGTCGTGGAACAAGGCGGCGGCGTACAAAATCCAAGGCTTGTCCCAGCCGCTGGCCAGCTGAGAGCACAAGGGGTATTCGTGGGTGTGCTCGGCCATGAAAAACCGCCGCACATTGCGAAGCACCATCAAAATGTGTTGGTCTACCGTGTACGCATGAAACAGGTCGTGCTGCATTTGGCCCACGATGCGGCGAAACACCCACAGGTAGCGCCCCAGCACCGAGGTGTCGTTCATCAAGCGCAGCGCATGGGTGATCCCTTGAGGTTGCTGCAAGATCTTCAAAAACGTTTGCCGGTTGATCGGGTCCGCCCGGAACCGCCCATTCATGACCGAGCGCACGTTGTAAAGCGCCCGCAGCGTTCGGGCTGACAGACCCTTGAGGCCGGGTGTGGCTTGGTACAACAAAAAGGTTTCGAGGATGGCGTGCGGGTGCTTTTGGTACAGGTCGTCGCTGGCCACTTCGATCAGCCCTGCTTTTTCAAAAAATCGCTCGTTCAATGGCCGGAAATGGTCGATGCTTTCACCGCGTTCGGTCTTCAGGCGGTCTTCGATGTTGAGCAGCAGAATCTGGTTGAGCTGCGTGACCGCTTTGGCAGCCCAATAGTATTGGCGCATTAGCTTTTCACTGGCGCGCAAAGCCAAGCGGCCTTCAGGGGTCACGTCCGAGCTGAAGCCAAAGGTTTCGGCCACGCTGGTTTGCAGGTCAAACACCAGTCGGTCTTCGCGGCGTTTGGCTTGCAGGTGCAGACGCGCACGGATCAAGCCGAGCAGGGCTTCGTTGCGCTTGATCTGTCGTGCCTCAAGCGGGGTGGCCAATCCCTTTCGGGCCAACTCGTCCCAGCTGTGGCCCAACCCCGCAGCGCGAGCCACCCACAAGATCACTTGCAGGTCGCGCAGGCCTCCGGGGGACTCTTTGCAGTTGGGCTCCAATGAGTAGGGGGTGTTTTCAAACTTGTTATGGCGCTGGCGCATCTCCAGCGTCTTGGCCACCAGGAAAGCCTGCGGGTCCATGGCTGCGTGAAACGCCTGCTGAAATTCGCCAAACAAACGGGTGTTGCCTGTGACCCGACGCGATTCAAGCAAAGAGGTCTGGACCGTGATGTCTTTGGCAGCTTCTGCCACGCATTCGCTCAGTGTGCGAACGCTGGAGCCGATGTCCAGGCCTGTGTCCCAGCAGCTGCCAATGAAGCGCTCCAACTGCGCTTGAAGCTGGGGTGTGTGTTCTGGCGATTGGCCGTTGGGCAATAGCACCAAGACATCGACATCCGATTGAGGAAACAACTCGGCACGGCCAAAGCCGCCTACGGCCACCAAACAGAGCTCTGGGGCGAAACCGGCGTTTTGCCATAAATGACTCAGCAAGCCATCGGCCAAGATGGACAGCTGACGCAAGGTTTGCTTGAGGCCCCGGGCGGCGTAGCCGCTGCTCGCCAAGCTCGATAAGACTGCGGCCTTGTCATGCTTGTACGTGTCGCGCAGCTTGACCAGATCGGCCAACGGAGCTTGGATGCCCATGTCAGGCGCTGACAGTGCCGGACACAAAGTCGGGCACCGCAGGGGAACCCGCAGACACCGTCAACACTTCGTAGCCGGTTTCAGTCACCAGCACTGTGTGTTCCCATTGGGCCGACAAAGAGTGGTCTTTGGTGATGATGGTCCATCCATCGCCCATTTCTTTGATGTCGCGCTTGCCAGCGTTGATCATGGGCTCAATGGTGAAGACCATACCTGCGACCAATTGGGTGAGCGTGCCGGGCTTGCCGTAATGCAGGACTTGCGGTTCTTCGTGGAACACCTGGCCAATACCGTGGCCACAAAATTCACGCACCACCGAAAAGCCATGACCTTCTGCAAATTTTTGAATCGCGTAGCCAATGTCACCCAGATGGGCACCGGGTTTGACTTGCTCAATGCCTTTCCACATGGCGTCGTAAGTGAGGGCTGCCAAGCGTTTGGCAGCAATAGTGCCTTCACCCACCATGAACATGCGGCTCGTATCGCCATGCCAACCATCTTTGATGACGGTGATGTCGATGTTCACCGAGTCGCCTTTTTTCAGGGGTTTGTCGTTCGGGATACCGTGACAGACTTGGTGGTTGACAGAGGTACAGATGGATTTGGGGTAGGGTTTATAGCCACCCGGTGCATAGTTCAAAGGAGCAGGAACAGCATTTTGAACGTTCACGATGTAATCGTGGCACAGCTGGTCGAGTTCGTTGGTGGTAACACCCGGTTTGACGTGCGGGGTGATGAAGTCAAGAACTTCAGAGGCCAGGCGACCGGCTACGCGCATGGCAGCGATGTTGTCGGCGTTTTTAATGGTGATACTCATGCCCACAATTATCCCATTGGCGTGACGTCTTTCAGTACACCAGTGAACAAGACCCCTTTGCTATGAACTTCCGCTGTCCATGTACGCGCTGGTCAGGAATTTGGTCAGAGAGTTGCAAGGGTAATCCCTATACATCGACCGGATGATTCATCTGTATTCTGTATACAGAAATGACAAAACAAACAATGCAATTGTCTACAGCGCCCGATTTGGTCGAGCAGGTTTATGCCCGCTTGCTCGATGCCATCAGTGAAGGCAGTTTGCAACCCGGCACCCGCTTGAACCAAGAAGAGCTGGCAGCGGGATTTTCTGTATCCAGGCAACCTGTCTTGCAAGCCTTGCGCTTGCTGAAAAAAGACGGCTTTGTCGAAGACGCCCCTGGACGAGGCGTGCAAGTCACCCAGCTCGATGTGAACTGGATTGCTCAGGTTTACCAAGTTCGTGGCAGTCTGGATGCGCTGGCCGTGCGTTTGGCCGCCGAGCAGGGCGCCGAGATCGACCCCCAGGTCATGCGCCAAGGCCGTGCACTCAGTCAATCGGGGGACGTTCAGGCCATGATCCTTGCGGACTTGGCCTTTCACCGCGCCATTTACCAAGCCTCTGGCAACCCCCTCATCGCACAAAGTATTGACCTGCATTGGCACCACCTCAAGCGTGTGATGGGTGCAGTGTTGCAGTCTTCGCATCAGCGCCAAACCGTGTGGGACGAACACGAAGCCATTGCCCATGCGATTGCCGCAGGCGACGCCGATCTGGGCGTGCAACTGGTGCAAGAACACGCCAACGAGGCCAGCGTGCTACTCACGGCCCGACTTTCCGAACAAATTCAACACCTTAAAACAGGAGCACCAGCATGAGACTGACCCCCGAACAATTGGAACAATTTGACCGAGATGGTTATTTGTTTTTCCCTGGACTTTTCACCCCTGAAGAAACCCAAAACCTGACCGATGCGGTCCCTGAGTTGTACAGTCGCCGTGAGGCTTACAACGTGCGCGAAAAAGGCAGTGACGCCGTGCGCACCAATTTTGCGGCCCACATGTACAGCGAGCCGTTTGCCAAGCTCGCACGCCACCCTCGAATGATTGAACCCGTGCAAGATCTGTTTGGCGAAGCGTTGTACATGCACCAGTTCAAGATCAACGGGAAAATGGCCTTTGAGGGCGACGTGTGGCAGTGGCACCAGGACTACGGCACCTGGCTCAACGACGACATGATGCCCACCGAGCGCGCCATGAACGTGGCGATTTTTCTGGACGACGTGAACCCCTTCAACGGTCCGCTGATGTTCATCCCTGGCAGCCACAAAAAAGGTGTGGTCGAAGCCAAACACGACCTGTCAACCACCAGTTACCCACTTTGGACAGTAGACAACGACTTGATTCGCCAATTGGTTCAACGCGCAGGTGACAAGGACGGCGGCATTGTCAGTCCCACCGGACCAGCCGGTTCCATGATCTTGTTTCACAGCTGTCTGGTGCACGCTTCCACCAGCAACCTCTCGCCTTGGAACCGGGTGAGTGTCTATTTGAGCCTTTGTGCCGTGTCCAACCACATTCGCCGTCACAAGCGCCCCGAATACATCGCCCACCGCGATTTCACCCCCATCAGTTGCCTGCCTGATGATTGCTTGGTGAACAGCTACCCGGTCGACCTGCCATGGAAAAACGGTATGCCTGAAAGTGCGCTGCAGACCTCCCTCGAAAAACTGAAAGAAGCCGCATGAACCTGCACGCCAAACTCCTGCAACGCGCCGCCGAAAACCGTCCCATCCGCATCGGTCTGATCGGCGCAGGCAAATTCGGCTCCATGTACCTGGCGCAGATTCCACGCACACCAGGTGTTCACTTGGTGGGGATTGCCGATTTGTCACCCGACAACGCCCGTACCAACCTGGCCCGCGTGGGCTGGGAAGCCGAGCGCCTAATGGCCAGCAGTCTGGATGACGCTGTGAAAAACGGCACCACCCATGTGGGTGACGACTGGCAGAGTTTGGTGCGTCACCCGGCGGTAGATGTGATCGTGGAGTGCACCGGCTCGCCCCTGCATGCGGTGGACCATATTTTGGAAGCCTTTGCTCAGCGCAAACATGTGGTCAACGTGACGGTGGAGGCCGATGCCTTTTGTGGCCCCTTGCTTGCCACCCGGGCTCAGACCGCGGGCGTGGTGTATTCACTGGCCTTTGGCGACCAGCCTGCGCTCATCTGCGATTTGGTGGATTGGGCACGCACTTGCGGTTTTCCGGTGGTGGCGGCTGGGCGCGGACACAAGTGGCTGCCGCACTTTTGCGAATCTACGCCCGAGACCGTATGGGGCTATTACGGCCTCACGCCCGAGCAGGCCGAGCGCGGTGGCCTCAACCCCAAAATGTTCAACAGCTTTCTGGACGGCTCCAAGCCCTCGATTGAAAGCACCGCCGTGTCCAACGCGACGGGTTTGGGTGTGCCCAGCAACGGTTTGCTCTACCCGCCCGCCAGCGTGGAAGACATCCCTTACGTTACCCGACCGATCTCGGAAGGCGGCGTGCTGGAGCGCAAAGGCATGGTGGAGGTGATCTCTAGCCTGGAGACCGATGGCCGAAAGATTCCCTACGATATCCGCATGGGCGTTTGGGTCACGGTGGAGGCTGAGACCGATTACATCAAGAACTGCTTTGAAGAGTACAACGCCCACACCGACCCGTCGGGCCGTTACTTCACCCTGTACAAACGCTGGCACCTGATCGGGCTGGAAGTGGGCGTGAGCGTGGCCAGCGTCGCCCTGCGCAACGAGCCCACGGGCGTGGCCATGGGCTGGAACGCCGACGTGGTGGCCACCGCCAAACGCGACTTGAAACCAGGAGACATGCTGGATGGCGAGGGCGGCTACACGGTGTGGGGCAAGCTGCTGCCGGCCGCCACCTCCAAGCGCATGGGTGGGGTGCCGCTGGGCTTGGCGCACGGCGTCAAGGTCGTTCGCCCCGTGGCCAAAGGCCAAAGCCTCACTTGGGACGACGTGGCCATGGACACCAGCACCCATGCTTACAAAATCCGTCGGGAGATGGAGGCGACTTCGGTGCTGGGTTGATCGATCCTGCATGCTCTGATCAACAAAGCCGTGCCGCTTGTGCAGCACGGCTTTTTTACAGGAAAAAGACAGTTCTGAATCTGCTCATCGAGCCTCCTGATAAGGGTTTCCCCCGTTAAAATATTGCCTTTGCCGGTCAGCCCCAGTCAGCGGCCCCGAAATGACGGTTTTCTGTCTCTTTACAAGGCCACCCCGTGTCCCTGCACATCACGACTTTTGAAGGCGCCAGCGCCCTCAGCCACTTTCGCATTGCCCAGCTTTTGCCACGTTTGGCAGCCATTTCTCCGCAAATTCAAGGCATTTCAGCCCGCTTTGTGCATTTGGTGGCGACTGTTGCGCCTTTGGCCGACTCCCAAAAGCAGACCCTCGCCGCATTGTTGACCTACGGGGAGCATGACACCGGTCCGGTCGAGGGTCCTCTGATCGTCGTCAGCCCCCGCATCGGAACCGTCTCTCCTTGGGCCTCCAAAGCCACCGACATTGCGCACAACTGCGGTTTTGACCTGCGCCGCGTCGAGCGCTTGACCGAATACCGTTTGACCATGAAATCGGGCTTGCTCAGTACAGCCAAATTAACCGCAGAACAGCTGGGCCAAGTGGCCGCTGAGCTGTACGACCGAATGACCGAATCGGCCATGCCCAGCCGCGATGAGGCAGCGGCTTTGTTCGCGACGCTTGAGCCCGCACCCATGGACCATGTGGATGTACTGGGTGGTGGGCGCGCGGCTTTGGTCGATGCCAACAAGCTTTGGGGCCTGGCCTTGGCCGAAGACGAAATCGACTACCTGGTCAATGCCTTCACGGGCCTGAAGCGCAACCCCACCGATGTGGAGTTGATGATGTTCGCCCAGGCCAACAGCGAGCATTGCCGCCACAAGATTTTCAACGCCGAGTTCACCATCGACGGCGTGGCCCAGCCCAAGAGCCTGTTCGGCATGATCCGCAACACGCACCAGCTCAGCCCTCAACACACGGTGGTGGCCTATTCAGACAATGCTTCGGTAATGGAAGGCCACACCGTAGAACGTTTTGTGGCCAGAACTTCAGGGCAGGGCGCGGCTTATCAGAGCGAACAGGCCTTGCACCATGTGCTGATGAAGGTCGAGACCCACAACCACCCCACCGCGATTTCGCCATTTCCCGGTGCATCCACGGGCGCGGGCGGCGAGATCCGCGACGAAGGCGCGACTGGTCGCGGCTCCAAGCCCAAGGCTGGTTTGTCCGGCTTTAGCGTGTCCAAACTTTGGGGCGGCATGTCAGACCAAGCGGGCGGGAAGCCCGATCACATCGCAAGCCCCTTACAAATCATGACCGAAGGCCCTTTGGGTGGTGCGGCCTTCAACAACGAATTCGGACGTCCCAACGTGCTGGGATATTTCCGCGAGTACGAGCAAACCGTTGATGGTGTGGTGCGTGGTTACCACAAGCCCATCATGATCGCCGGCGGTTTGGGCCAGATCGATGCCAAGCAGACGAAAAAGATCGAATTTCCTGCGGGCAGCTTGCTGATCCAGTTGGGTGGCCCCGGTATGCGCATTGGCATGGGCGGCAGTGCGGCCAGCTCCATGGCCACCGGCACCAACGCCGCGAATCTGGACTTTGACTCGGTCCAGCGCGGCAACCCCGAGATCGAGCGCCGGGCGCAAGAGGTCATCAACCAGTGCTGGGCACAAGGGGAGAAAAACCCCATCTTGGCGATTCACGATGTGGGTGCTGGGGGCTTGTCCAACGCATTCCCCGAACTGACCAACGACGCAGGCCGTGGCGCACGCTTTGATCTGCGCGCCATCAAACTCGAAGAGTCCGGTCTGTCGCCCAAAGAAATCTGGTCGAACGAGAGCCAAGAACGCTACGTGATGGCCATTGCCCCTGAGTCTTTGGCGCAGTTCACCGCCTTTTGTGAACGCGAGCGCTGCCCGTTTGCAGTGATCGGCGTGGCCACCGACGAGCGCCAACTGGTGCTCGAAGACAAAGGCCAAGAGTCGCCCGTTGATTTGCCCATGGATGTGCTGTTGGGCAAGCCGCCAAAGATGCACCGCGATGTCAATGCCTTGGTGCGCCAGTCGGCTGCCATGGACCTGACGGGTGTGTCCCTGCAAAAAGCAGTCATCGATGTGCTCAGCCACCCCACCGTGGCGTCCAAGCGGTTTCTCATCACCATCGGAGACCGCGCCGTGGGTGGCCTCACGCACCGCGACCAGATGGTTGGTCCATGGCAAGTGCCAGTGGCCGATGTGGCCGTGACCTTGGCCGATTACGCAGGTTTTGCTGGCGAAGCCATGAGCATGGGCGAGCGCACGCCCTTAGCTTCCCTCAACGCCGCAGCGTCTGGCCGCATGGCCGTGGCCGAGGCCATCACCAATTTGCTGGCCGCGCCCATTGAGCTGACCCGCGTGAAAATGTCCGCCAACTGGATGGCTGCATGTGGCGAGCCCGGCGAGGACGCCGCTTTGTACGAAACGGTCAAGGCCGTGGGGATGGACTTGTGTCCGGCGCTCGGCATCTCGATTCCCGTGGGCAAAGACAGTTTGTCGATGCGCACGCAGTGGACCGAGAACGGTGAGACCTGCAAAGTCACCTCGCCTGTCAGCCTGATCATTACCGCCTTTGCCAGCTTGCCTGATGTGCGCGGCACATTCACGCCGCAGCTGGATGCGCAAGCGACAGACACCAGCTTGCTGTTGATCGACTTGGGGCAGGGCCGCAACCGCATGGGTGGCAGTGTGTTGGGCCAAGTGCTGGGCCAATTTGGCGACAGCGTGCCCGATCTGGACGAACCACAAGCTTTGGTCAGTTTGGTCAAAGCCATCAACACTTTGCGCAGTCAAGGCCAGATCCTGGCCTACCACGACCGCAGCGACGGCGGCCTGCTGGCGGCAGTGGCTGAAATGGCCTTTGCAGGCCATGTGGGCGTGGCGCTCAATGTGGACATGCTGGTGACCGAGGGCGACGGCATCACCGACAGCCGCGCCGACCATGGCGACGCCAAAAATTGGGCAGGCCAGATCAGCGCTCGCCGCGACGAACTCACGCTCAAGGCACTGTTCAACGAAGAACTGGGCGTGGTGGTGCAGGTTCGCACATCTGAGCGCAACGGGGTGCTCCAAACCCTGCGTGAACATGGTTTGTCGAAACACACCCATGTGATTGGCAAAACCCGACCCGTGCAATCCACCATCCAGAAAGGCGTGGGCGAACTCAGCATCTGGCGCGATACCAAAGAAGTGTTTGTAGCCAAGCTCGAAGACTTGCAGCAGGTCTGGGACAGCGTGAGCTGGAAGATTTGCCAGCAGCGTGACAACCCTGCCTGCGCCGATGCCGAGCACGCTGCCGCTGGACGCGCCGATGACCCCGGTATGCATGTGGCGCTGAGCTTTGACCCGGCTGACAACATGGCCGCGGCTTTCCTCAATTTGTCGCGCCCCAAGGTGGCGATCTTGCGTGAGCAGGGTGTCAACTCGCATGTGGAAATGGCCTATGCATTCCACAAAGCAGGCTTTGAGTCGCACGATGTGCACATGACCGACTTGCAGTCGGGCCGCGCCAACTTGGCTGATTTCAAAGGCCTGGTGGCTTGCGGCGGCTTCAGCTATGGCGACACGCTGGGAGCTGGCATTGGATGGGCGCGCAGCATCACCTTCAACCCTGCTTTGGCTGAGCAGTTCAAGGCCTTTTTTGGGCGCACCGACAGCTTTGGTCTGGGCGTGTGCAACGGCTGTCAGATGTTTGCCGAATTGGCCGACATCATTCCAGGCGCTGAAGCTTGGCCGCGTTTCACCACCAACCAGAGCGAGCGTTTTGAAGCCCGCCTGTCCATGGTCGAGGTGCTTGAATCGCCCAGCCTGTTCTTGCAAGGCATGGCGGGCAGCCGCTTGCCGATTGCAGTCGCCCACGGCGAAGGCTTTGCCAACTTCAAGCACCGGGGCAACGCGGCCCAGGCCATTGGCGCGATGCGCTTTGTGGACAATACCGGTGCGGCCACAGAACAGTACCCCTTTAATCCCAACGGCAGCGCAGGGGGTCTCACGGCTGTGACCACTGCAGAGGGTCGTTTCACGGCCATGATGCCGCATCCCGAGCGCGTGTTCCGCAATGTGCAGATGAGCTGGACGAGTGGTGACATTTCATCAACCAGCCCTTGGCTGCGCGTGTGGCAAAACGCACGCAAGTGGGTCGGTTGATCTGACGCGCATGAAAATCCATAACCCTGCACAGTGGTTCCCTCCTTCGCAACTGGCTTTTTATTTTGATCAGGGCGCGTGGTCCCGTGGCTCCACTTTGTATCTGCAAGACAAGGTCTTGTTTTCGCAACTGACGCCTGATGGCGACGGCTGGCGTTTGCAGGGTCAAGTACAGGGCAACGATGCGCAGCCTTATTCGGTCAATGCCGAACTTCGCGTGAGCGCGGGTGGCAACTTGAGCGAGTGGCGCAGTGGTTGCACTTGCCCTGTTGGGCGATATTGCAAGCATGGGGCAGCTCTGGGCATTTTGGCCTCCATGCAAGGCTTGGCCCTGCTCAACGAATGGGGACCTGAGGGGCCTTCGGCCGAGGTGCTGGAGCACCGCTCCCAAATGGAAAAAGAGCGGGCTTTGAGTCAGGCTGAATACCAGGTTCGGGACTGGCTCACCCGCTTGGAAAACGCCAATGGCCCTGCTGCATATTCCTTGCCTGGCAGCACGCAAGATCAGTTTGTGTACAGCTTGTCCGTGGTTCAAACGGCTTACAAGCCCGTGTTTCACCTGGCTGTCAAACGGGCAGCGCAAAAGCGCAATGGCGAGTGGGGCAAAGCCAAAAAACTGAGCAACGAACCCTCTGCACATGATCCGATCTGGCAAACCAGCAGCCCATTGGATCGGGATATTTTTGACTTGTTGAAGGCTTGTCCGGCAGCCAGCAGCTTCAGTTCCTACGGTTTTCAAAGCGAGGTGAAATTACACGGGATGCCAGGCCAACTGCTGTTGAAACTGTGCAGCGAAACCGGTCGTTTGGTTTCAGAAGAAGGAATCACGTTGCGTTGGCAAGACGCCCCCGAGGCATTGGTGGGAACGTGGCGCGAAGTCAAAAGCGAAGCCCATCAGCCCAATGGATGGCAGCTGATCCTGCAACCACTGCGCGCGGGTGTTGTGTTTGGCTTGAACCAGCCACCTTTTTTCATGGACCCGGTGCATGGCCTTTGCGGCCCACTGGATACGCAGGGCCTGAGCGCCAACGAACTGCAAGTCTTGTCCAACTCGCCAGTGCTGCCTGATAGCTTGGCGTTCAAGTTTCAAAACCAGTTGCTTGAGCGTTTGGGCCCGGTGCCACTGCCACCCGTGATCCAGAAAATGCCCGAAATTCGGGATGTCAAGCCCCGCGCTGTGCTCCACATTGCACCCGCGCACCCCGCAGACCGAGCTTTGCAAGGCCTGTTTTTGGCCGAATTGACGTTTGACTACGCTGGCCACAGCGGTTTTTGGCCGGGCACTCAAGGCCGCGTCATGGTGGGACAAGGTGCACAAGCGCGCATGTTGCTCCGTGACCTGCCCAGTGAGCGCAAAGCGTGGGACACCCTGGCCGCTTTGGGTTTAGTCACTTTCGACGCCAACATGCTGGTGTTGCCGCCCGATCAGTCTCAGCAGCGCTGGTTGGAGTGGGTCGAGAGTGATTTTGCCCCGCTGCGCCAAGCCGGTTTGGACGTGAACTTCATGGCTGGCAACACCCCGTGGTTGCGCGAGGCTGATGACGTGCACATTGATTTATCGGGGGACTCCGAAGCGCCAGAAACCTCGCCTTGGTTTGACTTGTCTCTGGGCATGGACATCGACGGGAAGCGGGTGAACATCTTGCCTTGGGTGCCCACTATTTTGTCGACCCTTGCACAAATCAGCAGTTCGACCGCCGAGGCTGACAAAGCAGCTTTGCCGCCGTTTTTGTACCTGCCCGACTTGCAAGGTGAAGGTTTTGTGAAACTGCCCACCGCCAAAATCGAGCCTTGGCTGACCACCTTGATGGAGTTGGTGTCTGATCGTGGACGTGACTGGGGGGGCCTTGAGCTTCGTCTGTCGCGCTTGGAAGCCCTCCGCACCGCCGCCTCTTTGGGCGAGGGTGTCACTTGGGCGGGCGCACAAAGCCTGATGAATCTGGTGCAGCAAATGCGCGGCCTTGACAGGCTGCCCGAGGTGCCCGTGCCCGCCAGTTTGAGAGCCACTTTGCGGCCTTACCAACAGCAAGGCCTGAACTGGCTGCAGTTTTTGCGTTCGCACCAATTGGCCGGCATCTTGGCCGACGACATGGGCTTGGGCAAAACTCTACAGACCCTCGCGCACATCTTGACCGAAAAAGAAGCCGGACGTTTGACGCACCCGGCCTTGATCGTGGCCCCGGTGAGTTTGTTGGGCAATTGGCAGCGTGAAGCGGCCCGCTTTTGCCCCAGTTTGCGCAGTCACATTCACCATGGCTTATCGCGCCACGATGCCGCGCAAGACCTGAGTGGTTTTGACATCGTGCTCACACCTTATTCTTTGCTGCACCGTGACCGCGAGCTGTGGATGGGCACCGAGTGGCACTTGTTGGTGCTGGACGAAGCGCAGAACATCAAAAATGCCAATACCAATGCCGCTCAAACGGTTGGGGACATTCCGGCCCAACACCGTTTGTGCCTGTCGGGTACCCCCATGGAAAACCACTTGGGTGAGCTGTGGAGCTTGTTCCACTTTTTGATGCCGGGTTTTCTGGGCAGCCAAAAGCGGTTTGGGGAGCTGTTTCGCAACCCCATTGAGCGCCAAGGCAACAGCGAAAAAATGGACCAGTTGCGCAAGCGCATTACGCCCTTCATGCTGCGGCGCACCAAGGACGTGGTGGCCAGCGAGCTCCCACCTAAGATTGAAACCCTGATGCCTGTGCCGCTGCAAGGCCAACAGGCCGATCTGTACGAAACCATCCGATTGGGCATGGAAAAAACCGTGCGTGACGCCCTGAACGCGCAAGGCTTGGCCAAATCGCAAATCACCATTCTGGATGCTTTGCTGAAGCTGCGCCAGGTGTGCTGCGATCCGCGTCTGCTCAAACTGGGCGCTGCCAGCCAAGTCAAACAATCGGCCAAGTTGGAACAATTGCTCGACATGCTGCCCGAGATGGTGGCCGAGGGGCGCAAGATTTTGCTGTTCTCTCAGTTCACACAAATGCTGAGTTTGATCGAGCAAGAGTTGCCCCGATTGGGTATCCCTTGGGTCAAGCTCACCGGTCAAAGCAAAAACCGCGACGCCATCATCGACCAGTTCACCAGTGGTCAGGTTCCGCTGTTTTTGATCAGCCTCAAAGCCGGCGGCGTGGGCCTGAACTTGCCGCAGGCCGACACCGTGATCCATTACGACCCTTGGTGGAACCCCGCTGTCGAAAACCAAGCCACTGACCGCGCCCACCGGATTGGACAGACCCAAAGCGTTTGGGTGCTCAAACTGGTGGCGCAAGGCACGATTGAAGAACGCATGCTGGCCCTGCAAGAGCGCAAAGCGCAACTGGCGCAAGACATGTACTCGGGCGCGGTACAGCGCAAAGAGCCGCTGTTTGGCGAGTCGGACCTGAATGAACTCTTCAAGCCGCTGGGCTGAGCGGCTGCGCATGAGCGTGTGGCTGAAAGTTTTTTCCTGGTTGGCTGGGTCTTTGATTTTGGCGTCTTTCAGCGCCTGCAGCCCCGACCAGCCAGAGGCGATGCCTGCGAATCAGGCCTTGGCGGGCGCTTGGGTGCCAGCCGATTCGTTCAGCCCCGCTGTGCAAGAAGCCGCCCGTTTTGCTGTACAGACTTTTGCGGTTCAAAACAAGGCGCGGGTGCTCTACAAAGATGTGACCCAGGCCCGTCAGAAAGTGGTGGCAGGCCTGAATTTTGAACTTCTGATTTTGGTGACTTGGGAAGCCACTCCCCGAACAGCCCAAGCCAAGGTGTGGCGTCAGTTAGACGGTACTTACCGCCTTCAGTCTTGGGATTGGCAAGACTGACTCAGTTGATTTAATGCAACCCGACCACAGGCCTTGATTTGTAAAACTGCAAAGGACTTTCAGGCACGGCGTTCAGCACAGTTTTTTTGATCTTGCCGACCACATGCATTTCGCATGGTTTGCAGTCAAACCGGAGTGTGAGTTTTTCTTTGCCATTGATCAGTTGCATGGGCTCGGCCTTCACCGTGCCTTGCACGCCCGTCACGCCTTTGGCCTGTTTCGGACAAAGGCTGAGGCTAAATCGCACGCAGTGTTTGGTGATCATCAAGCTCACTTCGCCCAATTCTTCCTGGCTCTCGTAGGCCGCATCGATGACCTTGACGCCATGTTTGGCGTAAAAATCGCGGGCTTTTTGGTTGAAGACGTTGGCCAAATAGGTGAGGGTGTCTTCAGGGTAGGGCGCAGGCGGATCAATGGGCACAGCACGCGGCAGACGGTTCAGGCCCTCCGCGCGGGCGGCTTCTAAGGCTTGCACGGCCTCGCGACGCAGGGCGTTGAGCCGGGAAGGTGGCACAAACCAGGCTCGGGGTAAGGCGAGCTGCACGTCCAGAGGCTCAAACAGGGTGTCGCCCAGCTTGCCTAAGGCGCTTTTGAGCTTGTCCGCGGCCTGGGCTGAATCTTTGGGTGCTTGCCAAGTGATGGCCAAGTGCGCTGTGGCGCTGTGGCCGACCTCGTCGGTCAGAGTGAGTTGCAGTCCATTGTTGTTTTCTGCCAGCTGCATCCACACACCCATGCGGCGTTCCGCAGATTTTTTGTCCAGCGTGCGCACCCAACTCATGTCACGGTTGCGGTTGATCTGCACGCCTTGCCGCAGGTCCTTGAAGCCGTCCATAGGGTCTTTGGGAAACAACTTCCACACCCCTTTGGTTTTGGCAGCCTCGGCCCGGTTGATCTGCAAGCCCACCAGCTCTTTTTGAAGGTCGTAGTAGCAAAGGCCATCGCCGTTGTGCAGCTCGGTGGCTGGGTTGTCGGTGGTGATCTCGACGTGTTCAGCCGAGACCTTGCTGACCCAGCCAATGGTCTGGCCTGGATTTTTGGGGGTGTCAAATGCGCCAATGTCTTCTTTGCGGCCTTGCACAAAATAATCGGTGAACTCGCGGTTGAAGTTCTGGTTCGGATCAGGCTCAAAACTGAAGGTGGCGCGGCCGTGCGAGGATGCCGCCAGTTCGGGGCGCTCGTTGAGCACTTCATCGAACAGCTTGCGGTAGTGGGCCGTGATGTTTTTCACATAGGCCATGTCTTTGTAGCGGCCTTCGATCTTGAAGCTGCGGACACCCGCATCCACAAGCTCGCGCAAGTTATCGCTTTGGTTGTTGTCTTTCATGCTCAGCACATGCTTGTCATGCGCCACGATGCGGCCTTGTGCATCCTTGACTTCATAGGGCAAGCGACAAGCCTGCGAACAATCGCCCCGATTGGCGCTGCGCCCTGTATGCGCATGGCTGATGAAGCACTGGCCACTGTAGGCCACGCACAAGGCGCCGTGCACAAAAAACTCGACCACAGTCCGGTCGGTGTCCACTGCATCGCGGATGGCGCTGATTTGAGGCAGCGTCAATTCTCGCGCCAAGACGATTTGAGAGAGGCCCGCGTCTTGTAAGAACTTGGCTTTTTCTGGCGTACGAATATCGGTCTGGGTGCTGGCGTGCAGCTGGATAGGCGGCAGGTCTATCTCCAACAGACCCATGTCTTGCACGATCAGTGCGTCAACGCCCACTTCGTACAGCTGCCAAGCCTGTTTTCTTGCTGCTTCCAATTCATCATCGCGCAAGATGGTGTTGAGTGTGACAAAAATGCGGCTGTGAAAGCGGTGGGCGTATTGCACCAGTTTGGCAATGTCTTGCACCGAGTTGTCGGCGGTGGACCGAGCCCCAAACGAGGGGCCGCCAATGTAGACCGCATCGGCGCCATGGTTGATGGCTTCGATGCCAATGTCGAAGGTGCGTGCGGGGGCGAGGAGTTCGAGGTGGTGAGGCTGCATGGGCTGGGATTATCCCAGCTTGTGTCTTTTGTCCCTGGGGGCACCCTTCAGCTCCGGGGGAGCCATCGAGGTCTGGGGTAGCACTGAGTCTCTGGGAGAGCCCTGAAGGGGCGGGCACTGGCCGGGGCTCAGAGGCGCTTCGCTTTGCCACATCGCCCCAGCCAGTGCCCGCCCCTTCAGGGCATGGGCGTTCGTGGTTTTGGTGCAGGTGTGATCTTCAGCGTTGCCATCAGGGTAGCCAAGACATGCCGGGGCTTAAAGTTCCTGCATTTTGGGCTTAGCTCTCCTGAGACGCCGAACAAAAGGCATGGGCGCGGAATGGGGTGATGTGGCAAAGCGAAGCGCCTCTGAACCCCAGCCCGCGCCCATGCCTTTTGACCACAGAACCCCAGAAAACAAAAAACGCGACCGAAGTCGCGTTTTTAATGGACGCAAAGACCAGATCACTGGATCTTGGCTTTGGAGCGCAGACCTTCTTGGAAGCTGGCCAGTTTTTGCTGTTGCAGTTGCTGAGCGATCTGGGGTTTGACGTCGTTCAATTTGGGTAACTCGGCCTCACGCACATCGTCCACACGGATGATGTGAAAACCAAACTGGCTCTTGACCGGTGTGTCGGTCATCTGGCCCTTGGCCAGCTTCACCATTGCGTCCGAAAACTCTGCCACATAGCTGCCCGAAGCGGCCCAATCCAGATCACCTCCGTTGGCACCGGAACCGGGATCTTTGGACACCTTTTTGGCCAAATCTTCAAACTTGGCACCCTTTTTGATGTCGGCGATCAAAGCTTTGGCTTCGTCTTCTTTTTCGACCAAGATGTGGCGAGCGCGATACTCTTTACCGCCGTTGGCAGCCACGAACTTGTCATATTCAGCTTTGATGTCGGCATCAGTGACAGGGTTTTTCTTCTGGAAGTCCGCAAAAAGCTGACGGATCAGGATCGTCTGGCGGGCCAGCTCCAACTGGGCTTTGTAGTCGTCAGAGGCATCGAGGCCACGCTTACGAGCTTCTTGCATGAAGACTTCACGGGCGATGAGCTCTTCCTTGATTTGGGCCATGATTTCGGGTGTCACGGGTCGGCCAGAGGCTTCGACTTGCTGTTGCAAAGCTTTGATGCGGGAAGATGGAACAGGCTTGCCATTGACCACAGCCAGGTTTTGCGCCAGTGCGGGTGCTGCCAACAGAGCCACCAAAGCGGCGCTGAACAAATGCTTTTTCATGGTTTTTTCCTCAAATACAAAGAGTCGGATACAGGGTAAAAGTACAAAAAATCAAAAACGAGCGCGTTTTGTGATGGCTCAAATTCAGATCAGCTCGATGGCCAAAGCATGTAAACCCTGGTCGATGAAATCTTGCAGCGCATCATACACAAGGCGATGGCGCTGAACGCGGCTCATCGTTGCAAACAAAGGTGAGGCAATGCACACCCGCATGTGCGTGCCTTGACCACTGTCATTGGCACCCACATGGCCTGCGTGGTCTGCGCTTTCGTCGATCACGCGCAACTCAGTAGGTTGCAGCCGCTCCAGCAATCGGGCATGTATCTGCTGGCTCAGGGGAAGGGAAGTGGCGTTCATTCTTTGTCAGAGCCTTTGGCGCTCTGGTCGTCTTTGGGCAGGTAACGTGAAATGTAAATCCCTTGGCCCAGAATGAACACCAAGGGGAAAACATACCCCCAAAGTTTGAAATTCACCCAGTCCTCGGTGCTGAAGTAATGGGCCACATAGGCGTTGACCGTGGCCATGAAAAGGCAGTAGACCATCCAAGACAGATTCAAGCGGTTCCAGACCGCATGAGGCAGCTGCAATTGCTGGCCCAACAGCAGGTGCAAAAAATTCTTTTTCAGAAACCAGTGGGCCACAGCCAAAGCGATGGCCAGACCCGAATACAACAATGTAGGCTTCCACTTGATGAAGCGTTCGTCGTGCAGACTCAGTGTCAGAGCACCAAAGCCCAGCACCAACACCAGCGTGATCTTTTGCATGGTTTGCAGCTTGCCATCCAGTTTGTACATGATGGCTGTCTGCACCAAAGTTGCACCCATCAACACGGCTGTAGCGGTGTAGATGTCGGCCATTTTGTAGGCCCCAAAAAACAGCAAAATGGGGAAAAAATCGAGGATGAATTTCATGAAGGATTTTGTATGGCTGAGCGGTTCGCCCTGCCGACCATGGTCAGGAAGCCTCGAAGTCTAACGAAGCGGAGTTCATGCAGTAACGCAAGCCCGTGGGTGCCGGGCCGTCATCGAAAACATGGCCAAGGTGTGCGCCGCATTGGGCGCAGACAGTTTCTACCCGGCGCATGCCGTGGCTGTTGTCCACCCGGTCTTCAATGGCTCCTTCGACAGAAGATTGGTAAAAGCTGGGCCAACCGCAACCTGCGTCAAACTTGGTGTCGGATTTGAAGAGTTCGGCATCGCAGCAAACGCAACGGTAAGTGCCTTTGGCCCAATGGCCCTCGTATTTACCCGTGAATGGGCGCTCCGTTGCCGCTTGGCGCGTGACCGCAAAGGCCACGGGTTCAGCGCCTTTGGCGGACAGCAGATCGCGCCACTCTTGGTCGGTTTTGTTGATTTTGCTCATGAGGAACAGCTGATTTCGAGTTGACCAGCCCAGTCTGGCGGTAAATCGGCATAGGCTTGCATGCCTGAATGCTCGTCGAAGGGTGACTTTAACAAGTTGTGCAGAACTTCGATTTCCGAAAAATCGCCCAACTTGGCTTGGCGAATCGCCGTTTCGGCCAGATGGTTGCGCAGTACGAACTTGGGGTTGGTGCGCAGCATCTGCTGGCCCATGGCCGCGAAGCTGCTTTGACCTGTTCTCTCTGTGTATCGCGCGAGCCAGGCCAGCAGGCGAGGGCGGTCAAGCACCATATCGGTAACGCCGCTCCAGCCCGCGTCGGTGAGGGTGGAGGTTGTCGATTGCGCCACCACCGCTTGGCTCAGTTGACGCCAAAACAACGTGAAGTCCACTTTTTCGGCCGACATGAGTTGCATCACGTCCTCCACCAAGGACCAATCGGCTTCGCGTTCGGACTCGGGGGCCAAGTCGCCAACCAGGCCCAGTTTGGCTCGCATGGCATCGCCCAGGCAGCGCGGGAACAGGGTTTTGTAACCCTCGAGTACCTGCAGCGTCAAGTCGTGGTCATCGATCAGAGGGCCCAGGGCCTGGGCCAGGCAATACAAATTCCAATAAGCCACATTCGGCTGGCGTCCATAGGCGTATCGACCTTGGTAGTCCGAGTGGTTGCAAATGTGACCAGGGTCAAAGCCGTCCATGAATTGAAAAGGACCGTAATCGATGGTCAGGCCCAACAGACTCATGTTGTCAGTGTTCATGACACCGTGGCAAAACCCGACCGCTTGCCATTGGGCCAACATCAGGGCCGTGCGCTCTTGCACCACATCCAGCAAGGCGGCGTAAACATTGCCTTGCCAAAGGGCTGCACGTTCTTGGCACTCGGGCAAATGGTGGAGGATGGCGTGGTCCGCCAAGGTGCGCAAACTGTCTACATCACCTTGCGCAGAAAAATGTTCGAAGTGACCAAAGCGCAGAAAGCTCGGAGCAATCCGCGTCACCACGGCGGCGCTTTCGAGGGTTTCTCGCCGCACAGGTTCAGGGGACGCCACCAGGCACAAAGCGCGGGTGGTGGGAATGCCCAGACCGTGCATGGCCTCACTGCACAAATACTCGCGAATGCTTGAGCGCAGCACCGCCCGACCATCGCCGCCCCGGGAATAGGGCGTTCGACCAGCACCCTTGAGCTGAATTTCTTGCGGCCCTTGGGCTGATTGCGCCTCGCCGAGCCAAATAGCCCGGCCATCTCCCAACTGACCGGCCCACTGGCCAAATTGGTGGCCGCTGTATACGGTGGCCAAAGGCAGGGACCCGACCAACAGGGCATTGCCGGCAAAAGCCTGAAGGTGGTTTTCGTCAAACACGGCACTGGGCCAGCCCAGTTGAATGCGCAAATCTTCGTTGCGAGCAGCCCACGCGGGTGCGGCCAAAGGGGTCGGTTGCAAAGGCGTAAAGAAACGAGTGCCCAATCGACTCAATCGGTGAGTCCATTCCAACATGGGCATGTCGGGGTTTGAGTGGATCGGGGTATCGGTTGGCGCAAGTGACATGGTTGAGATTGTCACGCCCTTGACAAGCACCCGCTGTCAGGCGGGTTTTAGGGGTAAACCCATAAAGCCCGGGGTGCACAATCTCATCTTTTAAGTCAAAACCTTGACAGGAGACACCCCATGCAGGGACTGATGCAACAGCAATCATTGCTGATTTCTTCGTTGATCGACTTTGCCGAAAAACACCACGGCGACAGCGAGGTGGTCTCGCGCCGAGTAGAAGGCGACATTCACCGCAGCAATTGGGCGCAAGTGGCTCGCCGTTCTCGCCAAGTGGCGAACGCGCTGGACGCTCAAAACGTGCCCCAAGGAGCCCGCATCGCCACCTTGGCATGGAACGGTTACCGGCACCTTGAGCTTTACTTTGGCGTCAGCGGATCGGGCCGCGTCTTGCACACCATCAACCCACGCTTGCACCCTGAGCAAATGGCCTGGATTGCCAACCACGCCGAAGACCAAGTGCTTTGCTTTGACATGACGTTTTTGCCATTGGTGAAAGTCCTGCATGCCCATTGCAAGACCGTGACCCATTTTGTCGCGCTGTGCGATGCTGACAATTTACCCAGCGACACCGACATTCCCAATTTGGTGAGCTACGAGGCTTGGATGGGTCAACAACCCGACAGCTATCGCTGGCCACAACTCGATGAAAACACCGCGTGCAGCCTTTGCTATACGAGTGGAACCACAGGCAATCCCAAGGGGACTTTGTACAGCCACCGCTCAACAGTGCTGCACGCTTATGCAGCCGCATTGCCCGATTCCATGTGCATATCTGCCCGGGACGCCATCTTGCCCGTGGTACCCATGTTCCACGTCAATGCCTGGGGTATTCCATACAGCGCGGCAATGGCAGGCGCCAAACTGGTTTTTCCTGGACCGGCTTTGGACGGCAAATCGGTCTACGAATTGATTGAATCTGAAGGTGTCAGCTTTGCGGCAGGTGTCCCCACAGTCTGGCAAATGTTGCTCGGCCATATGAAACCGGCGGGCCTTAAGTTCAGCACACTCCAGCGCACGGTGATTGGCGGCTCGGCATGTCCACCCGCCATGATCGATGCATTCCGTGAAGACTATGGCGTGGATGTTTTGCATGCTTGGGGCATGACCGAAATGAGCCCTTTGGGCACCGTCTGCACCTTGAAGAACAAACACTTGAGCATGCCTGCCGATGCACAAATGAAATTGCGCATGAAGCAAGGTCGCTGCATTTACGGCATTGACATGAAGATTGTCGATGCCGACGGAAATTCATTGCCCCATGACGGCAAAGCAGCAGGCGACCTGTTGGTCAAAGGTCCTTGGGTGATTGCCTCCTATTTCAAGCAGGAAGGTGGAGACCCCTTGGTCGAAGGATGGTTCCCGACAGGCGATGTGGCCACCATTGATGCCGATGGTTTCATGCAAATCACGGACCGCAGCAAAGACGTGATCAAGTCGGGCGGTGAATGGATCAGCTCCATCGATGTTGAAAACATCGCCATGGGACACCCGGCAGTGGCCATGGCAGCGTGCATTGGCATGCGCCATCCCAAATGGGACGAGAGGCCCATTGTGTGTGTGGTCAAAAAGGCCGGATTGGAGGTCAGCCGCGAAGAATTGATCGCTTTTTATGAGGGAAAAACGGCCAAGTGGCAAATCCCGGACGATGTGGTCTTTGTCGATGCCATTCCATTGGGAGGCACCGGCAAGATGCTCAAGACGCGACTGCGCGAACAATTGGCCAATTACATGTTGCCTGGGCTTTGACTGCGATCATGAATTGAAGATTAAAAGTCGCGGGTGTGATACCCCTTAGGGGCAAACCCCGAGCGATTTTCTTTGGGCTGAGGTTACGCTTCATTGGTCATACATTTACAAAGCAGGAGACCTTGTCATGAAAACCACCATCCGTTTGATCGCCGCCACCACTTTGGCCCTCAGCGCCATGGGTGCTTATGCGCAAAAAGGCGAAACCGTCAAAATCGCCTGGATTGATCCTTTGTCGGGCCTGATGGCACCTGTGGGCAGCAACCAGCTCAAGAGCTTTCAGTTCTTTGCAGAAAAGTTCAGCAAAACCAATCCTGCAGGTGTCAAGTTTGAGGTGATTGGCATTGACAACAAGTTGAGCCCCGCTGAAAGCCTGAACGCCCTGAAGGCCGCTATGGACCAAGGCGTGCGTTACATCACCCAAGGTAACGGTTCGTCTGTCGCAGGTGCTCTGATCGAAGCCGTGAACAGGCATAACGAGCGCAATCCCGGTAAAGAAATCATTTTCTTGAACCACTCAGCGGTCGACCCAGACTTCACCAACAGCAAGTGCAGTTTCTGGCATTTCCGTTTTGATGCCGATACTTCCATGAAGATGGAAGCCATGACCACCTTCATGAAAGACCAGAAGGACATCAAAAACGTCTATCTGCTCAACCAGAACTACTCTCACGGCCACCAAATGGTGCGCTATGCCAAAGAAAACATTGCGCGCAAGATGCCCGATGTGAAAATCGTGGGTGAAGACCTGCATCCTTTGGCGCAAGTGCGTGATTTCGCCCCCTACATCGCCAAAATCAAGGCTTCGGGTGCAGACACCGTCATCACCGGCAACTGGGGTTCTGACTTGGCCTTGCTGGTCAAGGCGGCCAACGAAGGTGGTTACAACGGCAAGTTCTACACCTATTACACCGGTGTGACGGGCACACCCACTGCCTTGGGGCAAGGCGGTGCGGGCCGTGTTTTCCAAATTTCCTATAACCACTACAACATGGGTGGTGAGATGGGCAAATGGATGGCCGAATTCAAGCAAAAGTTCAACGATGATTTCTACACTGGCTCTGTGATTTCGATTTACAGCGCTCTGGGTGAGGCCATGGCCAAGGCCAAATCGACCGATCCAGTCAAAGTGGCAGCGGCCCTCTCGGGCTTGACCTTCAAGAGCTACCACGGTGAAGTTCAAATGCGCAAAACCGACCACCAATTGCAGCAACCGCTGTGGATGACCGTTTGGCAAAAGGCGGACAAGAAGTTCCCTTACAGCCCAGAAAACACGGGCATGACCTTGGCTCCCGTCAAGGAATACCCATCGTTCATCTCCAGCACACCCACCAGCTGCCAGATGAAGCGTCCAAGCTAAGCACGGGACGTCATCACCGTTCAATTTTGCAAGGGGTTGACGTCCCGTCATCGCCTTGCAGTGTGGGCCCAGACCCGATCAACACACGTTCATCGGGTTTTTTGTTTTTTGCCTTCCTTCACTGGGTCGGTTGATCTGGCCCACTTTCGGTAACGCAGTTAGACCCTTGAAGGTCTGGAAAGTTTTTATGGAGTTTTTCATCATCTCCATGCTCAACGGTCTCAGTTACGGACTGTTGCTCTTCATGCTCAGCTCCGGCCTGACGCTGATTTTCAGCATGATGGGTGTTCTCAATTTTGCTCACGCCAGTTTTTACATGGTCGGTGCATATTTTGGCTACACCCTGACTGGTTGGATCGGTTTTTGGCCTGCTCTCGTGTTGGCGCCCTTGTTGGTAGGGGCCTGTGGCGCGGTCTTTGAACGTGTCACATTGCGCAAGGTCCATCCTTTTGGCCATGTCCCAGAGTTGCTGGTGACCTTTGGCTTGTCCTATGTGGTTTTGGAAGTGGTGCAATTGGTATGGGGGCGTACAGCGGTTGAGTTCCCCCCACCCGAAATTTTGCGCAGTTCTGCTTTTACCCTGATCAACCACTCGGTTGACGGTCTCAGTTTTGTTTGGGGTGCCGCACCTGCAGAAGCATGCACCGCTGCGGATACCGCTGTGCGTTTGGTGTGTTCACCCTTCCCGGCCACCCGGGGCTTCATGATGCTGGTGGCTGTTTTGATGCTCTTGTCCTTGTGGCTGCTCCTGACTCGCACCCGCATTGGCCTAGTGATTCAGGCCGCTTTGACGCATCCCGAAATGGTTGAATCCTTGGGCCACAACGTGCCCCGTGTGTTCATGTTGGTTTTTGGTGCAGGCACCGGTTTGGCCGGCTTGGCGGGTGTCATTGGTGGAAGTACTTTTGTGACCGAACCTGCCATGGCAGCCACTGTCGGTTCGGTGATCTTTGTGGTGGTGGTGGTGGGCGGCATGGGCTCTCTGTCGGGGGCGTTTTTGGCATCCATCTTGATTGGGGTGATTCAGACCTTTGCTGTGGCCATTGATTACTCTTTCCTCACATTGGCCAAGGACATGGGCTGGGCGTTGTCGGCCGCCACCCAAGAAAATTCTTTTGCAAAACTCACCATTTCACAGGTTGCACCGATCTTGCCTTATTTGTTCCTGGTTCTGATTCTGATTTTCCGGCCCAAAGGCCTCTTGGGCACACGCGAAGGTTAAGCCATGGCTGCTGTTTACAAATTCAAACCCTACAACGTTGGGCGTTGGGTCATCTGGAGCGCTTTTGCGCTGGTCTTGGTCTTCGCACCTTTGGTGTTCACCAGCAACTTATCGACCACGATGTTGGCGCAAATGGGCATTGCCATCATTGCCTGCCTTTCGTACAACATACTCTTGGGTCAAGGCGGCATGCTCAGCTTTGGCCACGCGGTCTACACCGGGCTGGGCTCTTACATGGCGATCCACGCCTTGAATGCCGTATCGGGTGGAAAGTTGCACATTCCCGTGAGCTTGCTACCCATAGTGGGAGGACTGGCCGGCATGGGTTTTGCCATTTTGCTGGGTTGGGTCACCACGCGCAAATCCGGCACACCTTTTGCCATGATCACCTTGGGCGTCGCAGAGTTGGTGTTCGCCATGTCGCTCATGTTTTCTGAGTTTTTTGGCGGAGAAGCGGGTGTCTCTGGCAACCGCGTGACCGGTCAGCCATTTTTTGGCATCACTTATGCGCAGCAAATTCAGGTTTATTACCTGATTGCGATCTACACATTCGTGTGTGTGGCCCTCATGTATGCCTTTACACAAACCCCGTTGGGTCGCATCCTCAATGCGGTGCGCGACAACCCAGAGCGGGTCGAGTTCATTGGCTACAACACGCAGCGTGTCCGGTACATGGCCTTCATCATTTCTGGCTTTTTTGCCGGCATTGCAGGTGGCTTGGGTGCTCTCAACTTTGAGATTGTGACGGCCGAGGTCGTGGGTGCAGCACGTTCAGGGGCCTATTTGCTCTTCACATTCTTGGGTGGTGCCACCTTCTTTTTTGGCCCCATCATTGGTGGCATTTTGATGATCATTGCCTTTGTTTTGCTGTCTGAGTTGACCAAGGCTTGGTTGCTGTATTTGGGCTTGATTTTCTTGTTCATGGTCATGTATGCGCCAGGCGGCATTGCCAGTTTGATCATGATGAATTTGCGCGTTGCCAAATTTGGCAAGTTGCGCCAACTTTGGACCACCTATCTGGCTTTGGGTGTGACCGCCATTGTCATGCTTGCAGGAGCGGGCGCCATGATTGAAATGGTCTACCACTTGCAGCTCAATTCGGCCTTGGGCGATACCGTGAAATTCATGGGAGCCAGCCTGAATGCCAGAGGGCTTGACAGCTGGTTGGGTTCAGCCTTTGTCATGCTGACGGGTCTGGGTTTGTTCGAGTTGACACGTCGCCAATTTGCCCGTGACTGGAGTGAAATCCAGACGGAAATCGAAAAAGAAATCAAGCGAAGGGAAACTGCGGTATGAGTTACGCCCTAGAACTGAAAGACGTTCGCAAGAACTTTGGTAAAACCGAAATCATCCGTGGCGTTGATCTGGCCGTTGAGGCTGGGGAGCGGATTGCGGTGATTGGCCCCAATGGTGCGGGAAAATCCACGCTGTTCAATTTGATCAGCGGACGATTTGGTCCAACCAGTGGTGATATTTTGCTCAATGGTCAGCGCATTCAAAACAAGACTCCCTACGAAATCAACCGAATGGGTTTATCGCGCAGCTTTCAGATCACCAACATTTTCCCCAAGTTGAGTGTTTTTGAAAATCTACGCTGCGCTGTGCTGTGGAGTTTGGGCTACAAGTACACCTTCATCAAGTTTCTGTCCGGCCTGAAAGATGCCAATGAACGCACGGACCAGCTGCTGGACATGATCCGCTTGGATAAAAAGCGTGACGTTTTGGCAATGAACTTGACCTATGCAGAACAACGTGCGCTGGAGATTGGCGTGACGATTGCGGGTGGGGCCGATGTTATTTTGTTGGACGAACCCACTGCGGGCATGAGCAAAAGTGAAACCTCACGTTTTATTCAGCTCATCAAAGAAGTCACCGTGGGAAAAACCTTGCTCACCGTGGAACACGACATGGGTGTGGTTTTTGGCTTGGCCGACAAGATTGCGGTGGTGGTCTATGGCGAGGTGATTGCCTTTGACACGCCCGAATTGGTCCGCTCGAACCCGAAAGTCCAAGAGGCTTACTTGGGCTCACCAGTAGCCGATAACCAAGCAGGAGGCCACTGATGCTGAAAATTGAAAACCTGCACGCCTACTACGGCAAAAGCCATGTCTTGCATGGTGTGAATTTCGATGTTGCACCTGGTGAAATCGTGGCCCTTTTGGGGCGCAACGGTTCGGGACGATCCACCACGGCCAAAGCCATCATGGGTTTGGTGGAGTGCCAAGGGCGAATTGACTGGAAAGGTGAAGCGATTCAAGGCAAAAAAGCTTTTGAAATTGCCCACCAAGGCTTGGGCTATGTGCCTGAAAACCGGGAAATTTTCCCCAAGCTCACGGTTCATCAAAACTTGCAGCTGGGTCAAAAGCGCAGTGGCAAAAATGGCCGATGGTCTTTTGAAGACATGTTCAACATGTTCCCCCGCCTGAAGGAACGAGAGCACACCGAGGCCGGTGTGCTGTCTGGGGGGGAGCAACAGATGCTGACCTTGTGCCGGACTCTGATGGGCGATCCTGATCTGATCATCATCGACGAGCCCACCGAGGGTTTGGCGCCGAAAATTGTCGAGCTTGTGGGTCAGTTCCTGCAGAGCCTGAAAACACGGGGGGTGTCGGTCTTGTTGATCGAGCAAAAACTCACCATCGCGATGAACATCTCAGACAGGGCCTTGGTCATGGGTCACGGCAGCATCGTGTTCGAAGGAACACCCGATGAACTGCGTGCCAACAATTACATCCGCAAGGAGTGGCTCGAAGTCTGATCACCTGTCGGTGGGGGAGCAGATCTCTGGGGCGACAAAAATCTTTTGGTTGCCCTTTTTTATGCCTACAATACGAATAAACGAACGGTCGTTCTTTTTTCATTCTCTATCTAAGGAATTCCAGCATGACAGCTGAATACAAAGTCCACGGTGATATTGCGGTCATCACTTTGATGAACCCGCCCGTCAACGGTTTGGGGTTGTCCACCCGCGTGGGCATCACCGACAACCTGGAAAAAGCCAATAACGACCCGGCTGTCAAAGCCATCGTCATCACGGGTGCCGGAAAAGCCTTTTCGGGTGGCGCAGACATCCGCGAATTTGGCTCCCCCAAGGCTTTGCAAGAGCCCAACTTGCTGAGCGTGATTCGCACTTGCGAAAACTCAGCCAAGCCTGTTGTCGCGGCTATGCATTCGGTGGTCATGGGGGGGGGTCTTGAGTTGGCCTTGGGCTGCCATTACCGCATCGCTGCACCCGGTACCTCCATCGCTTTGCCTGAGGTGAAGTTGGGCTTGATCCCTGGCGCAGGCGGCACTCAGCGTTTGCCTCGTGTGATCGGTGTCGAGCCAGCCCTCAACATGATCGTCAGTGGCGAAGCCATCAAGAGCGAAATGCTGGCCATGCTGCCCGGGCAAAAATTGTTCGATGCTATGGCCCAATCTGCTGAGACCTTGGCGGAAGAGGCTTTGGCCATGGCCAAAAAAGTCGCGGCGGCACACGCCGATGGCGCGCCGTTGCCATTGGTGCGCAACTTGCCCTGCAAGCATCCCCAAGGTGATGCGTATTTTCAGTTTGCCCGCAACATGGTCAAAGGCATGGCCAAAAACTTGCCTGCGCCCGCCAAATGTGTGGATGCTGTCGAAGCGTCCACCAAGAAAAAATTCGAAGACGGCTTGGTCTTTGAGCGCGAAATTTTCATCAACCTGATGTGGACGCCTGAGTGCCGAGCATTGCGCCACATTTTCATGGCCGACCGTGCGGCCAGCAAAATCCCTGATGTTCCTGAAGACACGCCCAAGCGTGACATCCAGAGCATTGCCGTCATTGGCGCGGGCACCATGGGCGGTGGCATATCGATGAACTTCTTGAACGCAGGCATTCCGGTCAAGATGCTTGAAATGAAGCAAGAAGCCTTGGACCGTGGTGTCGCCACCATTCGCAAAAACTACGAAGCGCAGGTCAAAAAAGGCAAGCTTAAACAGGAAAAATACGACGAACGCATGGCTTTGCTCAGCACGACCCTGAGTTACGACGACATTGGTCAAGCCGATTTGGTGATCGAAGCCGTGTTCGAAGACATGGGCGTGAAAGAGGCCGTTTTCAAAGCGCTGGACCGTGTGATGAAGCCCGGTGCGATTTTGGCCTCCAACACCTCCACTTTGGACGTGAACAAGATCGCCAGCTTCACCCAACGTCCACAAGACGTGGTGGGCATGCACTTTTTCAGCCCTGCCAACGTGATGAAGCTTTTGGAAGTGGTTCGTGGTGAAAAGACGGGCAAAGACGTCTTGGCCACCGTGATGGCCATCGGCAAAAAAATCAAGAAAACTTCGGTCGTGTCTGGCGTGTGCGATGGCTTCATTGGCAACCGCATGATCGAACAGTACAGCCGACAAGCAGGTTTCCTGATCGAAGAAGGTTGCACACCCGCCCAGGTCGACAAAGCGGTCGAGAAGTTTGGTTTTGCCATGGGCCCCTTCCGCATGGGCGATCTGGCCGGCAATGACATCGGCTGGGCCATTCGAAAGCGCCGTTACACCGAAAAGCCCAACCTCAAATACAGCAAAACCGCTGATTTGCTGTGTGAAATGGGCCGTTATGGTCAAAAGACCGGCGCTGGCTGGTACGACTACCAGACTGGCAAACGCGATGCGATTCCCAGTGCCGTGGTGGTCGAGATGATCGAAAAGCACCGCGCTGACCTCGGGATCACGCCACGCAAAATTTCAGACGAAGAAATTGTGCAACGCTTGGTGTATTCGCTGGTCAATGAAGCAGCGCACATCCTGGAAGAGGGCATTGCCAGCAAGGCCAGCGACATCGACATGGTGTACCTGACCGGTTACGGCTTCCCAATTTGGCGCGGTGGCCCCATGAACTACGCCGACACCATTGGCTTGTTCAATGTGGCTGAAGCCATGAAGCGCTTCGCTAAGAACCCCCACGACGACGCCCAATTCTGGCAACCCGCGCCCTTGTTGGCACGCTTGGTGGCCGAAGGCAAGACATTCAACTGATTTTTTTATTTTCGGGGAAGCGGTTTTTCGGCTGCTTTCCCACATGAAAGGTTTTCATCATGACGAATGCTGTCATCGTTTCCACCGCACGCACTCCCTTGGCCAAGAGCTGGAAGGGTGCATTCAACATGACCCATGGCGCCACTTTAGGCGGCCATGCCGTACAGCACGCTGTGGCCCGCGCAGGCATTGATGCTGCCGAGGTTGAGGATGTCATCATGGGCTGCGCCAGCCCCGAGGGCGCAACAGGCGCGAACATCGCCCGACAAATCGCGCTCAAGGCTGGTTTGCCCATTTCTGTTTCGGGCATGACCGTCAACCGCTTTTGCTCTTCAGGTCTGCAAACCATCGCCCTGGCTGCTCAGCGCATCATCGCTGGTGAAGGTCAGGTGTATGTGGCGGGTGGTGTCGAGAGCATTTCTTGCGTACAGCAAGAAATGAACTTGCACATGATGCAAGATTTGGCGCTGGCCAAGATGAAGCCCGAGATTTACTGGAACATGCTGCAAACTGCTGAGCAAGTGGCCAAGCGCTACAAAATTGGCCGTGACGTGATGGACGCTTATGGCGCAGCCAGCCAGCAAAAAGCCTGTGCGGCCCAAGCAGCTGGTTTATTCAGCGATGAGATTGCCCCCATCACCGTGACCGCTGGCGTGGCCGACAAGGTCATGGGCCTGACCACCAAGCAAGTGACCGTGAGTGTGGACGAAGGTCTGCGCGAAGGCACCACTGTGGAAGCCATCAGCGGTCTGCGATCTGCGCTGCCCGGCGGTTTGGTCACAGCAGGCAATGCCAGCCAGTTTTCTGATGGCGCTGGTGCTTGCGTGCTGATGGACGAAAAGTTGGCCGAGCAACGTGGGCTGAAACCCATGGGCCGGTTCTTGGGTTTTGCCGTGGCCGGTTGCGAACCTGACGAAATGGGCATTGGTCCGGTGTATGCCGTGCCCAAAGTCTTGGCGCGTTTGGGTCTGACCGTCAATGACATTGATCTCTGGGAACTGAACGAAGCCTTTGCGGTGCAGGTGCTGTATTGCCGCGACAAACTGGGCATTCCTGCCGACCGTTTGAACGTCAACGGCGGCGCGATTGCGGTTGGACACCCTTACGGTGTGTCGGGTCAGCGCCTGACAGGTCACGCCTTGATCGAAGGCAAACGCCGCGGCGCCAAGCGCGTGGCGGTGACCATGTGCATCGGCGGCGGCATGGGCGCTTGCGGCATTTTCGAAGTACTGTGAGTGTGAACGGCATCGGCTGTCGCCTGGATGGCTGATCCGAACAGGGGCAGGGGGCATGATGCCTCTTGCCCTTTTTCATTTGGAAGAGACAAACTGACATGAGCTTGCGTCCCACAGTTGATTTCTTGTTGCACGACTGGCTGAAGGTCGAAAGCCTGCAAAGCCGCGAGCGCTTTGCCGACCACTCGCGTGAAACCTTTGACGCCGTTCTGGACACTTGCGAGCGCATCGCCCGCGAGAAATACGCCCCCTTCAACCGCCTGGTGGACACACAAGAGCCACACTTTGATGGCGAAAAAGTCATCTTGCCGCAGGCCACACACGACGCCTACAAAGCCTATGCCGAATCGGGCATGCTCAGTGCGGCGCAAGACTACGAGATCGGCGGTATGCAGCTGCCTTACACGGTGGAAGCCGCAGCCAACGCTTTTTTTGCCATGGCCTCGGTCAGCATCGGCTCGGGCATGCTGACCAGTGGCAACGCCAATTTGCTGATGGTGCACGGCACCGACTTGCAACAGCAAGTGTTTGCTGCCAACGAATTTTCGGGTCGCTTTTCGGGCACCATGTGCCTGAGCGAACCACATGCGGGCTCTTCGCTCAGCGATGTGACCACCCGTGCCATACCCGATGGCACAGATTTTGAAGCCGACGCTTTGGGACCACGTTACCGCCTCAAGGGCAACAAAATGTGGATCTCTTCGGGCGAACATGAACTGTCCGAGAACATCATCCATTTGGTGTTGGCCAAGATTCCTGATGCGTCTGGCCAACTGGTGCCAGGCGTCAAAGGCATCTCGCTGTTCATCGTGCCCAAAAAGATGGTGGACACCAACGGTCAACTGACGGGCGAACGCAACGATGTGGCGCTGGCGGGCCTGAACCACAAATGCGGTTGGCGCGGCACAACCAACACACTGCTGAACTTTGGCGAGGGCAAATACCCCGTAAGAGGAGATATCGGAGCGATTGGGTATTTGGTCGGCAAGCCCGGCGAAGGCCTGCGCTGCATGTTCCACATGATGAACGAGGCCCGCATCGGCGTGGGCATGGCCGCCACCATGCTGGGCATGGCCGGTTACTACGCCAGCCTGGATTACGCCAAAAACCGCCCACAGGGCCGACCCACAGGGGCAGGCGGGAAAGACGCCAGCCAACCGCAGGTGCGCATCATTGAGCACGCCGACATCAAGCGCATGCTGCTGGCCCAGAAAGCTTACAGCGAAGGCGCTCTGGCTTTGGCCTTGTATTGCGCCCGTCTGGTGGACGAACAGCACACGGGCACAGCCGAAGACGCCGATGTGGCGCGTTTGCTGCTGGAGGTGCTCACCCCCATTGTCAAGAGCTTTCCCAGCGAGTGGTGCTTGGAGGCCAACAGCTTGGCCATCCAGATCCACGGCGGATATGGCTATACCCGCGACTTTCCGGTGGAGCAGTACTGGCGAGACAACCGCCTGAACATGATCCACGAGGGCACCCACGGCATCCAGGCCATGGACTTGCTGGGCCGCAAGGTGTTGATGGAAAAGGGACGAGGCCTGCAATTGCTGGCTGAGCGCATGCTGGCCACTGCGGCCAAAGCCGAACCAAGCTGGGGCCCAGAGGCCGCGGCTTTGCGCGATGCCCTCCAACAAGTCGGCCAAGCGACCCAACAAGCTTGGCAGGGCGCAGAGCCTGCCCAGGCTCTGGCCAATGCGGTGCCTTACTTGCAGGCCTTTGGCCACGCGGTGATTGCCTGGATCTGGCTCGACGTGGCCAGCAGCTTGGAGAACAACAACACGCCAGCAGCACAAGGTCGTCGCGCTGCTTGCCGTTTTTTCTTCCGTTACGAGCTGCCCAAGATTGGTGCCTGGCTGAAGGTGGTGTGCAGCCGAGATTCGACCTGTGCCGATTTACCCGAGGAGGCATTTTGATGATCCGACACATCGTCATGTGGAATTTAAAAGACCACGCCGAGGGCGCTGACAAAGCCAGCAATCTGCAAAAGGCCAAGGCACTGCTTTTGTCTTGTGCTGAGGTCGTACCTGGAATTCAGGCGTTTGAAGTGGCCACTGCCACACCGGGCATGGATTGCACGAACGACTTGGTACTGCACATGTTGTTGGATGACGCGCAGGTGCTAGCGGCTTACCAAAATCACCCGCAACATTTGGCCATCAAGCCTTTCATGAAGGCGGTGGTGCTAGAGCGCCGCTGCATGGATTTTGAAATCTGACCTCACTTTTACCCCTTCACGTCAAGAACCCAAGGATTTATCGCATGGCACGCACCATACAACAACTGTTTGACTTGACCGGTCAGGTCGCTTTGGTCACTGGCGGCTCGCGCGGCTTGGGCCTGCAAATGGCCCACGCACTGGGTGAAGCCGGTGCCAAGATCATGCTCAGTTCGCGCAAAGCTTCCGATCTTGAGCATGCCGCGGCTGAGCTGCAGGCAGCTGGTATCGACGCCCGTTGGATCGCCGCCGACTGCGGCAAAGAGGAAGACATCCGCCGCTTAGCAGCAGAAACCATGGAGCGCATGGGGCCCATTGACATTTTGGTGAACAACGCGGGTGCCACTTGGGGTGCCCCCGCTGAAGACCACCCTGTTGAGGCTTGGGACAAGGTCATGAATTTGAACGTGCGCGGGTACTTCATCCTCTCACAAGAGGTGGCCAAGCGCTGCATGATTCCGCGTGGTAAGGGTCGGATTTTGAATGTGGCATCCATTGCTGGTCTCGCTGGCAACCCCTCCGAAATGAAGACCCTTGCGTACAACACCTCCAAAGGTGCGGTGGTCAACTTCACCCGCGCTCTGGCGGGGGAGTGGGGCGAGCACGGCATCACCGTCAACGCCATTTGCCCTGGCTTTTTCCCGAGCAAGATGACTTATGGTCTCTTAGAAAAAATGGGCGCCGAGAAAATCGCCCAAGGCGCACCCTTGCGCCGTTTGGGCGACGATGAAGACCTCAAGGGTTTGGCCGTTTTGTTCGCTTCCGATGCGGGCAAGCACATCACCGGTCAGTGGATGGCTGTGGATGGCGGTGTGAGCGCCATCATCGGCGGCTGATTTGAGGCCAGCAACAGCATGAGCATTCCGTTTGGCGCAACCATACCGTTTGTGGACCACCTGGGTTTCACTTTAGAAAAGTTCGAAGGTGGTCAATCTGAGTTGCACTATGCACCCCAACCAGAACACCTCAATTCATTTGATGTCACCCATGGTGGCGCCGTCATGGCGCTGCTGGATGTGGTCATGGCCACTGCAGCCCGCAGTGTGGAAGTCAGCATGGGTGTGGTCACCATCGAGATGAAAACAAGTTTCATGCGGCCAGCGAAAGTGGCAGCAGGTCAAAAGTTAACCGGTCATGGTCAATTGCTGCACCGCACGCGCACCATGGCTTTCACTGAAGGCAAGATTTACGACACAGAAGGGCAGTTGTGTGCCCACGCCACAGGGACCTTCAAATATTTGCCCCGCAGCAACACCGAGCCATCTGGCAGTGTGCCCACCGATTGATTTTTTTTTACACTGGAGAACTTCCCCATGCCCTTGAACCACCGCATCGTTCTTGATAACCGCCCCCAAGGCGAAGCCACTGCACAAAACTTCAAATTGATCGAGCTGCCTCTGCCAGAAATCAAAGACGGTGAAGTGTTGGTGTGCCACCATTTCTTGAGCTTGGACCCCTACATGCGTGGCCGCATGAACGAGAGCAAAAGCTACGCCCAACCTCAAGCTTTGGGCGAAGTCATGATCGGCGGCACTGTGGGCGAAGTGGTGGACAGCCGTCACCCCAAGTTCAAGGCCGGAGACCAAGTGGTCGGCATGGGCGGCTGGCAAGAGTTCAGCGTAGTCGATGCCACCGTGGTTGGCGCACTGCGCAAGGTCGACACCACCCATGTGCCGCTCTCGCACTACCTGGGCGCTGTGGGCATGCCCGGCGTGACCGCTTGGTACGGCTTGGTCAAGATCATTGCCCCCAAAGCCGGCGAAACCGTCACAGTCAGTGCAGCCAGTGGCGCAGTAGGCAGTGCTTACGGCGCTCTGGCCAAAGCGCGTGGTTGCCGTGTGGTGGGCATCGCAGGCGGCAAGGACAAGTGCGACTACGTGGTCAAGGAGCTGGGCTTTGACGCCTGCATCGACTACAAGGAACACAAAGACTACATCAGCCTGTCCAAAGCACTTCGCGAAGCCTGCCCGAACGGCATCGACGGCCACTTTGAAAACGTGGGGGGCATGGTGCTGGACGCGGTGATGTTGCGCACCAATGCCTTTGCACGCATCGCGGTGTGCGGCATGATCGCCGGCTACGATGGCGCACCTCTGCCGATGGCCAACCCAGCCCTGATTTTGGTCAATCGCATGAAGATCGAAGGCTTCATCGTCAGCGAACACATGGAAGTCTGGCCCGAGGCGCTACAGGAACTCGGCACCTTGGTGGGCACAGGTACGTTGCGCCCTCGCGAATCCGTGGCCCAAGGCTTGGCTGCTGCGCCTGAGGCATTCCTCGGTTTGCTCAAAGGCAAGAACTTCGGCAAGCAGCTGGTCAAACTGGTCTGAGACAGCCCGCATGTCCGATCTGATCCTTCACCACTACCCGACCTCGCCGTTTGCAGAAAAGGTTCGGTTGATCCTGGGCCACAAGCAACTGGCCTGGAAGAGCGTTTTCATCCCGATGATCATGCCCAAGCCAGACCTCACGGCGCTGACGGGTGGTTACCGCAAAACCCCCGTACTGCAGATCGGTGCAGACATCTACTGCGACACCGCGCTCATTGGCGATGTGCTGGAGCAATTGGCACCCAAGCCCACGCTTTACCCCGAAGCCATCCAAGGCGCAGCCCGCATCGTGGCGCAGTGGGCGGACAGCGCCTTGTTCACGGCGGCGATGGCCTACAACTTTCAACCTGCTGGCGTGGCGCAAGTCTTTGCGGGTGTACCCGCTGAAGGCGTGCAGGCCTTTGTGGCCGACCGCACCGCCATGCGCGGCGGTGCGGCCCGCATGGCGTCCGCTGATGCCACCAGCACGTACAAAACTTATCTGCAGCGCATCGCCAGCATGCTGCATGGGCAAGACTTTTTGTTCGGCAATCAGCCTTGCGTGGCCGACTTTGCGGTTTATCACCCGCTGTGGTTCACTCAAGAGCGCACGCCCGCGTTATCGGGCATTTTGGATGCGACACCCGAAATCCAAAGCTGGATGTCCCGCATGAAAGCCATTGGCCACGGCACACCCGGTAAATGCAGCGCCGAGGAAGCCTTGCACCTGGCCCGCAACGCAACGCCTGTCGCCTTAGGATCTGAAGTCTTTCAGGACGAACACGGTATCGCCTTGGGCAGCCAAGTGGTGATCGCGGCCGACAACTTCGGGTTGGAGACCACGCAAGGCGAACTGGTTGCAGCGACAAGTACCCGATACATCTTGCGCCGTAGCGATGAACGCGCGGGCACCGTCCATGTTCACTTTCCCCGCCTGGGCTTCACATTGAAAAAGGTTTCCCCATGATCGAAAATTTCAAAGGAAAAACCGCTGTCCTGACCGGTGCTGGATCCGGCTTTGGTCTGGAGTGCGCCCGCATCGGTGCCAAGCTGGGCATGAACCTGGTGTTGCTGGATGTGCAGCAAGATGCGCTTGACAAAGCCGCTGCAGAAATGACCGCGCAGGGCGTACCAGTGTTGGCCCGAAAAGTGGACGTCTCGAATGCCCAGGCCATGGAGCAGCTCGCTGCCGAAGTGAAGAGCCGTTTTGGCGCACCGCACTTCGTGTTCAACAACGCAGGCGTAGGAGCAGGAGGCTTGGTTTGGGAAAACTCGGTGGCCGACTGGGCATGGGTGCTGGGTGTCAACCTCTGGGGTGTGGTGCATGGCGTGCGCCTGTTCACCCCCATGATGCTTGAAGCCGCCAAAGCCAATCCGGACTATCGGGGGCATATCGTCAACACGGCCAGCATGGCCGGTTTGCTCACGCCTCCCAACATGGGCATTTACAACGTGAGCAAACACGCCGTGGTGTCTTTGACTGAAACCCTGTACCAAGATTTGCAGCTGGTGTCTGACCAAGTCAGTGCCAGTGTGTTGTGCCCATACTTTGTGCCTACGGGCATCAGCCAGAGCCACCGTAACCGACCTGCAGACCTGGCGGCAAACAAACCCACCGCCAGCCAATTGATCGGTCAAGCGCAGAGTGACAAAGCGGTTGGAAGTGGTAAGGTGTCAGCGGCCGATGTGGCTCAAAAAGTCTTTGACGCTGTGGCGTCTGGCCAGTTTTACATTTACAGCCACCCTCAAGCCTTGGGTAACGTTCAAAGTCGGATGGAGGCCATTGTCCAGGGCCATAACCCGCCCGATCCTTTTGAAGCCCGTCCTGACTTGGGTGAGGGTTTGCGCAAAGCATTGCGTTCAGCATGAAAAAGCAACACAAGCGGCCATCTCGGCGGGGTCTCATGGCATATGCCGATTTGTCATTGCATTTCTGTTTTTTTCAAGACCTGCATGCGCACGCGGGTTTTGACTTTTTTTATTGAAAGTGAAGACCGGTTTTAAACAACAACGGCCTGCTGATTTTGAACATTTGCATGTGGCAAACTCGAAGTTTTCGCACAATCTGTGAACCGTGACATGCACAAAATCCTGGCCCAACTGGCCGCTGAAATCAAAATTCGATCGGATCAGGTCAAGACCGCAGTAGAACTGTTGGACAGCGGGGCAACGGTTCCTTTTATTGCCCGATACCGAAAAGAAGTGACCGATGGCTTGGACGACATTCAGTTGCGTGAACTTGAATCACGTTTGGGCTATTTGCGAGAGTTGGAAGAGCGACGCACAGCCGTGATCAAAAGCATCTCCGAGCAGGGCAAGATGACACCCGAGTTGTTGGCCGCGATCGATGCTGCGCCCACCAAGCAAGAGCTTGAAGACCTTTACCTTCCCTACAAACCCAAGCGCCGAACCAAAGGCATGATTGCCCGCGAAGCTGGTTTGGAGCCTTTGGCCGACAAACTTTTTGCCGACCCAACGCTGGACCCGCACGCACAGGCTCACGACTATGTTTTGGCAGCAGGCGCAATTGAAGGGGCCGACTTCACCACCACAGCCGCCGTGCTCGACGGCGTCCGAGATTTGCTGAGTGAGCGCTGGGCCGAGGATGCGTCATTGGTACAAGTTCTGCGCGAGTGGTTGTGGCATGAAGGCCTTTTCAAAAGCAAGCTATCCGACGGCAAGGATGAGAACAATCCAGAAGTGGCGAAGTTCCGTGATTACTTTGACTACGACGAGCCGATTGGTCACGTTCCCTCACACCGTGCGTTGGCCGTGTTTCGTGGCCGCGCTTTGGAATTGCTGGATGCCAAGTTGGTGCTACCCGTTGAGCCCGAGCCTGGCAAGCCCAGCATCGCAGAAGGCAAGATCGCCATGCACCTAGGATGGAGCCATAAGGCCCGCGCCTCAGACGATTTGATTCGCAAATGCGTGGCCTGGACTTGGCGCGTGAAGCTGAGTCTGTCCACCGAACGCGATTTGTTCACCCGCCTGCGCGAGGATGCCGAAAAAGTCGCCATCAAGGTGTTTGCCGATAACCTGCGCGATCTGCTTTTGGCCGCGCCAGCTGGCCCCCGAGTCGTCATGGGCCTAGACCCGGGCATCCGAACAGGTGTGAAAGTGGCTGTGGTGGATGCCACCGGCAAACTGGTCGACACCACCACGGTTTACCCGCACGAGCCTCGCAAGGACTGGGAAGGCGCTCTGTTCAATTTGGCCAAGCTCTGCGAAAAGCACCACGTCAACCTGATCGCGATCGGTAACGGCACCGCCAGCCGCGAGACCGACAAGCTGGCGGGCGATCTGATCAAACAACTCGCCAAGCTGCGCGAGGGCGTGGACATCACGAAAGTGGTGGTCAGCGAGGCGGGCGCTTCGGTGTACTCCGCCAGCGAATTTGCCAGCCAAGAGATGCCCGACGTGGACGTGAGCCTGCGTGGCGCCGCCAGCATTGCCCGCCGCTTGCAAGACCCGTTGTCTGAGTTGGTCAAGATCGATCCCAAAGCGATTGGCGTGGGCCAATACCAGCACGATGTGAACCAGAGCGAATTGGCCAAGACCTTGGACGCGGTGGTGGAAGATTGCGTGAACTCAGTGGGCGTTGACCTGAACACCGCCAGCGTGCCTTTGCTCACGCGCGTGTCTGGCCTTTCTGGCGCCGTAGCCAAGTCGGTTGTGCGTTGGCGCGATGCCAATGGCGTGTTCAGGACGCGCCAAGATTTGCTGAAAGTCACTGGTTTGGGCGCCAAGACCTTTGAACAAAGTGCGGGTTTTTTGCGCATCCGGGGCGGCGACAACCCGCTCGACATGACCGGTGTGCATCCCGAAACCTACCCGCTGGTCGAGCAGATCATTGTCAAAACGGCCAAGCCCATCCAAGAAATCATGGGCCGTTCAGAAGTGTTGAAGGGACTCAAACCAGAGCTGTTTGTGAGCGACAAGTTCGGTCCTGTCACCATCAAAGATATTTTGGGTGAACTGGAAAAGCCCGGCCGTGACCCACGCCCCGACTTCAAAGTAGCCCGCTTGGCCGACGGTGTAGAAGACATCAAGGATTTGAAAGAGGGCATGACCTTGGAAGGCACTGTGAGCAACGTGGCCCAGTTTGGCGCTTTTATCGACTTGGGTGTACATCAAGACGGCCTGGTCCATGTCAGCCAATTGGCCAACAAGTTTGTGTCCGATGCACGCGAGGTGGTCAAAACGGGCGACATCGTCAAAGTGAAGGTGCTCGAAGTGGACGTGTCCCGCAAACGCATCAGCTTGACGATGAAGCTGGACGCTGCGCCCGCGAGACAAGTGCAAGACAGAAGGGACCCCCGCGACAACAAGTTTGAAGGTGCAGGGCGTGACAACCGCCAGCGTGGTGGTGGTTCGGTTGGGGGTTACACCACGCCAGCCGCCGCCAGCTCGGCCATGGCCAGCGCCTTTGCCAAGCTGCAAGGTCTGAAAAAATAGAACCCATGCACGCCCTTCATATCCACGCAGGCCCCAAGGCGCTGGCCCACATCCGTGAACATGGCCTACGGCCAGAGCACATCGGCGTGATCCCGGGTGCTGCAGGCGGCCCCAAGGGCTTGATCCTTGGACCATTGGATCGCTTCATTTTTGGCGATTGGCTGGCCCGAAGCACACAAGCTGTGGATTTGGTGGGTGCTTCCATAGGGGCGTGGCGCATGGCCACCGCTTGCCTGAACCAGTCGGTGGCGGCGTTTGAGCGGCTAGAGCACGATTACATCCACCAGCATTACGAACCGTTACCAGGTCAAAAGCGGGTGAACGCCAAGCAGGTGAGCGATGCGTTTGGACACAGCCTGCAAGTCTTTTATGGCGGACGCATTGGCGAGGTACTGAGCCATCCGCGCTTTCGCTTGCACATCATGACCTCACGCGGGCGCCACATTTTGCAACGCGAACACCCACTGGCCACTCCACTGGGCTACGCCGGTGCTTACCTAAGTAACGCCCTCAGCCGCAGAGCTTTGGGCGGGTGGCTGGAGCGCGTGGTGTTTTCAGGGCAGGGCGCGGCTTTGCCGTTTGACGCTCAAGACTTTCGCACCCGTGCTGTGGGCTTGACAGAAGGCAACTTCATGGCCGCGCTTCAAGCGAGCTGCTCAATCCCCTTTGCCCTCAAAGCCGTGCAGAACATACCGGGCGCTCCCGCAGGCGCTTATTGGGACGGCGGCATCACCGACTACCACCTGCACCTGAACTGGACCGCACCCAAGCTTGGCCAAGGCCCAGAACGCACCATTGTTCTGTACCCGCATTTCCAGAGAAACGTGGTACCCGGTTGGCTCGACAAAGCACTCAAGTGGCGGCACGGCGCGACCTCATTTTTAGACAACACCGTGGTTCTGGCCCCCAACCCTGAATGGGTCAAAACCCTGCCTGACGGCAAGCTGCCCGACCGTCACGACTTCGTCCGTTTTGACCGCAATCTGCCCGCACGGGTCAAAGTGTGGTTTGCGGCCGCAAGCGCCAGTCAGCAATTGGCCGATGAGTTCCATGCCTGGTTGCATCAGCCCGACCTTTCTGTTCTGAAAGCTCTTTGAGGATTTGTCATGACCCAAGCCTTTGTCGTCGGTCAAATGACCGTGAAAAACCAAGAAAAATGGGCGGAATACCGATCGCAGGTTTTGGCAACATTGCTGCCTTTTGGCGGTGAACTGGTCTTTCGGGGTGAGCAGGTCAACGCCTTTTCGGGTGTTTGCCCGCACCCTGACATCGTGGTGATCCGATTCCCCTCTTTGGATGCGGCCGAAGGCTGGCATGGCTCCGCAGCCTACCAAAGGCTGATCCCCTTGCGCCAACAGGCAGCCGATGTCGTTTTGGTCACTTATGCCGCATGACCCTGTTATCAAAGCGGATAATCACGGCATGCCGACTGATCCCCTTTTCCTCACTGCCGCCCTCTACAAATTTGTTGATTTGCCGGACTTTGAAGCCCTGCAAGGGCCTCTGCAAGACTGCTGTGAAGCCAATCTTGTCAAAGGTACCTTACTTTTGGCGCAAGAAGGCATCAATGGCACGATTGCCGGGCCGGAAGAAGGCATTCGCGTCGTGCTGGCGTTTTTGCGGGCTGATCCGCGCTTGGCCAGCTTGGTGCACAAAGAATCGTGGAGCCCCTTGCCGCCCTTTACCCGCATGAAGGTCAAGCTCAAAAAAGAGATCGTGACTTTGCGCGTGCCCGAGCTGGACCCCAACAAGACAGTGGGCCAGTATGTCAAACCAGCCGACTGGAACGCCTTGCTGGCCGATCCGGACGTGGTGGTGATCGACACGCGCAATGACTACGAGGTGGCGATAGGCACTTTCAAGGGCGCCGTGAACCCCAAGCTCAAAAACTTTGTTCAGTTGCCCGCGTGGCTCGATGCACAGCCTCATTTGCAAGGTGAAGCCGCCAAAAAGACCAAAGTGGCCATGTTTTGCACAGGCGGTATCCGTTGCGAAAAATCCACCGCGCTCATGAAGATGCGCGGCTTTGACGAGGTCTACCACCTCGAAGGTGGCATTCTCAAGTACTTGGAAGAGATACCGCCTGAGCACAGCATCTGGGAAGGCGAGTGTTTTGTTTTTGACGAGCGCGTGAGCGTGGGCCATGGTCTTGGCTTGGGACACCACGAGCTGTGCCGTTCTTGTCGCTGGCCATTGAGTTCACAAGACAAACTTTCACCGCATTACGTCCTGGGTGTGAGTTGCGCGCACTGCCACGACCAGCGCACACCAGAGCAAAAGGAAAAACTGGCCGAGCGCCAGAGACAGGTGGAATTGGCCGAGGCCAGAGGTGAGATCCATGTGGGCGCGAAGATGCCCAACCAGAACGCACCTTGAATCTTGGCCATCAGCGACATGACCCTCTTCGTCAACGGCAACCGCGAAGGGGGATCTATGTCCGCGGCTGATCACAAACTCTTGAGCAACATGTCCCGGTATTCGTCTGCAGAAGCGATGCGCGGGTTGGTTTTGTGACAGTGATCGGCCAATGCCCCAGTGATCACCGCGTCGAACAGGCCCTCGGTCACGCCCATCGCGCCCAGCCCGGTGGGTAGGCCCAAACGAGCGCACATGTCCCGAATGGCATCCGGGATGTCAGAGCCGCTTTGCAGGCCCATGGCCTGGGCCATGCGGTTCAGGCGGTTTTCCTTTTGCACCGATTCGGCCGAGGCATTGAAATTGATCACCGCAGGCAAAAACATGGCATTCAAGGTGCCGTGGTGCAGACGCGGGTTGACGCCGCCCAGGCTGTGACTGAGCGAGTGCACACAGCCCAAGCCTTTTTGGAAGGCCATGGCGCCCTGCATGCTGGCGCTCATCATGTTCAAACGCGCATCCCGGTCTTGACCATTGGCTGTGGCGCGTTCGATGTGCGCCCAGCCACGCGCCAAACCATCCAAAGCAATGCCATCGGCTGGCGGGTTGAAAGGCGCCGCCATGAAGGTTTCCATGCAGTGCGCGACCGCGTCCATGCCGGTCGCAGCCGTCAAGATGGGGGGCAGGCCGAAGGTGAGTTCGGGGTCGCAAATGGCGGCTTTCGGTACGATGAACCAAGAGTGGAAACCGACTTTGCGGCCATCGTCCAGAATCAAAATCGCGCCACGGGCCACCTCGCTGCCGGTGCCGCTGGTGGTGGGCACCGCAATGATGGGGGCCACCCGGTCAGTGATCTTGAGCGAGCCGCCTTCGATGGTGGCGTAGGTTTTGAGCGGGCCTTCGTGGCTGACGGCAATGGCCACGCCCTTGGCGCAGTCTATGGCCGAGCCTCCACCCACCGCGATCAGACCGTCGCAGCCATGCTGTTGGTACATGGCTGCAGCGGCGCGGACGGCTGCCTCGTTGGGGTTGGATGGGGTCTGGTCAAAAACGGTGACGGGCAAGCCCGGCAAGGCGTCCAGGGCTTTTTGAAGCACGCCCGCAGCTTTGACGCCTGCGTCGGTCACGATCAGCGGTTTGCTGATGCCCACGCGTTCACATTCGGTTTGCAGCAGTTTGACCGCGCCGAAGTCGATCTGGATTTGGGTGACGTAGTTGATGAAAGACATGCAAAAACTCCAATCAGGGGCCTGGTTCAGAATAGACAGAACACCGGGCCAGGGCGTTGTACGATCTGACTGCATTTTGATGCAGGAATGGGTAGGAGGCCTGCCGGGGCTGTCACCCTTGTTTGCCTTTTACCCCGATGCCCTCCAGTACTGGATTCGACTACACCCCTTTCCCTGAAACCATGAGCAGCCACCACGCTAACCCCCATGCCTTGCTGAACGCTGCCACTCGCAGCCTGATTGACCGGGTTCACCGTGCAGGGCGTCCGCCCATGGCTGCGATGACGCCAGAACAGGCGCGTGAGTTTTACGACATCGGCAGCCCTATGCTCGACCTGCAGCCCGCCCCGCCAGTGGACCGGGTAGAAGACATCACATTGCCCGCCCGAGATGGCTTCGCCATGCCCGCCCGCTTGTATGCACCTCAAAGTGCCAAACCTGTGCCCTTACTGCTGTACATACACGGCGGTGGTTTCACTGTCGGCAGCCTCACAACCCACGACGTTTTATGCCGTCAACTGTCTCGCCTTGGTCACTGTGCTGTGGTGTCGCTGGCTTACCGGCTTGCGCCTGAGCACCGTTTTCCTCAGGCTGTACACGACAGCTGGGACGCCTTGAATTGGCTGCACCAGAACGGCCAGACTTTCGGCTTGGACACCACGCGCCTGGCTGTGGGCGGCGACAGTGCGGGCGGAACATTGGCTGCCGTGTGCGCTTTATTGGGCCGTGATGCAGGATTACCACTGCGCTTGCAACTGCTGTTTTACCCCGGTACGTTGGCCAAGCAAAACACCGCCTCGCACCACACTTTTGCCGACGGCTTCATGCTCGACAAGCAAACCGTCGACTGGTTTTTTGCCCATTACATCGATCATGCTGACCGAGATGATTGGCGCTTTGCACCCATGAACGCCCCCGACCACTCGGGCTTGCCCCCCGCTTGGATTGGCCTGGCCGAGTGCGACCCTCTGGTGGACGAGGGCGTGCAGTACGCCGACACCCTGCGCATGGCGGGTGTACCGGTCGATTTGGAAATCTACAAAGGCGTGATCCATGGTTTCATCACCATGGGTCGCGCCATTCCCGACGCACTGCGCGCGCACGCCGATGCGGGTCGGGCCTTGAAACTCGCTTTTGAAAGTTGAACCGATGAAACGCCAGGACTTCCGTTTTTCACACCGCATGCGCGTGCGCTGGGTCGAAGTGGACATGCAAAAGATCGTGTTCAACGGTCACTATCTCATGTACTTTGACACTGCCGTGACCGACTATTGGCGCAACCTCGCCATGCCCTATGCCGAGACCATGCACCAGCTGGGCGGGGATTTGTTCGTCAAAAAGGCCAGTGTCGAGTACCACGCCAGCGCCGAAATGGACGATTTTCTGGATGTGTGCATGCGTTGTGACCGGGTGGGCAACTCGTCCATGATGTTTGCTGGGGCGATTTTTAGGGGCGATGAACTGTTGATCACCAGCGAGCTGGTCTATGTGTATGCTGACCCGGTGGCCAAAAAGAGCCAGACCATCCCGGCCCCGCTGCGCGACATGCTGGAGGGCTTCGAGCGGGGCGAAGACATGGTGCAGGTGCATATCGGGTCGTGGCACGACTTTCAGAAATTAGCCAGCCCGCTTCGCACCGAGGTGTTTGTGCAGGAGCAAAAAGTGCCCGCGGAGTTGGAATGGGATGAGGCCGATGAAACAGCCTTACACGCCGTGGCGCTGAACCGCATGGGTTTTTGCCTGGCGACCGGACGACTGATTGAATACGCGCCCGGTGTGGCCAAAATCGGGCGCATGGCGGTCAAAAAGCAAATGCGCGGCAGCGCATTAGGCCGGCGCGTTTTGCACGCGCTGATTGACGCCGCTCGGCACCGCGGTGACACCCAAGTGATCCTGCATGCCCAGTGCAGCGCCGAAGCTTTTTACAGTCGCTCTGGCTTTGTGTCGCAGGGCGCAGTTTTTGAAGAGGCAGGAATGGCGCACATCGAGATGGTGCTCAAGCTTTAAAACCAGCGCATGGGTGCGGTATGGCTCTTGTCGACCACAGGCTTTGCTTTGCGGCACAGCCCGCCCATAGGTGGGTAATTTTCCATCTTCAGGCAGATTCAAAAGCGCTCAAATGTCTGCAAGCAGGGGGTAGGGCAGAGGCAAAAAGTTGAGCGCTTGGCCGTCAGATTTACCCACTCGCCAACCTGTCTGCATGCTTTCAAGTGTGCCACTCACCAGCGCGACAAAGCCTTGTCCGTCGGGCCGAGCAGCGCTCAAGACCACGGTGGCGCAGGCTTGCTCTGGGTCTTCGGGAGTGAACACCTCTTGACCTGCAGCCATCAACACAGGGCTGTGAACCAAGGCCATGCGCCGCTTGAGTGTTCCGCGAAACTGGCTGCGGGCGACAACTTCCTGGCCGGGATAACAGCCTTTTTTGAAGTTGACGCCGCCCACCGATTCGTAATTGAGCATTTGCGGGACGAAGGCTTCAAACACGGGCTGGCTGACCAAGGTCACGCCGCTGAGCACTTCGGTCCATTGCCAGACCTCGGCAGAAACATCGGGGCCAGTGGGCAAAGTTTGTTCAACTGACGCGACCCACAAAGCGCGAGGGGTTCGGGTATCACCCAGCACAGCGGGATAAAGCGCGACCGTGTGGACGCCGTCATGGAGCATGGTCTGCCAGGGCGTGGCATCGTCCGTCAGTTTCAAGGCATTCTCGCCCAGCAAGCCGCGCAGCTGCCACTGGCTGGTGGCATCGCTCATTTTGACTTTGGCGCGAAGCACAAACATGGAAAGGCGTTTGAGGGTCTGGGCCAGCAAGTCTTGACTCAAGATCAGCAAGACGTTGTCCGGCGCGGTTTTAATGACAATGAAGCTGGCTTGCATTCGACCTTTTGCAGAACAAAAAGCAGCCAAGCGCGCTTGGCCAACGGGCAAAAGCAGCACGTCATTGCTCAGTTGGTTGTGCAGAAAGTTCGCCGCGTCCTCACCTTGGGCTTGAATCACGCCCAAAGTGGGCAGCAAACTGACACCATGTAGAGCAGACAGGTTGATGCTGGATTTGACAGGCATGTTCATGGGACACCGGGTAATGAGATAAAGCAGTCTGAATTATCATCGCCACCAAGTTTTCAACATCTGAACAAGGACTCTGCTGTGATCAAAGGCTGGATGCGTTGGTTGATCAGCCTGGTGGTCTTGGGCGTGACAAGCTTTATTGCCGTGAATGTCTGGCTTCATGCCCCCATGGATACGCGGCAAGCCACTTTGGACTTGTCAATTGAGCCGGGCACATCGGCCAAAGGCATTGCCCAGGCAGTGCAAGATGCTGGCGCGCAGACATCGTCCACACTCTTGTTCTCTTGGTTTCGTTTGTCAGGCCAGTCGCGTCTGATGCGCGCCGGCAGCTATGAGATCCCACCGGGGACCACACCTAAGCGTTTGCTCAGCATCCTGGTGCGGGGCGAAGAAAGCCTGCGCAACGTGACCTTGGTGGAGGGCTGGAATTGGCGGCAAGTGCGCCAAGCCCTCGCGAAGTCTGAAAACCTCAAGCCAGACAGCCAAAGCCTGAGCGATGAGGCCTTGATGGCGCAATTAGGACGTCCCAGCGTGTCCCCTGAAGGGCGCTTTTATCCGGACACCTATTCTTATGCCAAAGGTACAAGCGACCTGACCGTGTTGAAAAGGGCGATGATCGCCATGGACAAACATCTTCAACAAGCTTGGCAGTCCCGTTCCGCCAATGCCGCACTCAAGTCGCCTGAAGAAGTCTTGATTTTGGCAAGCATCGTCGAAAAAGAAACCGGCAAAGCGCAAGATCGGCCTGAGATTTCGGGGGTTTTCAACAACCGATTGCGCATCGGTATGCGCTTGCAAACCGATCCAACGGTGATTTACGGCCTCGGCGATGCCTTTGACGGTAATTTGCGTCGGGTGCACCTGACGACCGATAACCCTTGGAACACCTACACGCGTTCGGGACTGCCCCCAACCCCGATTGCCATGCCAGGCAAGGCCTCCTTATTGGCCGCAGTGCAGCCCGCCAAAACCCAAGCCATTTATTTTGTGGCCAAGGGTGATGGCTCAAGCCATTTCAGCGCCACACTGGATGAGCACAACCGGGCCGTCAACCGATACCAGCGCGGCCAATGACAGGCCTGCAAGCTTGCCAACAGCATCAGCGACAATCGGGGATTGAATTCATATCTTTATGAGCAGCGGCATATTCATCAGTTTTGAAGGCATCGACGGCGCGGGCAAATCCACCCACATTGCCCGTGTCGCCGATTTATTCCGCCAAGCGGGCAGGGTGGTGGTGCTGACCCGTGAGCCGGGTGGCACATTTTTATCCGAAAAGCTGCGTGAATTGGTGTTGCACGAACCCATGGATTCTCTGACCGAAGCCCTGTTGATGTTTGCAGCCCGTCGCGAGCATTTGGTGCAGGTGATTGAGCCCGCATTGGCCCGCGGTGAGGTGGTCCTATCAGATCGTTTCACCGACGCCACCTTTGCTTACCAAGGCGGTGGAAGGGGATTTGATTGGCAGGTTTTGGGCCAATTGGAGGGCATGGTGCAGGCCTTGCCCGACAGCAGCTTGCGCCAACCTGAACTGACAATTTGGTTTGATTTGGACCCGGTCATTGCGGCCGAACGACTGGCCTCTGCCCGCGTACCCGATAAGTTTGAATCACAACCCGCTGATTTTTTTGCCGCAGTCCGGAGCGGTTATGCCCGCCGCCAAGCAGAAATGCCCAGCCGTTTTGCACGCATTGACGCAGCGCAGAGCATCGAGGCTGTGAGTGAAGACGTTTCTCGCATCGTGACCGATTGGCTGAGTCGGAGCACAAGATGAGCGTCGACCACACCGATTCGTTGCACGCCCCGTGGATTGCCCGGCAGACCACCGATTTGCTGGCGCAAGGTGGCCATGCTTGGTTGCTCCAAGGTCCCTCTGGCTTGGGTCAGTACGAGTTGGCTTTGGCTTTGGTTTCGGCCTGGTTATGTGAAAAGCCTACCCAGAATAGGGCATGTGGCGATTGCCCCAGTTGTCATTCAATGGCTGTTCGCACGCATGCCGATTTAGAAGTGTTGATGCCCGAAACGGTCATGATCGAACTGGGCTGGCCTTTGTCAGAAAAAGCCCAAGACGAGATCGACAAAAAAACCCGCAAACCCAGTAAAGAGATACGTGTGGACGCGATGCGCGATGCGGTGGAGTTCTCGCAGCGCACCAATGCTCGCGGTCGTGGCAAGGCCGTTTTGGTTTATCCGGCCGAGCGCATGAACACGATCACGGCCAATGCTTTGCTCAAAACCCTGGAAGAGCCACCAGGTGATGTGCGTTTTGTGCTGGCCACCGAGGCCAGCCATATGCTGCTGCCCACCATCCGAAGCCGCTGTTTGGCCCACACCATGAAATGGCCCGAAGCCGATGAGTCTTTGGTTTGGTTGACCGGGCAGGGCGTGCCCAGCGCTGTTGCGCAAGAGTTGCTTCGCAGCGCTGGCGGCCGACCCGCAGATGTGCTGCGTCAGACCGAATCCGGTTTGTCGCCGGACTGGTGGGCCCAATTGCCCAAAGCCATGATCCAAGGCGATGCTCGGCATTTGACCGATTTGAGCCCTGCCCAGGCGATCGATGCGCTGCAGAAGCTTTGTCACGACCTCGTGCTGCGCCATTCAGGTGCAGAGCCACGTTTTTTTGAGAAAACGCAATTGCCTCCCAGCGCAGCCTCTGTGATGAATTTGACCGATTGGTTCAAGCGACTGATGCAGTCTGCACGTACCTCGGAACACCCTTTCAATGCAGGTTTGATGCTGGAAGCCATGACCGCCGACGCCCAACAAACCCTGATGTCCAAGGGCTGAGCCATGTACACCGATTCACATTGCCATTTGAATTTTCCTGAACTGATGGGCGAGCTGGACACCATCCAGCAAGCCATGCGCGACGCACAGGTGACGCGTGCCCTTGTGATCTGCACCACCATGGAAAAGTTCGATGAGGTGCACGACTTGGCCTTGGCGCACGACAACATGTGGGCCACCGTGGGGGTGCACCCAGACAACGAAGGTGTGCGTGAGCCCAGTTTGCAGGATCTGCTGGATGGCGCTGGCCGACCCAAAGTGGTGGCAATTGGAGAGACCGGCCTTGATTACTACCAAATGGATGAACGCAAAGGCGGTCGAACTGTGGCCGATATGGAATGGCAGCGTGAGCGGTTTAGGACCCACATTCGGGCAGCAAGGCATACCGCCTTGCCCTTGGTCATCCACACCCGACAGGCTTCAGACGACACGATTGCCATCTTGAAAGAAGAGGGTGAAACCGGGGGAATTGGGTGCGCCGGCGGTGTATTTCACTGTTTTACTGAAAGCCAAGAAGTGGCTCGCGCTGCACTGGATCTGGGTTTTTACATCTCGTTTTCCGGCATCTTGACTTTCAAAACGGCCGCTGATCTGCGAGACGTGGCTCAGTTTGTGCCCGATGACCGCTTATTGATTGAGACTGACAGCCCCTATTTGGCACCAGTGCCCTATCGAGGTAAAACAAACAACCCCTCTTATGTGCCCTTTGTGGCCAAGCTCTTGGCCAGTTTGAGAGGCCGTTCTGCCGAAGAAATAGGCCATCTCACGACCCGGAATTTCTTGAATTTGTTCAATAAAACCCATTGATCATTTATCATGTATTACATTAATAAAGCCATAAAGTTCTTTGTTTTAATTGAATTTATTTTTTTTGGACTGCATGCTCAAGCGGGTTCTTACGAAGATTTCTTCAAGGCCGTTCAGGTTGACAACGTCAGGACGGTTCAAATGCTTTTGCAAAGAGGTTTTGATCCCAATACAGTCAATCCTGAGGGTGTTCCGGCCTTGATGCTGGCCGTTCGAGAGCCTTCACTCAAAGTCGCCGAACTTTTGGCCGGTTGGCCCCAAACGCGTGCCGAAATACGCAATGCCCACGATGAAAGTCCCTTAATGCTCGCCGCGCTCAAGGGGTATTTTCCTTTGGTCAAAAAGCTGGTGAACAACGATGCAGATGTGAACAAACCCGGTTGGACGCCCTTGCATTACGCAGCCACAGGGGGCCATGTGCCCGTGATTGAGTTTTTGCTGGAAGAAAGTGCTTACATTGATGCCGAATCACCCAATGGCACCACGCCCTTGATGATGGCTGCGATGTACGGTAGCCCCGAAGCGGTCAAAGTATTGATTCAGGCTGGTGCTGATTTGACCCTCAAAAATCAACAAGGCATGACCGCCTTGGATTTTGCGGTTCGTGGGCAGCGCGCCAACGCCCGTGAGTTGATTGAAACGGGTTTATCCCGTTTGGCCGATCGACAAAAGCGGGACTCACAACTTCAACAAACACCAGCCGTCCAGCCTGCAATGCGTTGATGTTCCTGTGACAGATAAAGCTCGGGTTTGTTTCAAACATCCCAACTTTAAATTGCTTACGATGTGTATTATGTAAAGTAACAATGATATGGATTGAGTTCTATCCAAGACCCATCTTATGGGTGGACTGGATAAATAGAATGATCAGGGTATCAGGCGCAAAGAGTGAACGTGTGCGGGCCGAGACAACGATAAGCTCCGGTAGTGCCCCCGAGCCCATTGATGGGCCATGTCACGGCTGCGCGATGAAACGACATGCCCACTTTGGCCCGTTTGGTAAATGAACCAACCTTGACCCTCTGAGCTCAAATCATAGATCGCGCGCATCGATGCGGCATGGCGATTGGCAAAAGGTTCTTTCTTGTCATTGGCCCAATACTGCCCGACATTGACCGTGAAAAGATCACCAGGACTTTCAACGCGAACATCGAACAATGCGTTCAAGCCGGGAACTTTGCCAAGAGGCTTGTGGCTGCTGATGGCCGGATGCCATGCACCCCAATGCCATTGATTTGTATTTGAGCCCAACTTGGCGGAAATTCGGCTCAAACTGCGGTCCATGGCCGCTGAAACCAAGGGAGCACAGCCCGCACTACCGCACCAAAACTTGTCATCGCGGGCCAAAATACCCTCCAGCGAAAGCCTGAAGTGACGCTTGCCATACAAAGCTTGAAACCGTTCAGCACCCAAACGGGATGACAAAACAGTGCGTGTGATTTCGTCGGCCCAAACATTCAAAATCAAGGCCCCTGCGCTTTGGGTACGCATCTGGCCATCAAAAGAAGCCAGCAACTTCATGGCCTCATCACCGGTTGCATGTGTGGGCTTGGCCTGCAATGCAGCGGGTAAAAGCGACTTCGCACCCAAAGAAAATACATCGTTTTGTACCTGCTGCATGCTCTGCAGATTGTGCAAAGGGCTGGATGAGAGCAGCTGCTCAATGCGCTCAAACCGCTCAGGTGTCGTCCAATCAGATCCAAAAAAGTGAGGGTAATCTTTGGGCAAAATATTCTGGTTCGCAGTCGCGTGCCAGCCCTTTGCGCCAATTTGAGCCGTGTTCAAACTGGGCGTTTCCGAATAGGGAATCCAGCCTTGCCAGTCATACTGAGGCAGCCATCCTGGGGCGGGTGCCACACCTTGAATGTCGTTATCGGCCAGTCGAAAGGGAACTTTGCCAATGGCCTTGAAGGCCACCTCCCCTTGTGTGTCGGCCATCACGACACTTTGCATGGGTGAATGATGGCCCTCAAAGGCCTCTTGCAACTGGATAACGTTTTGAGCCCAATTGGCTCGCATACCTGCATCGATGGTGCGGTTATCGGGCGTGAGCGCCGACCACTTCAGACTCATCGCAAAAGCGGCCGAGTTGAGCACCCCTTTGTACTGCGCTTGAACATCGCTGATGACTGGACCATGGCGAGTGTTTCGAACAGTCATGACTTCATCACCCTGCCCTTTGACTCGAATGGTTTCGGTACGGGTCTCAAACGCAGCCCATCCCGTTGGCGTTCGGTATTGCCCAGGACGGGCCGCATCCAATTGTTCCAGATAAAGATCTTGAACATCAGGTCCTGTGTTGGTGAAACCCCAGGCCACACCTCGGGTTCTGCCCAGCACCACAAATGGAAGACCCGGCAAGGTCGCACCCATCACATCCAAAGCTGGGAGTGATTGACCTTGCCAAATAAATGCAGGCGATTGAAGGCGTGCGAAATACCAAATGGCAGGGGCACTCAGCGCCAAATGGGGGTCATTGGCCAGCAAAGGCTTACCGCTTTGTGTATGGCTTCCGGCTACCACCCAGTTGTTGCTGCCTTTGCCGTCCAAAGTGCCAACATCACGTACCCAGTCTTGAGACCATTGAGCCAAAGCTGTCTGCGCTTTGGGCGAATGAAGGGCTGCTTTGGAATTGGCTTCAGCCGATGCATAAACACCCAATTGGGCATACAAGGCCGGTAAATCGACCGCAGTAGCAGGCTTTTCGCCGGGGTATGGCGGCATCAGTTGCCACAGTTGCTGTTGCGTGAGCACTTGGGAAGCGCTCAGCCGGGCAAATTCATTGCCCCAGTTGCCCCCCAAATCCAAGGCCATCATCAGCGCCCAACCCACGCAGTCTTCGGGTTGCCAATATTGCGCTTTTTCCCCTCCTGGGGTTGCACCCAAGATCATGAATTCGGGTGATGGGCGCACAGCGCCTGTTTGCCAAGCCGCCTGAATGCCATCGCTGTAAGCCTGCAAAGCCGCTTGCGCCAAAGGTGACATGGCTTTCAATTGCTGCTGCGCCATCGAAATGATGCCCAAGGTGCGCATCAATTTGTCGGTGTCCAGGGTGGCAGGTCCTAATATTTCAGACAACTCACCCCGCATGACGCGGCGGTTGAATTCCAATTGCCAGCCACGTTCTTGAGCATGCACAAAACCCATCGCTCTCCATGCATCAAAGGGGTTGCTGGCTTGAATGTGGGTGACATCGGACTCATCGCGTCCAATGTGCACCGAGCCCGACAAACCGGGTAGTCGCAAAGTGCCATCAAGCTGCGGCAAGCTGCGAATCATCTGCACTGAGAAAACGCCACCCGCCAGTAAAAAAGCCGCAATGGCCAACACTGTCAAACGTCCGAGCCATTTCATGCGCTGTCTCTCCAGGGTCTATCTCACCGAAAAAGGTCTTAAATATGACCCCAAACCATGAGCGCGTCACGCCCTTCTGTGACAAGGTCTACCTTGGCACCAACGGGCAGCAGGACCTTGGTTTCGACATGGCCAAAGGGCAAGCCCGTCAGGACAGGCGCTTTGATTTGGCTGCGCAGCCAGTCAAACACAGTGAGCAACTTGAAACCTTTATCGTGTCCGGGAACCAGCTTGAACTTGCTGAACTGGCCCATCAGCACCGCCCTTTGTTGAGCCAACACACCTGCATGAAGCAGTTGCGTCAACATGCGCTCTAAGCGGTAAGGGTGCTCTCCCACGTCTTCGAGGAACAAAACCCCACCTTTGACCTGCGGGAAATACGTCGTGCCCAGCAAAGATGTCAGCACCGTTAAATTGCCACCCCACAGCGGTGCGTCTTTCACCAACACGCGACGTTCAGCTTCGGCCTTGGGCAACTGCCAGCCTGTGCCCTCGCCCTGCTCCAAGAGTAAGTCATCAAAGCACGCTTGCATGATGTCGTCAGGCTCTTGCTCCATGCCAAAGTCTTCACCGAGGGCGGGGCCTTGCCAGCTGATTCGACCTGTCTTGGCTAGCACCGCCAGGTTGAAGGCTGTGAAATCGCTCAGACCCACAAATTGCATGCCGCCGTCAATCGCTTTGGCAATTTTTGGGTAGGGCAAGGCAGGTAGGATCCGCGTGAGGCCGTAGCCGCCGCGCGAAATGAGGGCCAGGTCGGCACCACTGGCACAAGCGCGGGTGATGGCGGCGATGCGCGTGGCGTCGTCGCCCGCAAATCGCAGATGGGTATCCAAGGCTGATTCGTCAACTTCCACCTCATGGCCTTGCGCTTTCAAACGCTTGAGGCCTCGACGGAAAGCGGCTTTGTCCCGCACGGCGCTGGAAGGGGAAAAAATGTAGATTTGGGCCATGGATTGTTTTCTCTTCAGGGCTTGAAGTGTCGCACAGCGTTTTCTGCGATCGCCCTGCCCTGCTCCTGTACAAAGTGACCCGCATCGGGGAGCAACATGGGCTCAGGGCAGCCCTTGATCTGGCTTTGCAACTGGCGCATCACGGGCTCCCCCAAAACCGGGTCTTGCTGGCCAATGGCCATGAACGTTTGGCCTTGCCAAGCGAGGCGCCAAAATGCCTCGGCTTGGCGCGACACGGCCGCGCCGGGTGAATCCGCAAACTCCGGCACCATGGGCGGAAAAGCCCTGAGCGCCGCGCGAAAGCCTTTGTCCGGAAACGGTGCGTTGTAAGCCGCTGTCTCTTGCGTTGTCATGGCGCTGTTGCCCCGCTTGAACAACTTGCCAACATCAAACAGCGGCTGACTGGAGCACCACTCTCGCCATGCCAAAAAGCCTGGGCTTAAGGGAGCTTCACCTGTGGCCAAGGTGGTGTTCATGACCAGCAGTCCTGTGTAACGCTCGGGTGCGGCCATGGGCAAAGTCAGGCCCAAAATGCCACCCCAGTCTTGCACCACCAGCACCACGCGCTGCAAATCCAGTTGCTCGATCATCTCCAGTAACGACTGACGGTGGGTGTCAAAATGGTGAAAATCATCCTTCTTGGGCTTGTCGCTCTTGCCAAAACCAATCAGATCGGGCGCCACCACGCGGTGACCCGCCGCTAACCAGACGGGGATCATCTTGCGGTAAAGGTAACTCCAGGCCGGATTGCCGTGAAGGCACAACCAGGTCAACGCGGAGTCCTTTGGGCCTTCGTCCAGGTAATGCATACGCAGTCCGGCGATGCTGGGCAGATGGTTGACATAGTGAGCTTGCCAGGGGTAATCGGGCAAGTCGGCAAACGCTGCATCGGGCGTGCGCAGAGCGTCTTCGCGCACTGGGTCGGTATTCAAGCGCCGGGTTTTGAAAAAGTCTTTGAGTAACTGGCCGCATTCCTCTGCCAGCACGCCACCTGAGACTTGCGTCTGGTGGTTCAACTGCGCGTGGTCAAACAGGTTCAGTACCGAACCCGCCACACCCGTTCGCGGATCGGGCGCGCCGAAAACCACTCGGTCCACACGGGCATGCAACATGGCTCCGCTGCACATGGCGCAGGGCTCCAGCGTCACATACAAGATGCAGCCATCCAGTCGGTAGTTACCCAGCACCCGCGCAGCTTCGCGCAGGGCCACCACCTCGGCATGCGCCGTGGGGTCGTGGTTGGCAATCGGCGCGTTGCGGCCTGTGGCGATCACCTGTCCATCCTTGACGACCACTGCGCCCACGGGCACTTCGCCTGCAACGGCAGCCAATTGCGCCTGTGTCAAGGCCAAGCGCATGCCTTGCTCATCGGTCATCTGTGGTCGGGCAGGGTCGTGATGGAGAGATTGTTTGGGCAGGTACATGATGCTCAGAGGTTACCAAATGGTGGGGAAACCCATTGACATCTCAAGGCCGAGCGGGTTCCAGCCGCATCAAGGCCCCGTCGGCGCTGTCGCTCAGCAAGTAAACCAATCCGTCAGGTCCCATGCGGATATCGCGAATACGACCTGCACGACCTTGCAGCAGACGTTCCTCGCGGATCACTTTCTCGCCATTGAGCACCAAACGCACCAACATTTGGCCACGCAAGGCGCCCACCAGCAAATCCCCCTGCCATTGAGGAAACTGTGAACCGCTGACAAAGGCCATGCCCGAAGGCGCAATCGATGGCACCCAAACGTGCAAGGGCTGAACCATGCCTGGCTTGCTTTGACCCTCACCGATGCGCGTGCCCAAGCCGTAATTCACCCCGTAAGTGACCACGGGCCAACCGTAATTGAGTCCCGAGCGCATGACATTGATCTCATCACCACCTTGCGGCCCGTGCTCGTGCGTCCACAATTCACCCGTTTGGGGATGCAAAACCGCCCCTTGCATGTTGCGGTTGCCGAGGGTCCATTTTTCAGGCAACGCCCCAGCCCGCTTGTTGAAGGGGTTGTCGGCAGGCACGCGGCCATCGTCATGCAATCGGATCACTGAACCTGCATGGTCGTCGATTTTTTGTGCGCGATCTTTGTCGCCCCGATCACCCAAGGTGAGGTAAAGCATGCCAGCTTTGTCAAACACGATGCGCCCACCAAAATGCTGACCTGAACGCGTCTTGGGCTGCATGCTGAACAGCAACTGAACCTCGGTCATGCGCTGGCCTTGGAGTTTGCCTCGGGCCAAAGCCGTGCCCCACCCCCCCGGTCCCGCCGCGTTATAAGCCCAATAAATCCAGCCATTTTGCGCATATTGCGGGTGCAAAACCACATCGAACAAGCCGCCCTGCCCTCGTTCAATGGACTCCGGCAGACCTTCAATCGGTTTAGGGTCTAAACGAAAATCTTTTCCCACCAAACGCATTCGTCCGGCCCGTTCGGTCACCAACATGCGTCCGTCTGGTAAAAAAGCCAATGACCAGGGATTTTCCAATCCGCTTAGCAAGGTTGTTAGCCGTAAGCCATGCTTTTCGGAATGGATGACCCCAGAAATTTCTTGTGCCCACGTGAAAGCACAGCCTGACAGGGTCAAAAGCAGAATTTGAAGAGATCGAATAACCAAGACTTTCATCTGTACAGGCTCCTGTGGTTGGACTGCTGAAATGCATCCATGCTGTGGATAAATTGTCCAATTTTCTTTGGACCTCAACCCACAGCCATGCCAAAGAGAACGTTTTCAAAGTCATGAAAAAGGCGGCATGTGCTATAAAAGTTCGAATAAGAAGTGTAGTTCTGGGTCCCCAAATCACAGGGTTTGCGAGCCGTCACTGCAAAAAATGGAGACAAAATATGCTGAATAAAAAACTGTTCTCATTGACTGCTTTCGCATGCGTGGCTTTTGCAGGGTGCAGTTCACTAGGAATCAAGACTACACCGCCACAACTGGCACCCGCTCAAGGCGCTGCGCTTTTAAATTGTGATGCACTGGGTAGTTTCAGCTTTACCAGCACCACAGTCACAATGGCACGTGTCGTGGCTGCTGGGACCCTCAGAAATGCAGAGCAGCCAGTGGGCGAACACTGCCAAGTGACAGGATTTATGAACCGGCGTGTCAGTCCGGTTGATGGTCAAACCTATGCCATCGGCTTTGAAATGCGCCTGCCCCATGACTGGAATGGCCGATTTTTGTACCAAGGCAACGGCGGCACTGATGGCATGGTTGTGACGGCCGACGGCGGTTCATCGTTGGGAAGCGGCGGCATGCTTCGTAACGGATTGCAGCAAGGTTTTGCCGTGATCAGCTCTGATGCCGGACACACAGCCGCACAAAATCCACTGTTTGGACGAGATCCTCAGGCGAGACGCGATTACGGCTACCATGCAGTCGGCTCTCTCACGCCCATGGCCAAGGCTTTGATTCGCTCAGCTTACGGCAAAGGTCCTGATCGTTCCTACATCGGAGGCACCTCAAACGGTGGTCGTCATGCATTGGTGGCAGCCTCCCGCTATGCGGCCGACTACGACGGCATCTTGGCCAATGCGCCCGGCATTTACCTGCCCAGGGCATCGGTGGCCAATCTGTCCCAAGTCAAGCGTTGGGACTCGGTCGCTACCACACGTGTTGTCAACGGTTTGCCCGACTATGAGTCGGCCCTTCCCATCAACGAAAGGCGGCTGATAGCCAACGCCATCTTGATGCATTGCGACGCGCTAGATGGCTCGGTAGACGGGCTGGTCCAGGATACGCAAGCTTGTCAAAAATCTTTTGACCTGTTGAGAGATGTGCCCACGTGTACAAGCTCGCGCGATGGCACCTGCCTGACGTCTGAACAAAAGGCCGTGGTTGCTGCTGTGTATTCACCGGTGAAACGTGCCAACGGTGAACTGTTTTATGCGGGCTTTCCTTTTGATCCTGGTATTGCCCACCCAGGTTGGGCAGAGTGGAAATTCAGGAACTCAGTGCGTACCGCGCGCAATCCGGTATCCGTCGGCTTCATTTTTTCGACCCCACCTTCTTCCGACTTGGCCAAAGCCAAAGAGCCATCACGAACTGCAGCATTTGCGCTCAACTTTGATCTTGAAAAAGAGGCGCCCAAAATTTTCGCGACCGACGCCATCTACACGGAAAGTGGCATTTCTTTCATGTCTCCTCCCAACGCCACTCGCATGGAGGAACTTCGAGCACGGGGCGGCAAAATTTTGGTGGTTCACGGCACTTCAGACCCCATCTTTTCCATTGACGACACAGCAGCGTGGTACAGAGATCTGAATGCTCACCATGGTGGCAAAGCCGACAGTTTCGCTCGATTTTTCCCGGTACCGGGCATGGGGCATTCAAGGGGTGGACCCGCTACAGACCAGTTTGACGCCCTGAGTGCGCTGGTCGATTGGGTGGAGTTTGGCAGAGCGCCTGAGCGAATCGTGGCCGCTTCACGGGGGCCAGGCAACCCGGGTGGTGCCAATCCCGATGTGCCCAGTACTTGGCCGAATCCGCGCACACGCCCGCTGTGCCCCTATCCAACGGTTGCCAGATACCAATCTGGTGACAAGGAGCAGGCCGCAAGTTACGCTTGCGTGCGCTGAACCTTATCGCTCGATCACAACGACCCTCTCAAAGGGTCATTGACATGGGCCTTGGTTATGTCGATTCTCGATATCCCCACTCAATAATGACGTGGGAAAAATTGCCGATGAATTCAATGGGTTGCGTGTGCTCAATTCCATTCAAAATCCATAAGTTTGAAGATTTTTAGTTACACAGCGCAACCTCTTAAAAAGTTAATTCTTATTTTCAAGTAGAAATTTTAAAACCGCATCTCTAGCTATTGGTTCATTTGCATTGAAATGCCCCTTTCCTTCCAATAAAATTTCAGTAGATTTGGTTCTCCACTGCCAATATGGTTTATCGGAACACTGTTGATAAGAACCATCGTTACGAATAAAGTCAGGATCAATTTTCCAGTTAACGATGAGTGTGGGAGTAGTAAAATGTGATTTAATTGGATTCCTAAGAGCACAAGGGAAGCCAGATATAATAATTCCAGCAAAACCATCTTCCTTGGCATTATGGGCAGCCATACCGCCTTCACTGAAACCCATCAAGAAAATATTATTTTTATCCGCCCAATCAAGTTCTTTAATTTTTGACAAAGCATATTCAGCTTCAGCTGGGCGCAACTGATCAACTGGAACTCTCCAAACCATTCTATTTGGAAGTGTTGAAGTACAATTAGTTTGTCTATTGAGTATTGCGAAAGAATTGGGAAGTACAACAATAAAATTTTTTGATTTAAGGTACGATGCCCATCTTATTTCATGGTCATTTATTCCACCGCAACCATGCATAAATATAACAACAGGCAATGGTGAATCAACTTTTACATTGTTAACATTTTTAACCAAAAAATTGGAAGGCACATAAACTTGAGCACTTTCCCAAGCTTTAGAAACATCATAACCTTGCACCATAAAAGAATTTGCTATACTTGAATACAAGACTAAGGCAGCAAATAAAATTTTATTTGTCATAGATCTACTCAGGAAAATTAATTCATCGTTTGCCAAGTTGCAAATAGTTCGTAGATTTGGTCCATATAGTCTTCACGCCAACTTGAAACGACAATGATACGCTCAGTTTCAGGCTCAATACCTACTCGCTGTCCACCATAGCCAACCCACCAATAGCTGGATCTACTTCCGATGTTTCCAATCCAAGTTTGATATCCATAGCTCTTAAAATTTGGCGCAACTTTACTGTTATTTGCCATTTGTGATTTGGTTAAGGAAGTCATAAATTCTCTCATACAAACATCAGAGCCTTTCAGTCTGTCAATTGACCACATAGCCAATCTTCCCCAGTCTCTTGTTGTAGCCGAAAATCCAGCATAAGCAACAGCTCTATTATTTTTATCAACAATCCAACTTCCTTTTTTTTCTGATCCAATTTTCATCCAAATATTCTCATCGAATTCCTTAAGGAATCCACCACGAGATTGGATAACACTCTCCAATGCTAGCGTATCTAGATTACTATAATTGAAAGATTCACCTGGTTTTCTGTCTTTAAAGAAACCGGTTCCATTTCCGCCAAATTGATGCATATACTCTAAGCCTGTAAGTGTTTGATCTATAGCAATCCTTAGCCAAGCATTTTGTATGAATTCACCATTACTTAATGAATCAGCAACACCACTTGACATGGTCAAAAGATTCCTAACACTTGAGGCTCCAAGTTGTGTGCCAACAAGCTCTGAACTGTAATCAGCAGCAGACTTATCAAGACTATCAATCTTCCCAGAACAGAAAGCTGTACCTACTGTCATTGCTGTAAGAGTTTTACTCATAGACCAACTTAAGAAGTGCTTATCCTCTGAAGCAGGCTTATTATGATGTTCGAAAATAATTTTACCTTTTTCAATCATAAGTAAACTAAGAAGACTTGAATTCTTCGCCAATACACTAGCACGATCAGCTATAAGCTTCTCAGACGGTGACAATTGCTCGGTATTAAATCTACGAATAGCGCTAGGATCAATAGGTGTCCAATGCCTATTTTTCGCAACAGATAAAAATCCACTAGCTTGTGCAGCTTGAGATACTTGCCCAACTTGTGACCAGACGGGATAGCTTAAAAAAATCGTAAGCGACAACAACAATGATTTGACAAGCATCTCTACTCCACAGAGAAATTGACAAGTTAAGATTAAAAGTAAATTAAACTTAAAAAATAACGCTTCCTCAGAAGAGGAAAGTCGTCGTAGCTAAATTTTGCTTTTTTGAGTGCCATAGGACTTTAGAGTCACTACGTTTTTGAGCAATTGCAACGTTATGTTACTTAACGTGTAACTGCAAAGTCAATACCCAATAAAATCAACAGACTTTATTGGTTTATGAAACATTTGTGTAAGTTGAAAACCTATATAAATCAACAACTTAGCTCACAAATGTCACTCCCACTCGATCGTCGCTGGCGGTTTGCTCGACACGTCGTAAGTCACCCGGTTGATGCCGCGCACCTCGTTGATGATGCGGCCTGAAACTTTCTTGAGCAGCGCATAAGGCAACTCAGCCCAATCAGCGGTCATAAAGTCGCTGGTTTGCACTGCACGCAAAGCCACCACGTAGTCGTAGGTGCGGCCGTCGCCCATCACGCCCACGCTTTTGACGGGCAAGAACACAGTGAAGGCTTGGCTGGTCAAGTCGTACCAAGTTTTTCCGGATTCGTCGGTGAAGTTGCGCAGTTCTTCAATGAAGATCGCATCGGCGCGGCGCAGCAGGTCGGCGTATTCTTTTTTAACTTCACCCAAAATACGCACGCCCAAACCGGGGCCAGGGAACGGGTGGCGGTAGACCATCTCACGTGGCAATCCCAGCGCTACGCCAAGTTCACGCACTTCGTCTTTGAACAATTCGCGCAGCGGCTCCAAAAGTTTCAGGCCCAGTTGTTCGGGCAAGCCGCCCACGTTGTGGTGGCTCTTGATGGTGACGGCTTTTTTGCTTTTGGCGCCGCCCGACTCAATGACGTCGGGGTAAATCGTGCCTTGGGCCAGGAACGTCGCGCCCTTATGCCCGCCGTCACCGGCTTTCAACTTGGCAGCCTGCTCTTTGAACACATCCACAAACAAACCGCCGATGATCTTGCGCTTGGCTTCGGGCTCGCTCACGCCCGCCAGATTGCCCAGGAACAAATCGCTGGCATCGACGCGGATAACTTTCGCATGCAGTTTGCCGACGAACATCTCCATGACCATGTCGCCCTCATTCAGGCGCAGCAGGCCATGGTCCACAAACACGCAAGTGAGTTTGTCGCCAATGGCGCGGTGGATCAGCGCGGCGGCCACGGACGAATCCACGCCGCCCGACAAGCCAAGGATGACTTCTTCGTCACCCACTTGTTCACGAATTTTGGCCACGGCTTCTTCGATGTAGTTGCCCATGATCCAGTCAGGGCTGGCCTTGCAAATGTCGAGCACAAAGCGGTTGAGCAGCGCTTGGCCTTGAACGGTGTGCGTGACTTCAGGGTGAAACTGCACCGCATAGAAATGACGCGATTCATCGGCCATTCCCGCAATCGGGCAAGCCGGGGTCGAGGCCATGACTTTGAACCCGGGAGGCATGGCGGTGACCTTGTCGCCATGGCTCATCCAAACCTTGAGCATGCCGAAGCCTTCTGGTGTGGCGAAGTCTTCAATGCCCCTGAGCAATTCGGTGTGGCCATGCGCACGCACTTCTGCGTAACCAAACTCGCGGGTAGTGCCCGCCTCCACCTTGCCGCCCAATTGCTCAGCCATGGTCTGCATGCCATAGCAAATACCCAGCACCGGAATGCCCAACTCAAACACGGCGTCCGGTGCACGGTCATCGACTTCGTAGACGCTGGCGTGGCTGCCCGACAAAATAATGCCTTTGAGGTTGCCGTCTTTGGCGTACTCGCGCACCCAGTCGCTGCTGACATCACAGGGGTGCACTTCGCAAAAAACATGCGCTTCGCGCACACGGCGAGCAATCAGCTGGGTGACTTGTGAACCGAAGTCGAGGATCAAGATTTTGGAGTGCTGCATGGCAGGCGCCGTTCTAAAGAAATGAAAAGGCGTCTGGGGTGCAGACGCCTTGGTTATCAAGCACAGATTTTAGTCGGCCCTGTAGTTCGGGGCTTCTTTGGTGATCTGCACATCGTGAACATGGCTTTCTCGAATCCCCGCAGCGGTGATTTCCACAAACTGCGACTCGTTGTGCATGGCCTCGATGGTGGCGCAGCCGCAGTAGCCCATGCTGGCCCGCAAACCACCCGCCATTTGGTAAATGATGGCCACGACCGAGCCTTTATAGGGCACACGGCCTTCAATGCCCTCGGGCACCAATTTGTCGGCATTCGGGTTGCCAGTGCTGGACTCTTGAAAGTATCGGTCAGCACTGCCCTGCTGCATGGCACCAATTGAGCCCATGCCGCGGTAGCTTTTATAACTGCGACCCTGAAACAAGACGATTTCGCCGGGTGCCTCCTCGGTACCCGCAAACATGCCGCCCATCATCACAGTGCCAGCGCCCGCGGCTATCGCTTTGGCGATGTCGCCGCTGTAGCGGATGCCGCCGTCAGCGATGAGTGGTACGCCTGTGCCTTTGAGGGCTGTGGCCACAGAGTCCACCGCCATGATTTGCGGCACGCCCACGCCAGCCACAATGCGGGTGGTGCAGATCGAGCCGGGACCGATGCCCACTTTGACCGCGTCGGCGCCGGCTTCGACCAAGGCCAAAGCGGCAGCGCCGGTGGCGATGTTGCCGCCAATGACTTCGATGTGAGGGTAGTTTTGCTTGACCCAGCGCACGCGGTCGATCACGCCTTTGCTGTGGCCATGGGCTGTATCCACCACGATGGCGTCCACACCGGCACGGGCCAGCGCTTCCACGCGCTCTTCGGTACCCTCACCAACGCCGACGGCCGCACCCACACGCAGCTTTCCGGCTGTATCGCGGGCGGCGTTGGGAAAGTTGAGTTGCTTGGTGATGTCTTTGACCGTGATCAGTCCCTTCAGTTCAAAGGCTTCGTTCACCACCAGCAGGCGTTCGAGTTTGTGTTTGTTCAGCAAATGCTTGGCCTGCTCGGGCGTGGTGCCTTCGGGGACGGTTACCAAACGCTCGCGCGGTGTCATGATTTCACTGACCTTTTGGTCGTAGCGGGTCTCAAAGCGCAGGTCTCGACCGGTCACGATGCCGACCACCTTGCCGCCGTCGCAAACCGGAAAGCCCGACACGCCAAGCTCGTCGCTCAATGCCATGACCTGGCGCACGGTGGTCTCGGGGGTGATCACCACCGGGTCGCGCAACACGCCCGATTCGTAGCGCTTGACCTTGGCCACTTGGGCAGCTTGCTCTTGGGCGGTGAGGTTTTTGTGGACGATGCCAATACCACCTTCTTGCGCGATGGCAATGGCCAAACGCGCCTCGGTCACAGTGTCCATGGCGGCGGAAACCAGGGGCAGATTCAGGCGAATGTTGCGGGTGAATTGCGTCGCGAGAGACGTGTCCTTGGGCAGGACTTGGGAGTACGCGGGAACGAGGAGAACGTCGTCAAAAGTCAGGGCTTTACCAAGTAGGCGCATAAGCTGAGGCTCCAAAAAATGGATTGTACCCGTGCAGACCAAGGGATTTCCCTGATCTGACCTCAAAAATCGAAGGCTCAAAAGGCTCAGGTGTTTTGGTAGTGCAGGACCTTGAGCGACTTTTCCGAGTCGGTGTCGGCAAAAGCTTGCGGGTTGGCCAAACGCTCCACAAAACGCAAGATTGGCGCCGCTTGCGCCACCTGCGCGTGCAAAAAAGAAGTGTCCAGTTCGGGCGCGTTCAGACACAGCAGCACATGGCCTTGAGGCTCCAGCAAATCCGGCAAGCGCCGGATCAGCTTGATGTAATCCTTGGAAGCGATAAAACTGCCCTTTTGGTAGCTGGGCGGATCAACCACGATCACGCCGTACGGCCCCATTTTTTTGATCTTGCCCCAAGTCTTGAAGATGTCATGCCCTAAAAACCGGGCTTTGGCAGGCAAGTCATTCAAGCGGTGGTTTTGCTGGCCCACGGCCAATGCGCCCTGACTCATGTCCAGATTGACCACTTGGGCCGCTCCACCCTGCAGAGCCACCACCGAAAAAGCGCAGGTGTAAGCAAACAGGTTGAGGATGTTTTCGTGTTGTGCATGGCGTTTGAGCCACTCGCGACCGTTGGCCATGTCCAAAAAAAGACCGTGATTTTGACCGCGCATCACATGCACCAAGTACTTGGCACCCTGCTCTGTCACCAAATGCGGCTCGGGCACGCTACCGGCCATGAGACGGGTTTGTGCTTCCCCCTGCGCGCGGCACTGAAATACCCAGTTGAGCGGCTCGCCTGGGGCCAGGTTCTCCCAGCGCTGGGCCAGAGTCTGGTGGCACCGGGCCAATTCTTCCTCGCTCACGGGCTTGAAACTGGTCAAGACCCAGACGGGTGCAAACCAATCAAGCGTCCAGTGCTCGCATCCGGGATACAGCCCGCCACGCCCGTGGAAGACCCGGTGCACGTCGGCTGTGTTTTCCATCTGGGAGATGGCGTTCAAAAGGGCTTGCACGTTGTTTTCAATATCCTGCAGCGGAGCCGCTTTTGCGGTTGGCAAAGAGGCCCGTGCGGCCTTTACCTTGGCGCTTGAAGCGCTGGCGGCGTGCGACCTTGGGGTCCACCTTGAGTGGGCGGTACAACTCAATCCGGTCGTCGGCTTGAACCACCTGATTCCAGGGTACTGGTTTGCCCCAAATGCCGGGCTGCTGAAACTGGAGAGATGACAAAGAGACATCGTCGGTTGAACCCTGACTTTTCAGACTTTGCGCCACCCCCTGCTCCAGCACAAACGCCACCGTGCTGCCATTGGGCACTTGCAAGCGCATTTCTTGCACATGACGGGGCCCCAAGCTCCAGCAAAGCGTGACAAGAATGTCTTGCTCAACCATAGATGGCTTCTGCGCGTTTCACAAAGGCATCGACCAGGCTGGCAGCAATCTTGTCAAAGACAGGACCCACAATAGCCGCCAGCGTTTTGCTCGAAAAACCGTATTGCAACTCCAACTCCACCTTACAAGCGCGTTGCGTGCCATCGCCCACGGGGGTGAAGCGCCACATGCCACTCAGGTTTGAAAAAGGGCCTTTGACCAGGCTCATACCGACCGAACGACCTTCTTCGTGGGTGTTGCGGGTGGTGAAGGTTTGCTGGATGCCGCCCAGGCTGATGCCGACCTCGGCCACCATGCCTTGGGCGTCGGTTTCGAGCACGCTGGCTTTGTCACACCACGGCAAAAATTCGGGGTAACGCGCCACGTCGGTCACGAGGCGAAACATTTCTTCTGGCGAGTACCAGATCAAAACGGACTTGTGGATATTCTTCATACAATGCAGCGATTGTAGTTTTTCGATGCGCCTGCAGGCGGATCAGTCAGCTGCACACCCTTGCGAACGGCCTTGCCGTCCTTATCTGCTCCTCATGGCCACCACCAAAAAGTCCCCTGCTGCCCCCACCTTTTCTAAGATCGCCGAGAACAAAAAAGCGTCCTTCGACTATTTTTTTGAAGAACGCTACGAGGCTGGGATGGTGCTGGAAGGCTGGGAAGTCAAGGCCATCCGTGAAGGCAAGGTGCAACTCACCGACGGGTATGTGGTCATTCGCAATGGCGAGTTGTTCATCATCGGCTGCTTGATCAACCCGCTCAAAACCGCGTCAACGCACATCAACCCTGAAGCAGCACGGACACGCAAACTGCTGCTGAACAAAGAAGAGATCAAGCGCTTGATCGGGAAGATTGAGCAAAAGGGCTACACCCTGGTGCCCATCAATTTGCACTGGAAATCGGGCAAGGTGAAGTGTGACATTGCACTGGCCAAGGGCAAGGCCGAGCACGACAAGCGTGACACCATCAAGGACCGTGAAGGGAAACGAGAAGTGGAACGCGCCATGAAGAGCCGCCACCGCGACCGCTGAGTTCGCCCGCGCAGGACTCTGCCGTTCAGCTCAAATCGCGCAGCGGGTGATCTTCTAAAGACCATGGACTCACAAAGAAACTTGCCGCTTCCAACGCGTTCACTTCTTCCACCCGAACCGGTTTCCATTGCGGACTGTGGTCTTTGTCGATCGCTAAAGCACGAATGCCTTCCACCGTTTCGCTGTCCTTGACAGCACGCAGGTGGAAACAATGGTGCACCATGTCACGCTCCATGCGCAGGTCATCGGCCAAGCTCATTTGCCGGGCGCGACGAATTTGCTCAAGCACCACGTGCAGCATCAAAGGCGAGCGGTGGCGCAAGGTACCGGCCGTTTTTTGGCTCCATTCGTCTGAAGCCGCTTCTAAACAATGCACCATGTCGGCCACCGAAGACAAGCCAAAAACTTCATCGATCTGAGGCTGTTGAATGAGCTTTTCAGGGGTCAGTGAACCTGATTGGGCCAGCACCCAGCGCTCTACCGATTCGGCGTTTTCAAAAGGACTGCTGATCAAGGTTTGCCAGATGGGCTCCAGCATGCCACTGGGCAAGGCGATGTCAGCCAACTTGGCTGCCACAGCTTGCGCGCCGGTCAGCATGGTTCCGGTCAGGGCCAAATATTCACCCAATCGCCCAGGGCAACGGCTTAAGAAATAGCCCCCCCCCACGTCCGGGAACAAGCCAATGTGGGTTTCAGGCATGGCCATTTTGGTTCGCTCAGTCACCACTCGCACGCTGGCGCCCTGGCTGATGCCCATGCCGCCGCCCATGACGATGCCGTCCATGAAAGCGATGTAAGGCTTGCTGTAGGTGTGAATCAGGTGATTGAGGCGGTATTCTTCGGTAAAAAAGTCAGCCAAAGAAGCATCGCCTGCGTGAGCAGCCTGATGGAAAAACCGGATGTCGCCACCCGCGCAAAAGGAACCAAATGGGCCCTCTTTGCCCATGCCGCGCACGGCCACAGCCAAGACTTGGGGCTCGTTTTTCCAAGCCATCAGCGCGTCTGTGATGTGACGCACCATTTCCAATGACAAAGCGTTCAGTGCCTTCGGACGGTTCAGGGTGATGCAGCCAATGCGGCCTTCGATTTGTGCGATGACATCAGTCATTGTTTTGTTTCCAGCCTAACCATTGGTTCATGAGCAAAGCCCCCAGGACGAGGGAGCCACCTAACAATACGCTCATTTGCGGGGCTTCGTTAGCACCCCACCAAGCCAATCCAATGCCAAAGACAATCTCGAGCAAACACAGCAATGAGGCTTCAGGCGCTTTGAGCACCCGCACACAAATGACCGAAAGCACGCAAGGAATGGCCAATTGGAACAGGCCTAAGATGGCCAGCAGCCCTACATCGTGAACAGAAGCCTGAAAAGGCATCGCCAAGGGCAAGGTCAACAAAGTGGAGAAGATGGCGCCCAACAAAACCGATGGAACCAAGTCCAGGCTGTGTCCTTCGTTTTGGCTCTTTTGAGCCAATGTCCATTGAACGGCACCTGCAATGGGGACGCAAAGGGCCACCAGAGAACCGATCAAAAAGTTGGGGTCACCCAAACTCAGCTGTGTGCCGTACATCCACCCGATGCCAAGGCCCGCCACCCAAATCGCGATCCAAGTCCTTAAGGGCAAATGGTGGTGCAAAAAGACACGGGTGAAAAGCGCGGTCAGCAATGGGCCTACGGCCATGGTCACCAAAACATTGGCCACTGCCGTCAAGGTCAAAGCGACCATGAAAGCAGTGAACATCACACTCCAGCACAGGCCAGAGAGCCAGAAATAGCGGTTGCGCCAAGGCAACCGAGACCAGACGTCCCTGCCTTGCCACAAAGGCAAGATGATCAGCAGGGACACCACGGTAAAGAAGCTGCGCCAGAAGGTGACTTCAAAGCTACGGGCTTCCTCAAGATACCGAGTGACCACACCAGCCATGGACCACAAGGCGGTGCAGCCCACCATGGTCCAAACGGCCATGCCGTGGGTCATGCGCATGATTGATGGCCGATCACTTGTTGCGCTTGCGGTCGCTTTCTTTCAAGAAGCGCTTGCGCAGACGTACGCTCTTGGGCGTGATTTCAACCAACTCGTCATCCTCGATGAACTCGACGCCGTATTCCAAGGTCAGGTCAATCGGGGGCGTGATCTTGATCGCGTCCTCCTTGCCTGACACTCGGAAGTTGGTCAGCTGCTTGGTGCGGGTGGCGTTGACCACCAAGTCGTTGTCACGGCTGTGGATACCCACGATCATGCCTTCGTACACCGGATCGTTGGCCTTGACGAACATGCGACCGCGGTCGTCCAACTTGCCCAGGGCGTAGGTGAAGATTTCACCGTCGTCCATGGAAATCAGCACGCCGTTCTTGCGACCGCCAATGTCACCTTTGTGGGGTTCGTAGCTGTCAAAGATGTTGGAAATCAAGCCGGAGCCACGTGTCAGGTTCAGGAATTCGTTGGTGAAACCGATCAGACCACGGGCTGGAATACGGTACTCCAAACGCACACGACCACGGCCATCGGGTTCCATGTTGACCAATTCGCCCTTGCGCTCGCCCAAGGCTTGCATCACACCACCTTGGTGGGTTTCTTCAATGTCTGCAGTGACCAACTCGATAGGCTCATGGCGCTCGCCATTCACATCTCGGAACACCACGCGAGGCTTGGAAACCGCCATTTCGTAGCCTTCGCGGCGCATGTTTTCCAGCAAAATGGTCAGGTGCAATTCGCCGCGGCCCATGACCTCAAAGATACCTTCTTCGTCAGTTTCCTTGACGCGCAAAGCCACGTTGTGTTGCAGTTCTTTTTGCAGGCGGTCCCAGATTTGACGGCTGGTCACAAACTTGCCTTCACGACCGGCCAGAGGGCTTGTGTTCACACAGAAGTTCATGGTGAGCGTGGGCTCGTCCACTTTGAGCATCGGCAATGGTGCGGGGTTGGTCACGTCGGTCACCGTCACGCCAATGTTCAGATCGGCAATGCCGTTGATCAAAACGATGTCACCAGGACCGGCTTCGGTCACTTGCACACGGTCCAAACCTTGGAACTTGAGGACTTGGTTGATGCGGCCCTTGATGGTTTTGCCGTTCGGTCCCTCCATGACGACCACGTCCATTTGGGGTTTGATGGTGCCCTGGCTGATGCGGCCTACGCCGATGCGGCCTACAAAGGTCGAGAAGTCGAGCGCAGAGATTTGAAGTTGTAAAGGTGCTGCTGGGTCACCTTGTTGGGGGGGGACATGCTTCAGAACAGTGTTGAACAAGGCCGACATGTCAGGGCCCCACTGCTCACCAGGTGCGCCCTCGTCCATCGATGTCCAGCCGTTGATACCGGATGCGTAGACGACTGGGAAATCGAGCTGCTCGTCATTGGCGCCGAGTTTGTCAAACAGGTCAAAAGCGGCATTAACCACCTTGTCTGGGTTGGCGCCGGGCTTGTCGACCTTGTTCACCACCACGATGGGCTTCAAGCCCAAAGCCAATGCTTTCTTGGTCACAAAACGGGTTTGAGGCATTGGGCCTTCTTGGGCGTCAATCAGAAGCACAACACCGTCCACCATGGACAAAGCGCGCTCGACTTCGCCACCAAAGTCCGCGTGACCGGGTGTATCAACGATGTTGATGTGGGTGCCCTCCCAGCTCACCGCGCAGTTCTTGGCCAAAATCGTGATGCCACGCTCGCGTTCGATGGCGTTGTTGTCCATCACGGTGTCCACGATTTTTTCGTGGTCAGCGAAGGTACCCGACTGGCGAAGCAGTTGGTCCACCATGGTGGTCTTGCCGTGGTCAACGTGGGCAATGATGGCGATGTTGCGAATTTGCTTGGTCATGCTTTCTCTTCCTTTAAACCTGCTCGGCCAGCAACGGCTCGGTGGCAGGTGATTTTTCTAAAATCTGTTGAATTTCCATCGGGCTCAACAATCGACCCGGAATCAATTCGCCGCCATGCACAACTGCTGTTCCCAGCAAGGCACGAGGATGTCCTCCATACACGGCAACTTGATCACAATCAACCCAAGGGCCGTGTCTGCGCACCCCATTCAAAAAACGATCTGAGCTGGTTTTGTCGAGCTGCACCTCGGTGTAACCCGGCAACAAGACCTCTACCGGCTGCAGGACTGCCAAACGCTGGTCTTCGTCCATGGCCTCCAGTTGCATCAATGACACGCACTCAGCCTCTGCAAAAGGCCCAGTGACCACTCGGCGCAATGCACTCAAGTGGCCACCACAACCCAAGGCATCTGCAATGTCTTCGCCCAGCGTTCGGATGTAAGTGCCTTTGCTGCAACGCACACGCAAACGCAAAAAAGGGGCATCGCCTTGCAGTTGCATGTCCAGCAAATCCAGATCATGAATCACCACGTTGCGCGGCTCGCGCTCAACGGTTTCACCCTCGCGGGCATACTCGTACAAGGCCTTGCCATCCTTCTTCAAGGCACTGTGCATCGGGGGTACTTGACTGATGGGGCCCATGAACTTGTCCAACACCTCCACCACCATACCCGCTGAACATGACACTTCGCGGACAGTGATCACATCGCCTTCGGCATCGCCTGTGCTGGTTTTCAAGCCCAGACGCACTGTCGTTTCGTAAGTCTTGTCGGCATCGAGATGTTGCTGGCTGAACTTCGTGGCTGCACCAAAACACAAAGGCAAGACGCCTGTGGCCAATGGGTCGAGTGTGCCGGTATGGCCAGCTTTTTCAGCCCGAAGCAACCATTTGGCTTTTTGTAAAGCCTGATTGCTGGAAAGACCCAAAGGTTTATCGAGCAACAACACCCCATGCACAGGGCGCCGCTGCACCCTGGTGCGTGGCGAGTTCATGCTCAGTCCTCCTGGGCGCGAGACGACACAGCTTTAGCGATCAAGGCATTCATGTCGGACGCACGCTCGGTGGTGCGGTCAAACAAAAAATGCAACGTTGGCACGGTGTGGATGTGCAAACGCTTGAACAAACCATTTCGCAGGAAACCGGCTGCCGCATTCAGTCCTTCGGTGGCTTCGTCGGGGTTACCCGTCAAAACACTGAAGAAGACCTTGGCGTGCGCGTAATCCGGTGTGACCTCGATCGCATTGATCGTGACCATGCCGACTCGCGGGTCTTTCAACTCGCGCGCAATCAACTCGGCCAGATCGCGCTGGATCTGGTCGGCCACGCGGAAACCGCGGTTGGGCACAGAAGACTGCTTTCTTCGGACCATTTACAGCGTTCTCGCAATTTCCTTGACGTCGAAGAATTCGAGGTAATCGCCTTCTTTGATGTCGTTGTAATTTTTGAGTTTGATACCGCACTCAAAGCCTTCTTTGACTTCGCGCACGTCGTCCTTGAGGCGTTTGAGCGAGTCGAGTTCACCCGTGTAGATGACGACGTTGTCGCGCAACAAGCGGAACTTGGCGCTGCGGGTAACTTGACCCGAGGTGACCATACAACCGGCAACAGTGCCGATCTTAGAAGCCACAAACACGGTCCGGATTTCGGCCATGCCCATGATTTCTTCGCGCTGCTCAGGTGCCAACATGCCCGACATGGCGGCCTTGAGTTCATCCACAGCGTCATAAATGATGTTGTAGTAATGAAGGTCAACACCATTGCCTTCGGCCAGCTTGCGCGCACCGGCGTCAGCACGCACGTTGAAGCCGATGACAATAGCCTTGGAGGCAATCGCCAAGTTGATGTCCGACTCGCTGATGCCGCCCACGCCGGAGTAAACCAGTTGGACTTTGACTTCTTCGTTAGACAGTTTAAGCAAGGATGCACCCAAGGCTTCTTGTGAACCTTGTACGTCGGCCTTGATGATGATAGGCAGCATCTTGACCTCACCCGCAGACATGTCAGTGAACATGTTCTCAAGCTTGGCAGCTTGTTGTTTGGCCAATTTGGTGTTGCGGAACTTGCCAGCGCGGTAGGTGGCGATTTCTCGGGCACGGCGCTCGTCGCCCATGACCATGAATTCGTCACCCGCTTGGGGCACTTCGGTTAAGCCTTGAATCTCAACAGGGATCGAGGGGCCAGCGGACTTGATGGCAGCACCATTTTCATCCAACATGGCTCGCACGCGGCCAAAAGTCTGACCTGCCAACACCACGTCACCTGTGTTCAAGGTACCTGACTGAACCAGGATGGTGGCCACAGGACCACGACCCTTGTCCAGACGCGCTTCGATGACCAGACCCTTGGCGGCGGCTTGCACCGGGGCTTTGAGTTCCAGCACTTCGGCCTGCAGGAGCACTTGCTCCAAAAGATCGTCGATGCCCATGCCGGTTTTGGCCGAAACGGAGACAAAAGGTGATTCCCCACCGAATTCTTCGGGCACGACTTCTTCAGAAATCAGCTCAGCACGGACGCGTTCGATGTTGGAGTCGGGCTTGTCCATCTTGTTGATGGCCACCACAATCGGGACACCGGCCGCTTTGGCGTGTTTGATGGCTTCTTTGGTCTGGGGCATGACGCCATCGTCACCGGCCACCACAAGAATGACAATGTCAGTGGCTTGTGCACCACGGGCACGCATGGCCGTGAAGGCTTCGTGACCAGGCGTGTCCAGAAAAGAGATCATGCCGCGAGGCGTCTCGACGTGATAGGCACCAATATGCTGCGTGATGCCACCGGCTTCACCAGAAGCCACTTTGGCACGGCGAATGTAGTCAAGCAGCGAAGTTTTTCCATGGTCGACGTGGCCCATGACGGTGACCACTGGGGCACGTGGCAGGGACTCGGCTTGTTGATCCGACACTTCGTCATCGGTAAAGGCTTCTGGATCATCCAAAGCTGCCACCACCGCTTTGTGGCCCATCTCTTCCACCACGATCATGGCAGTGTCTTGGTCTAATGGCTGGTTCATGGTGGCCATTTGGCCCAGCTTCATCAGGTGCTTGATGACTTCAGAGGCTTTGATGGCCATCTTGTGAGCCAACTCGGACACGGTGATGGTCTCTGGCACGTGAACTTCGATCACGCGAACTTCGGTTGGGGCCTGCTGGTTCTGGCCATCATCACGATCACGGTCGTTGCCACGTCGGCCACGAGGACCGGTGCGCCAATTGTTGCGGCCTACACCACCACTGGTGTCGCCGCGCGTTGGGATGGCTTTCTTTTTGGCGGGGTCTCCTGCCCAACTGGACGACAGCTTGGCGGATTTGACTTCCTTGTTCACGCCAGGCGCTACAGGGGCAGCTGCTTGTGCCGCCGCTGCTCGGGTGCCTGGTGCTGGTGTCCCCGCAGGTTTATGCAAGGTCCCTTTGACGGCCGCTTTGGGCTCGGCTTTGGGCTCATCTTTTTTAGCGACCAAGACCTTTTTGGGCGCATTCATCATGCTGCGAATGGCTTCGGCTTCGGCCAAGGCTTTGCGGCGGCGTAAGTCCAATTCTTGAGCGCGGGCGGTTTCTTCATCGGCTTTGGCTTTTGAATCCGCCGCAGCTTTGAGCACTGCGGCTTCGCGCACAGCCTGATCAGCTTTGACTTTGGCGGTGGCAGCTTCTACAGCCTCGGCCGCCTTGTTGGCCGCTTTGTCTTCGGCAGACACCACCGGTGTCAGTTTGGCTTGAGAGGCAGCATTGATGCTGGCCGCTTCTGCACGGGCCAACTGTTCGCGGTCAGCGCGGCTCAAAGCTGGCTTGTCGGGTGTTTGACCCGTAGACAACGCAGCAGCTTCGGCCAATGCTTTGGCATCGGCTTGCGCTTGGGCTTCTTGCGCTGCCATTTCAGAACGCTGCTGGGCTTCTTGAGCTTCGCGTTGGCGGCGCATTTCAGCCAACTCTTGCTCTTGGCGACTGATCAGCTCGGCTTGGTGACGGGCTTCTTCTTCTCGACGGGCCAAATCGGCATGGTCAATGACGGGCTCTTCCACCACTGCGCTCGACTCGTCATCGCGTTTGAGCACGGTGCGCTTCTTGCGAACCTCTACTTGAATGGTGCGTGCCTTGCCCGAAGCATCGGCTTGCTTGATCTCGCTGGTCGATTTCTTGACCAAAGTGATCTTTTTACGGTCCGCCGTGACGGTGCCGTGGCTGGCTTGCAGGTAACTGAGCAATTTTTGCTTGTCAGCATCTGTCAACACATCATTGTCAGAGGCTTTTGCAACGCCCGCAGATCGCAATTGATCAAGCAAGACATCGGCAGATTTTTTGAGTTCATTGGCGAACTCGGCAACAGTGGTACTGGACATAATTTTGTTCAAGACTCCATCAGGCTTCAGGCCTGGCCAGCGAACCAATGTTCGCGAGCTTTCATGATCAAGGCGGTTGCCTCTTCAGCCGTCTGGGCCGTGATGTCTGTTAACTCATCAGTGGCCAAGTCAGCCAGGTCATCACGGGTTTGGATGCCCGCGTCCACCAGCTTAGAAATCAACTCAGGCGTCAAGCCCGGCAAGTCACGCAAATCCTGGGAGACGTCTTCAACGCTCTCTTCACGCGCAATCTCAAGCGTCAGCAGTGCATCTTTGGCACGGGTCCGCAGCTCATTGATCGTGTCTTCATCGAAGCTTTCGATCTCCAGCATTTCTTGAATCGGCACGTAGGCCACTTCTTCCAAGCTGGTGAAGCCCTCACCAATCAGGATGTCGGCAATTTCTTGGTCGACATCCAGCTTTTCCATGAACAACTGGCGAATGCCCGTGGTCTCTTCAGCCTGCTTTTGGGCGGACTCGGCCGCGTCCATGATGTTGATTTTCCAACCCGTGAGGTCAGAGGCTAAACGAACGTTTTGACCGCCACGACCAATGGCGATCGCGAGGTTTTCCTCGTCGACCACCACGTCCATGGCGTGTTTTTCTTCGTCCACCACAATAGATTGAACATTGGCAGGTGCCAAAGCGCCGATCACAAACTGGGCTGGATCTTCACTCCACAACACGATGTCTACGCGCTCACCAGCCAATTCGTTCGTGACGGCGTTGACACGGGTGCCACGAACGCCTACGCAGGTGCCGATGGGGTCAACGCGTTTGTCGTGCGACAAAACCGCAATCTTGGCGCGCGAACCAGGGTCACGGGCGCAAGTTTTGATTTCCAACAAGCCTTGCTCAATCTCGGGGACTTCTTGGCGGAAAAGTTCAATCATGAATTCAGGCGCCGAACGTGACAACAGAATCGGCGCTCCACGAAGCGTCAAGTCGACTTCCATGATCATGGCGCGCACACGGTCACCACTTCGAAGGTTTTCCTTGGGAATCATCTCGCTGCGTCTCAAGCGGCCTTCGATGCGACCCGACTCACAGATGATGTCGCCCTTGTCCATCCGCTTCACGGTGCCCACAAAAATCTTCTCGCCGCGCGACATGAAGTCGTTGAGGAGCATTTCGCGCTCAGCGTCACGAATTTTTTGCAGAATCACCTGCTTGGCGGCCATGGCGCCAATCCGGCCAATCGGTACGGACTCGATGGGTTCTTCGATGTACTCGTCAACCTCGATATCAGGGATCTGCTCTTTGGCTTCAAACAACAGAATTTCTTGTTCCGGCAGCTGTAAACCCGCCTCATCGGGAACCACGTGCCAACGGCGAAAGCTCTCGTAATTGCCGCTGTCACGGTCAACAGCCACTCGAATGTCAACTTCGCCTGTGAACAATTTTTTGGTGGCTTGAGCCAAAGCCGCTTCAACGGCACCAAACACCACGTCGCGCTCAACGTTCTTTTCACGTGAGATGGCTTCGACCAACATCAACATTTCGCGATTCATGACTTAAATCTCCTGTTCAAACGGGCCAAACAAGCAGGCCCCAAATACTTGATCTGAAAAATGGGCCAACCGTCAGGTTTCTTGTTTGGACTTTCGTCCTTTAAAGTCCACCACGGGGGCAAGACGCGCTTCGCGCAACTCAACGAATACAAAACCCAGCGCATTGAGGGGCTCTGGGATTCTTTTTTTGCTGACTTTTTGCCCGGGCTTGACAACGGGTGCATCGCTCCAGACGATTTGCCAGCCCTGGCCAGTGGCATCACGCTCGAGCGTGCCACGAAATTTTTTGCGCGTTGGGTTGACCATGCCAGCTGATTTGTCACCCATTGGCACCTTGAGGGTGATGTCAATCAACTGACCAACAAAACGCTCAAAATCCTGCTCATTGCGCAATGGGCGATCAATGCCAGGAGAGGACACTTCTAGGCGGTTGTAGGTCACTCCGTCAACCTCCAAAGCAAACTGCAACTGGCGGTTCACTTTTTCGCAGTCTTCAACGTTGATGAAGTGCTCAGATCCAACAGTCCAAGGCCAATCAATCGTGATGCGCAATAAACCGCCCGCTGTGCGGTCAATCTCAACCAGGTCATAACCCAGTCCAGTCACAGTTTCTTGAACAATTTGCTGCAATGCCACAGAGCTTCAGGATGTCAACGTTAAAAAAGAAAGACCCAAAAAAAACGGGCGGTGAAAACCCGCCCGTTTGGTCGTGAAGACAATATTCTATCTGAAAAATCGTTGTAAGTGTGTGATTTTCAAGGAAATCATGGCAAAGGGGACGTCAATTGGCTCATCTCAAATCGGGAAATGCTTGCACCAGAGTCCGGGTGTATTCATGCTGAGGATGACCGAGAACCTGGTCGCAAGCCCCTTGCTCCACCACGATTCCAGATTTAAGAACCAACACCTGATGGGCCATCGCCCGCAAAACATCGACATCATGGGTGATCAGCAAATACGCCATACCGCGTTTTTTTTGCAACGCTTGTAACAACTCCAGTATCTGTTGTTGAACCGTCACGTCCAAAGCGCTGGTGGGCTCGTCCAGCACCAAAAGTTCGGGCTCCACCACCAAAGCGCGGGCCAAAGCGATGCGTTGGCGCTGTCCGCCAGAAAAAGCGTGTGGGTAGCGGCTGAGTACATCAAAAGACTCACCACCCAAACCCACCTCTTCCAAAGCTTGGCGAACGCGCTCTTCTATTTGGGCGAATGTCCATTGCGGATGGTGCAAGCGCAAGCCTTCAGAGACGATTTCACCGACGGTCATGCGCGGGGACAAGCTGCCATAGGGGTCCTGAAAAACCACCTGCACCCGGCGACGCAAAGCTTTATCCAATGCCGGACTGCCTTGCCAGGTTTGCCCTGCAAACGACAAGTCACCTTTAAAAGGGATCAAGCCCAACACCGCCTGTGCCAAACTGGATTTACCTGAGCCGGATTCCCCCATCACACCCAACGTGCTACCAGGCGCGATCGAGAAATCCGCACCATGCAAAGCTGTGAAATGGTGTCTTTTAAACCAAGCTTTGAATCCAGGCACAGCGATGGGGTAGCTCACCTGGAGTTTCCGCACTTGAAGGATTGGAAGTGTATGCGCGGGCGGCGTAGCAACCAAGCCATCTCGGCTGGGGTGACTTGACAGCAAGCGCTGCGTGTAGGGGTGCTGGGGCGACGCAAATACAGCTTGTATGTCACCTTGCTCCACCACATGCCCTTTTTCCATCACGACAACACGGCTGGCAAAGTGGCGGACCAAGGCCAGGTCGTGTGTGATGAGCAGCACAGCCATTCCGGTTTTTTGTTGCAAATTGGCCAGCAACTGCAGCATCTGCAGGCGCAAGCTGGCGTCCAATGCAGTGGTGGGTTCATCGGCCAACAGCAACTTGGGCTCAGACGCCAGAGCCATGGCCATCATGGCGCGTTGGCGTTGCCCCCCAGACAACTGGTGCGGATAAGCACCAAAACGCCGCTCGGGGTCATCGATCCCGGTTTCGGACAACAAATGCACGGCCCGCGCATCCGCATCACGCCGAGGCAACAGCTTTTTGAGCTGCAGAACTTCCGAGATTTGCGAGCCCACAGTCATCAAAGGGTTAAGGGCCGTCATCGGTTCTTGAAAAATCATGGCGATCTCGTCGCCACGGATGCGCTGCATCTCCAAAGGCGTTTGCAGCAGCAAATCTTGGCCTTGCCAAAGCACATGGCCAGAAATATCAGCAGACTCCAGCAAACGCAGAACCGACAGCGCAGTGACCGACTTCCCCGAGCCAGACTCGCCCACCAAGGCCACGCGCTCACCGGCCTGAATGCTGAGGTTCACACCATGCACCACCGCTTGTCCACCAAAGGCGATGCGCAGGTCTTTGAGTTCCAACAAAACCTTGGCCGTGCTCATGCTTGCGCCTTTCGCGGATCCAGCGCGTCGCGCAAGGCATCGCCCATGAAAGTCAACAGCAACAAGGTCACCACCAGCACCACAAAAGTGGAAATGGATATCCACCATGCATCGATGTTGTTTTTGCCTTGGGCAAGCAATTCACCCAAAGAGGGCGTACCGGGTGGCACACCTAGACCCAGAAAGTCCAGCGAGGTCAAGGCCAAAATGGCACCGCTCATGCGAAAAGGTAAAAAGGTCACCACCGGGGTCATGCTGTTGGGCAGCACGTGCCGCCACATGATCTGCCAATTTCCCAGGCCCAGCGCCCGTGCCGATTTGACGTAATCGAGTTGACGGTTGCGCAGGAACTCGGCCCGCACATAGTCGGACAAACCCATCCAGCCAAACAGACTGAGCAATAAAAGCAAAAGGCCGACACTGGGCTCGAACACAGCCGAGAAGATGATCAGCAAATACAACTCGGGCATGGCACTCCAGATTTCAATGAAACGCTGAAACACCAAGTCGGTCTTGCCCACAAAAAAGCCTTGCACTGCGCCGGTCAACACACCCAACACCACACCAAATAAAGTCAGGGCCAAAGCAAACAGCACCGATACCCTGAAGCCATACAACAACCGTGCCAACACATCGCGGCCCCTGTCGTCAGTCCCCAACCAGTTATGACCCGTGGGCGGCGCTGGGTTGGGCAAAGGGGCGAAATAGTCAAGTGTGGTGTGATGGTAAGGATTGGGAGCCTGTAATGCCCAGTTGCCGTCCTTTTTCAGTTGCTGTTGAATGAACGGGTCCAGGTAATCTGCAGGCGTCTCAAAGTCTCCGCCAAAGACTTTTTCTGGCAATGGTTGGACCACAGGGAAATACCACTGCCCCTCAAAGCGCACCACCAGAGGCTTGTCGTTGGACAAGAACTCAGCACCCAAGCTGAGCACAAACAGCGTCACAAAAATGATCAGGCTACCAAAGCCCAGGCGGTTGCGACGAAAGCGCTGCCAAGCTCGCGCTGAAGGCGAAGCTTGCGCAGGCAAAGTGGATGGGGCTAGGGTGCTCATTTGTCGAACTTCACACGCGGGTCCACCCACAAGTAACACAGGTCACTGATCAACTTGGTCACCAGGCCAATCAGGGTAAACAAATACAAGGTGCCCAGCACCACCGGGTAGTCACGCCGGATCACGGCCTCGTAGCTCAGCAAACCCAACCCATCGAGTGAGAAGAGGGTTTCGATCAGCAACGAGCCGGTGAAAAACGCACCAATGAATGCCGCTGGGAAACCCGTGACCAGCGGAATCAAGGCATTGCGCATGACATGGCGGTAAAGAACCCGGTTTTCGCTTAGACCTTTGGCGCGGGCGGTCAGCACATACTGCTTGCGAATTTCTTCCAGAAAAGCGTTCTTTGTCAGCATGGTGATGACGGCAAACGACCCCACCACACTGGCCGTGACCGGCAAAGCGATGTGCCACAAATAGTCAACCACTTTGGCCCCCCAGCTCAGCTGCTCCCAATTGGACGAGGTCAGGCCGCGCAGCGGAAACCACTGCAGCTGCCCACCAAAGATGACCAGCAGGGCCACACCCAGCACAAAACCCGGAATGGCATAGCCCACGAGCACCAGCAAACTGGTGAGGGTGTCAAAGCGCGTACCGGCCCTGACCGCTTTGGCAATGCCCAAAGGCACCGACACCAGATAACTCAAAAAAAACGTCCACAAACCCAAGCTGATGGAAACCGGTAGCTTCTCCTTGATCAAGCTCCAAACGTCTTTCGGGTAGAAAAAGCTTTTGCCCAGATCAAACTGCGCAAACTGCTTGAGCATCATCCAAAAGCGCTCAGTGGGTGGCTTGTCAAAGCCGTACAGCGTTTTGATTTCGGCAATGCGGGCAGCGTCTACGCCTTGACGGCCTCGGTAGCCGCTGCCACCAGCGGCGGCGCCCTCCCCGCCCGTGTCCCGGCCTTGAAGTTGGGCCACCATTTGTTCGACCGGCCCCCCAGGCACAAACTGGATCACCACAAAGGTCATCAACAAGACCCCGAACAAGGTCGGGATCATCAACAGCAAGCGTTTAAAAATATAGGCCAGCATGGGTCAAGGGGCCTTTGGGGTCACTTGTGACGGTGCGGACATTGAAACATTGGGCGACCACCAAACGGTGGTGACCAGTTTTTCCGGCTGGTAAAAACGGGGTAACTCGGTTGGGCGCGCAAAGGCTTTGGCACGCCATGACACCCTGTGCACCCCACCATACCAGTGTGGTACCGCGTAATGACCGTGACGGAGCACCCGATCTAAGGCTCGCAGGCTGGTCACCAGCTCTGGCCGAGATGTGGAACTGACCACCTTGTCCAGCAGCGCGTCCACAGCCGGGTCTTTCAGGCCGATCACATTGCCAGAACCTTCCACGTCGGCCGATCGGCTACCGTAACGCTCCAGCAACTCGGTGCCGGGTGCTTCGCTGCCCACGGTGCGGTTGCTGACGATGTCAAAGTCGAACACATCCATGCGCTTTTGCAACAGCGCAAAGTCGATCACCTTGTACTGCACCTGTATGCCCAGTTTTTCAAGGTTCTTGGCAAATGGCGTGACGACGCGGCCCATGGAACCAGAACTGTCCAGAAACTCGATGCTGAGGGCTTGTCCCTTGCCATTGCGCAATGCGCCATCCCTGTAAGTCCACCCGGCATCTTTGAGCAAATCACGCGCTTGGCGTAAATGGTCGCGCAAAGTGTGGCCCGAGGCTTGATCGAGCTCGGTTTGGGGTGGTTGCGGCACATCTTGCTCAAACACCGCAGCAGGCAGCTTGTCCCTCAAAGGTGCAAGCAATGCCAACTCGTCTGAACCAGGTCGGCCCTTGGCTTCGAAATCACTGGCCACAAAATAGCCGCGCACACGGCTGTAGGCGTTGTAAAAAAGTTGGCGGTTCAGCCACTCAAAATCCATGGCCAGGGCAATGGCCTGGCGCACCCGCACGTCTTTGAACTTGTCACGACGCGTATTGAACAAAAAGCCCTGAAAGTCTCCCGCGTTGCCATGCACCAATTCTGCTTTGATCAGATCACCGCGATCAAACGCACGACCTCTGAAAGCCCTGGCCCATTCCCGCGCGATAAAGGACTGCATGTAATCGAACTCACCCGCCTTGAAGGCTTCAAGCTGGGCGGTGCTGTCTTTGTATATTTTGTAGGTGATGCGGTCGAAGTTGAATTGGCCTTTGCGGACGTTCAGGTCGCGCGCCCAATAAGCCGGATCGCGCTCGTAGGTGATGTCCTTGCCAAACTGCACACGGCCAATGCGGTATGGGCCAGAAGCGATGGGAATATCCATGACCATTTGGTCAAAGGGCTTTAGCACGCCGCCCTCCAGCCCCCACTTTTGACTGAAAACTGGCAAACTACCGACGATCAAGGGCAGTTCGCTGTTGGGCCGGACAAAATCAAAACGGATGCTGCGCTCCGTTAACACAGTCGCTTTTTTAACTTCACCAAAATAGGTGCGGTACTGCGGCGCAGCCTGCTTGCTGGTCAGGCGCTCAAAAGAATAGCGCACATCGGCAGCCAGGACCGGATCACCATTGTGAAAGCGAGCCAAAGGATGGATCTGGAAGGTGACCGACAAACGGTCGCTGGCCACAGAAACATCCGATGCCAGCAGGCCATAGGATGTGGTTGGTTCGTCCATATTGCCCACCAACAACGTATCGAACATCATGCCCAGCATGGACGGCGGGGCACTGCCCTTCAAGGTAAATGGGTTGTACTTGTCAAAGTTGGACTGTCGGGTGGGCGGAACCAGCATGATCTCGCCGCCTTTGGGCGCGTCAGGGTTCACATACGCAAAATGGGCAAACCCGGCTGGGTAGCGAATATCCCCGAATTGGGCATACGCATGTGCAGCCAAAGCGTTGCCCGCCACCCCAAGCCCAAGGGCCAAGCAGCAGTGTGTCCAGAAACGGGCCAAGGGTCTTCGCATGCGACAATTCTGCACACATTTTTCAGGAGTTGAAGGCATGACCACAAAAACAGGATTTCTGTCGGGCAAAAAATTGTTGATCACGGGCGTTTTATCCAACCGCTCGATTGCTTATGGCATCGCCAAAGCCTGCCATGCCCAAGGAGCCGAACTGGCTTTCAGCTACGTGGGCGATCGTTTCAAGGACCGCATCACCGAATTCGCGGCCGATTTTGACTCCAAATTGATTTTTGATTGCGATGTAGGCAGTGACGAGCAGATTGAAAAGCTGTTCACCGACCTGTCTGCCACTTGGCCAAAGTTCGACGGTTTTGTGCATGCCATTGGCTACGCACCACGCGAAGCGATTGCCGGTGATTTTCTCGATGGTTTGTCGCGCGAAGGCTTCAAGATCGCCCACGACATCAGCGCCTACAGTTTTCCGGCGATGGCCAAAGCCGCCCTGCCCTACTTGAACGACAAATCGGCTGTTCTGACCTTGACGTATCTCGGCGCAATCCGCACTGTGCCCAACTACAACACCATGGGCTTGGCCAAAGCCAGCCTGGAGGCGTCGGTACGTTATTTGGCCGAGTCGCTGGGTGGTCAGAACCGGGGGCTGCGGGCCAACGGCATTTCTGCGGGCCCCATCAAGACTTTGGCAGCCAGCGGCATCAAGGGTTTTGGAAAGATATTGTCTGTGGTAGCAGAAGCCTCGCCGATTCGTCGCAACGTGACCATTGAGGACGTGGGCAATGTGGCCGCATTCATGCTGAGCGACTTGGCTGCGGGCGTGACCGCTGAGATCACCTATGTGGACGGTGGTTTCAGCCAAGTGGTGGGTGGCATCGCTGAGCCCTCCGCCACCTGAGCCCCAACAACTGCGAGTTTCGTTGAAACGACGGGTTTCGGCCCATTCAAGCCACAGCGCCACCTGCCCTGCCGGTGACAGCTGGAGTCTCTGATGGTCTGCATAATTTCAAGATGACAGATATTGCCCCGCTCAACGCCCCAGAGTCCAAAACTGATTTGTTTTTGTCTTTCACCCTACTGGCGCTGCAAGGCTTTGGTGGCGTCTTGGCTGTTGTTCAACGCGAACTGGTTGAAAAAAAGCGCTGGATGACTCAGGCTCAATTTGTCGAAGATTGGGCCGTGGCTCAAATCATGCCGGGCCCCAATGTGGTCAATTTTTGTCTGATCATTGGTGGCCGCCACTTTGGCTTGGGTGGGGCTTTGGCTTCTTTAGCAGGTTTGCTGCTGGCGCCTTTGGCTGTGGTTTTGATTCTGGCCTCCGTGTTCGGCGGTGTGTCTGACGCCGCTTGGGCGCAGGGCGCATTGCGAGGCATGGGTGCAGTAGCAGCCGGACTGATTGCCGCCACCGGCATCAAGTTGATCAGCGCTTTGAGGCTAAACCCGATGGGCATGATGGTGTGTTTTGCCGTGATGCTGAGCACTTTTGTGAGTGTGAGTTTGTTGCGCTGGCCCCTGCTTTGGGTATTGCTGGGCATTGGCTCCCTGGCCTGCTCATGGGCTTATCTTCAGCTGACAAGACTGGCTGAACTCGAGGCCCCAACATGATCATCAGTTTGCAATTGACGATCGGTGATTGGCTGACGTTTTTTAACCACTTTTTATCGCTTTCTCTTTTGGCGGTGGGCGGGGCCATCATCACTGCGCCAGACATGCACCGGTTTTTGGTGGACGATAACGGGTGGTTAACCGATCAGCAGTTCAGCTCCTCCATTGCTTTGGCACAAGCATCTCCGGGTCCAAATGTTCTCTTTGTGGCTGTCATTGGTTGGAACGTGGGGCTGAATGCAGGAGCCGGATTGGGTGGCGGTTGGATGAGCGTCGCTTTGTCGAGCTTGGGCGTTTTTCTCAGCCTTTTAGGCATCATGCTGCCGTCTTCCGTATTAACTTACACCACCACGCAATGGGCGCATCGTCACCGAGACAAACGCGGCATCAAGGCCTTCAAATTAGGCATGGCCCCGGTGGTTATTGCCTTGTTGGTTTCTACGGGTTGGCTATTGACCGCCAGTCACAACGATCCGAAAAGAGACTGGCCACTTTGGCTCTTGACCTTGGCCTCGATGCTCTTGGTTTGGCGGACCCGCATTCACCTGCTTTGGTTGCTTGGAGCGGGCGCCGTGATTGGGGCTTTGGGTTGGATCTAAAGACTTTTTAAATCAGCGTGGACTTTCGAAAAACACCGTGTTCGAATAGTCGCTCACCTCAAAATAGACTTTCTTCTCGCCGGGGTCGACGGCCATGTTCAGGTTCTCATCCAACACCCCATAGCCATACCGGTAGGCGCGTGGCTGTTTGTCATCGGTTCCCAACGCCGTGCTGACTTTGTCGACCTGAATGAAACGGCGAACGAGTTTGTCACCCGCATAAACCTCCATCACGCCGTTGGTACCCGTCCAATTTTGAATGCCACGGCTGATTTTGTTTTGCTGCTCCTGCGTACAGGCCGACAAGAAGGCCAGCAAACCAGCAAGCACACACACGGAGAGGATGGATCTTTGGAACATATTGGAATTAGATGATTTGAGGGTGATGTCTAAGGGGCAACTCAGCTGCGTTGACGCAAGGCTTCGTAAAGGCAAACTCCACTGGCCACCGACACGTTCAGGCTTTCAACCGCTCCGCGCATCGGGATGCTGACCAACTCATCACAATTTTTACGTGTCAGCTGACGCATACCGTCGCCCTCAGCGCCCAACACCAAAGCAGTGGGCACTTTCAGATCAGCTTGGTAGATGTTGCGAGGCGCATCATCGCTCGTACCAATCACCCATATGCTGCGCTCTTTGAGCTCACCCAAAGTGCGCGCCAGATTGGTCACCATGAAGTAAGGCATGGTTTCAGCTGCACCGCTGGCGACTTTGGCTACGGTGGCATTGATGCCGGCGGCATGGTCTTTGGGGGCGATCACCGCATGTGCACCGGCACCATCGGCCACACGCAGGCAAGCGCCAAGGTTGTGCGGATCGGTCACGCCATCCAAGATCAAGAGCAAGGGCGGACCTTCGACAGTATCAAGCAGGTCATCCAGAGAGTGGTTTTGCGGAATGGGCGTGACCAAAGCCACAACGCCCTGATGGCCATGACCACCTGCCAGCTTGGACAATCGCTCGCCATCTGATTCGATCATGCGCATGCCCGAGTCACGGGCCTTGTCGATGAACTGCCGCATGCGGGCGTCGCGGCGGGTGACTTCGAAATGGATTTCAACAACAGATTGGGGGGCGATCTTGAGGCGAACGCCGACGGCATGGAAGCCGAATAGCACTTTGTGGGATGACATGCGTTGATTATCGTTGTTCCCCAAAGCACTGAGAGATGAGCGTTACGGTTCTATTTGCTGAGCCCGGAGGTCGCCTCGCTCAAATGGCCAGCCTGAATCACCAGACTGCGCTCGCACCTGGCAGCCAACTGACGGTCGTGCGTGACCAAAATCAAGGTGGTGCCTTGTTCACGATTGAGCGCGAACATCAAATCCATGATGGCTTCGCCGGTGGCATGGTCGAGGCTGCCTGTGGGCTCATCGGCCAGCAGCAATTCAGGCTGCACCACAAAGGCGCGGGCCAAAGCCACTCGCTGCTGTTCACCACCCGACAAGACTTTGGGCAGGTGCTTGAGGCGCTCGCCTAAACCCACGCGCTGCAGCATGGCCGTAGCGGTGCTGCGTGCATCCGGCCGATCGGCCAATTCAAGGGGCAGCATCACGTTTTCGAGCGCCGTGAGGTTGGGCATCAGTTGAAAACTTTGAAACACAAAACCCACATGTTGGGCGCGCAGAGCGGCGCGTTCGTCCTCCGATAAATCAAAAAGCGATTGGCCAGCCAAAACCACTTGCCCACTGCTGGGTGTGTCAAGACCCGCCAAAATCGCCAGCAGAGTGCTTTTGCCAGAACCGGAAGCACCGACAATGGCTGCTGTTTCCCCGGCGTTCAACGAAAAATCGATATCGCGCAAAATGTCCAGCTGACCGCTGGCATCTTGCACACTTTTAGAGACGCCACGCACGGCAATGATGGATTCAGGCATGCACACACCTTTGTTGAGACGACGCCACTTTACCTTTACCCTGCTGGCCCTGGTCGGCTGGGGCTTTGCCACGTCTCTTCAAGCCACCTCACCTGCATCTGTGCAACGCATTTTGGTCTTGGGTGACTCCCTGAGCGCTGAGTACGGCTTGGCCAGAGGCACAGGCTGGGTGGCTTTGCTACAAAAGCAATTGACACAAGAAAAACCTGGCGTAGAAGTGATCAACGCCAGCATCAGTGGTGACACCACATCAGGTGGTCGCTCTCGTCTGCCCGCCTTGCTCAAAAAGCACCAGCCCAGCCATGTGGTGATCGAGCTGGGTGGCAACGACGCCCTGCGCGGCTTGCCCATGGCCATGACGGAAGGCAACTTGCTCGAAATGACCAAACAGTCCAAGAGTACTGGCGCACAGGTGCTGCTGCTGGGCATGCAAATGCCGCCCAATTACGGCCCCGACATGGCCCGCCAGTTTGAAGCTGCTTACGCACAAGTGGCTAAAAGCCAAAAGGCGGCGCTGGTGCCTTTCTTTTTGAAAGGCGTTGGCGATGACCCGGATCCGCTCAAATGGTTCCAGCCCGACCGCATTCACCCCAATGAAGCGGCGCAGCCGCGCTTGCTGGCCAATGTGTGGCCCACTTTGAAGAAACAATTGAAATGAGCCTTCACCTGATTTCGGCCGCAGATGCTATGGCCCAACTGAACCAATTTGATGCGATCCTGGACGCTCGCTCAGAAAGTGAGCACGCCGAAGACTGCCTCCCCGGCGCACTGAGCTGGCCCTCGCTCAACAACGAAGAACGCATCAAGGTCGGAACACTTTATAAGCAAGTTAACCCCTTCGAAGCGCAAAAAGTGGGCGCCGCGTTGGTCGCCAAAAACATTGCCCGTCACATCGAAGCAAAAGTGATGGACAAGCCACGCAGCTGGCAACCCCTGGTGTATTGCTGGCGCGGCGGCAAACGAAGCAATTCGCTGGCACTGATCTTGGGGCAAATTGGTTTCAAGGTGCACCTGATTGAGGGTGGTTACAAAGCTTTTCGCAAAGAGGTGATGGAAGACACGCCGCGCCAAGCACAACGCCTGCAGTTTCAGGTGCTGTGTGGCCCTACAGGTTCGGGCAAAACGCGTTTGCTCCAAGCGTTGGCACAACAGGGTGCGCAGGTATTAGACCTTGAAGCCATTGCCTGCCACCGCAGCTCAGTACTGGGATTGATTCCCGGCACGCCTCAACCTACGCAAAAAGCTTTCGACACCCAAGTTTGGAATGCTTTACGCGGTTTCAGCGCCGACAGGCACGTCTTTGTGGAAGCAGAGAGCAAGAAGGTAGGTAATTTGACCGTGCCCGCAGAACTGATGGTGGCCATGCGTGCGAGTCCATGTCTGCGCATAGAACTGTCGCTGGACAACCGGGTGAATTTACTGCTAGAAGACTATGCGTTTTTCACGCAAGACCGCGCCCTGTTTGCCGACCGGCTTGAACGTCTCACCGCCCTGCGCGGCAAAGCCGTGGTGCAAGGCTGGCAAGATCGGATCGAACGGGGAGAAATGCGTGAGGTGGTGACTGAGTTACTCTCAGGACATTACGACCCTGGCTACGAGACATCTACGGGCAAAAATTTTGTGCACTATGCCAAAGCGCCCCTGATTTCGCCCGCCAGCCACAGCATGGCTCACATGCTGTCATTGGCCAAGCAACTGGTGCAATCGGTCTGAACACCTTTTTTTTGCAAAGTTCTTTTCAGATCCGTGGTAGTTCGCTCACGCTGCAGGTGCTGAGGATTCGGCCGCTCCTGGCGCGGCAGTGTTGGCATCGATCTCATCGCCCTCGATTTCAGAGCCGTCTTCGGCCAACAGGCCCGATTTCCGATCAGACTTGGCTTTGAGCTTGTCCTCTTTTTTGCGTTTTTTGGCCAATTCTTTCTGGCGCTTTTCGAATCCGTAGTTGGGTGTGGCCAAGATGGCTCCTTTAATTTGTGCTGCCCAATGTAACAGCTTCTTTGGGGTATTCATCCCACTCGACACTGCCCCGATAAGCATGCCAGCTGGCATGACCCAGCCAAGGCCCCACGACGATGATCCCTAGCCCCCATGGCCACAGGGCCAGCAGCACCAAAACACTGAGCAGCAAGCCCCAGAGCAGCATCACACCTGGGTGTGAGAAAACCACCCGCAAACTGGTGATGACCGCCGAGATGGCATCGGTGTCGCGGTCCAAAATCATGGGAATCGACACCACCGACAAGCCATAGACCAGCACAGCAAAAGCGCCGCCCACCGCCAAGTAAACCAGAAGGAAGTCCATATTTTGTCGGTTGAATATCGCCTCGATCACCCCGGTTGTGGAGGGCATGCCGGTGTTGAAGAACACGGCAAACACCACCAATGACGCCCTGCCCCAGAGCAGCTCCAACACCATCAGCACCAACACCAGCATGGCCATGCTGCGGCGATGTATGTCCCAGCACATGAGCGACGAAACCATCTCAGGCAGTTCGCCACTTTCGCGCTTACGGCTGACATCGTAAAGACCCATGGCCAAAAAAGGCCCTAAAAGCAAACAGCCTGAAACCAAGGACATGGTGTATTCAGGCTTGTGCTGGAAAACCCAGGCCAGCACCTGCGCCATACCCCAAAAACACAGGCCATAAAACAGGGCAATACCCGGATGGTGACGCAAATCACTCAAACCTCGGCGCAACCAGCGAAAAGGGTCCACAAAACCCAAGGACCGCATGCGCGATCGCGGCCCAACGGGTGGCGGCGGCACATAAGGCGTGGCCATGCTGGGCAGGTCTGAATCATGCTCAGGGAAATTGTCTGCAGCGGTCATGGCAAAGATGCGTTTCCCAAAATGAAACGATCAGGGTAACGCTACAGACTGGCTTTGAACAGTCATCCAAGTGCCCAAACTGTAGGCTTTGATTCAAACAATCACTTTTTTCTTGACCTGCATGATCAGGGCATGGGCAAATGCGCTTGCACTGCTTGATGCAGGTCAAGTATCAGGTCATGCGCAGATTCAAGACCCGTAGAAAAACGAACCAGCGTGCCATGTTTTAAGTGACGAGGCCATTTTTTTCGCATCGACGCGATGTCATAAGGCACCACCAAGCTCACGGGCCCACCCCAGCTGTAGCCAATTTTGAAAAGTTTCAAACCGTCACAAAATGCGTCAATCTGGGCTTGGCTAAAGCGTGCATCGATCATGACGCTGAACAAGCCAGCTGCCAATCCACTGCCTGGATTTCGCTCGCACAAGGTCTGCCAATGTTGATGGCCGGGGGCCCCTTCAAAGGCGGGGTGCATCAGTTGCGCACATTGCGGCTGGTCTTGCCACCACGCTGCCAAAGCGCGGGCGGTCTGGTCGTGGGCCTTGTAACGCAGGTCCATGCTGGGCAGCGAGCGCAAAACGGTTTCGGTATCGTTGGCAGCCACGCCCAAGCCTAGCCGCATATGACAAAGTTTGATTTTCATATGCAATGCCGCATCCCGTGTGATGACGCTGCCCATGAGCACATCACCACCACCACTGGGGTATTTGGTCAGCGCATGGGCGCTGATGTCCACCGACAAACTGCCTTGACCGCCAGTGCCTGAAGGGTCTATCTGAGCATCATTCAACAGATCAAATGGCTTAAAGGCCAAGCCAGCACCCCAAGTGTTGTCCAGCGCGCACATGACGCCTTGCAAGCGACAACGGCGCACAAGTTCCGGCAAATCAGGAAACTCCATGCTCACTGAGCCCGGCGCTTCGAGCCAGACCAAGCGCGTTTGCGGCGTGATTTGACTCGTCAGATCGGCCGGGTCCATGGGGTCATAAAAGCGGTGAGAAATGCCAAAGTGGCGCAACTCGCCATCAGCCAGCGCCTTGTTGGGGCCGTAAGCATTGTCGGGAATGAGCACCTCATCACCGGCGCTCAAAACAGACAAAGCCACCAAAGCCAACGCAGCAAGCCCACTGGGCACCAAAACACATTGCTGGCCTCCCTCTAAAGCGCACAAACGCTCCTCCAGCAAATAAGTGGTGGGCGTGCCGTGCAAGCCGTAGGTGTAGGCAGATTTGTCCTTCCACTCGCGTTGCCGCATGGCCGCAACCGTGGGAAAGTAAACGGTCGACGCTTTGAACACACCCGGTTGCGGTGCATCAAAACCGCTGGGTGGGACATAGGGGTGGTGGATCAGGCCAGTTGTGATGTGGCCGAAAGCGTTTTTAGAGGATTCATCTTGCATGCAGGGATCCTAATGCAAACAGCCTCCAGAAGGAGGCTGAAACAACGCAAATGCGGGTAAGTCCGAAGCGGATCAAACGCTCCACTTTTCCAACAATTTTTCAGGACGCATAGCGTCGTAGGGCTCAAAAGGCTGGTGAATCCAAGGATTGGTCGGCAAATCCTCGATCGAGTAATCAGGCTTGAAGGTGGACACCCCTTTGGTCCAGATCACGGCTGTGCGCAGCTCCGTCACTGGCTTGTAATTGTTTTTGAGCTGGTCAACCACGGCGCGCAAGGTGTGGCCAGTGTCGGCCAAATCATCGACCAACAGCACTTTGCCCGCTATTTCACCTTTGGGCGTGGTGATGAAGCGCGCAATGTCCAAGTGACCCTGAACCGTGCCCGCATCGGCGCGGTAAGAACTGGTAGACATGATGGCCAAAGGCTTGTCAAAAATGCGCGACAAGATGTCACCTGGGCGCATGCCGCCACGGGCCAGGCACAAAATGGTGTCGAACTGCCAGCCCGACTGGTGGATGCGAATTGCCAACTTTTCGATCAAATTGTGGTACTCGTCGTAACTCACGTACAGGTGTTTGCCGTCTTCGGTCAACATGGGTTCACTCCAAAAAAGTCAGGGGTTGAAATCGAGGGGATCGCAGACCAAGGGGTTCAGACCGCGAAGGGGTTGTGCAACAAGATCGTGTGGTCTCGGTCCGGGCTGGTGGACACCACGTGCACAGGCACACCGGTCACTTCGGCAATGCGATCCAGGTAATAACGGGCGGTCGCCGGCAATTTGTCCATCTCGGTCACGCCCACCGTGGTTTCTGTCCAACCAGGAATGACTTCGTAAATGGGTTTGCAGCGGGCGATTTCGTCTGCGCCCATGGGCAAGATGTCAATCGTTTCGCCATCCAGTTCGTAGCCGGTGCACAGCATCAATTCTTTCAGACCATCGAGCACGTCGAGCTTGGTGATGCACAGACCGCTCAAACCATTGACCTGAGCGCTGCGCTTGAGCAAGGCCGCATCAAACCAGCCACAGCGACGTGAACGCCCGGTGGTCACGCCTTTTTCAGCGCCAATGGTAGACATGTGGTAGCCGGGGGTACCGGGAGTTTCCCAGTCGAGCTCTGTCGGAAACGGACCGCCACCCACGCGGGTGCAGTAAGCCTTGGTGATGCCCAAAATGTAATGCAGCATGCCCGGGCCCACACCCGCACCGGCAGCGGCATTGCCCGCGACACAGTTGCTGGAGGTCACAAAGGGGTAAGTGCCGTGGTCCACATCCAGCAAAGTTCCTTGTGCGCCTTCGAAAAGCAAATTAGCACCCGCATTGTGAGCCTCGTTGAGTTCGCGTGAAACATCGGCCACCATGGGCAACAAGTCCTTGGCGTAGGCCATGGCTTCGTTGTACGTGGTGTCAAAGTCCACCGCCGCAGCGCCTAAAATATTGACCAAAATCTCGTTGTGCAAAGCCAAGTTTTCGCGCAGCTTAGTGGCGAAACGCTCGGGGTACTTGAGGTCTTGCACACGCAATGCGCGACGCGCCACTTTGTCTTCATAGGCCGGACCAATGCCACGGCCAGTGGTGCCAATTTTGGCCGTGCCGGCTTTCTCTTTGGCGGCTTCGCGGCCCACATCGAGGGCGACGTGGTAAGGCAAGATCAATGGGCAGGCTTCGCTCACACGCAAGCGTGAACGAACCTCAACACCAGCCTTTTCAAGGCCTGCAATTTCTTCGAGCAACTTGGGCACCGACAAGACAACGCCGTTGCCGATGTAGCACTTGACGCCTGGGCGCATGATGCCGCTGGGGATCAAGTGCAAAGCAGTTTTCACGCCGTTGATGACCAATGTGTGGCCCGCATTGTGGCCCCCTTGAAAACGCACCACGCCTTGGGCACTTTCGGTCAACCAATCGACCAGTTTGCCTTTGCCCTCGTCGCCCCATTGGGTACCCACGACGACCACGTTACGGCCTTGCTTCATGTTCATGCTTGAAATGTTCTTTCTCAAAGAGCTTGTACAACCCATTGCCCAGCCGCTTCAACCAGTTCGCGGTCGCAATGGAATTCGTCGATTTCGCTTTCGTGCCCGGGCAAAACACAAACCACTGTTTCACCGCGACTGCGCAGAGATGCAATTGCCGTGTGCAAAGATGCAGATGAACCCCAAGGGGCCCGAATGGCTGCGCGCAAGGGCAGTGGCTTGACAGCAGCGACCAGTTCTTTCAGATCCAAACTGAAGCCAACTGCCGGACGGTCACGGTCAATGCGATGGCCGAAAACCGCACCTACGCCGTCGTAACGGCCACCCCTGGCCAACGCATCGGATGCGCCTTGCGCATAAACGGCAAAACGCATGCCACTGTAATAGGCGTAACCACGCGAATCGCCCAAATCAAAGCTCACGGCAGCACCGGAAATTTGTGACGACAACCAGCGCAATTGGTCTAAAGACTCAGAGACCTCAGGATATAAGGGTAAACGCTCGGCGGCAACATCAAGGACACTTAAATCACCGTACAAGTCGACCAATGCAAGCAAGCCCTCGCGGACCGTCTGTGACAAGCTTTTGCACAAAGTCTTCAAGCTTGAGGCGTCTTTACGCGCCAAAGCGGCGTGGATCTGGTGGCGAAGGTCTTCGCTCAGCATCTCATCGCGCAACAAACGATTGACGATGCGGGCATCGGCCAAGTCGACTTGCAAACTGCCCGCTCGACCAGCAGACAGACAGTCGAGTGCCAACTGCAAAATTTCCAGGTCGGCTTCAGGACCCGCATGACCGTAGATCTCTGCACCCAGTTGCAAGGGCTCACGGGTCGCATGCGGCCGCGCCGGACGGGTGTGCAAAACAGGGCCGCAATAGCAAAGACGCGTCAAAGACGACCGCCCAAGCAAATGGGCGTCAATTCGCGCCACTTGGGGCGTGGTGTCGGCGCGCAAACCCAGAGTTCGACCTGAAAGTTGATCGACCAGTTTGAAAGTTTGCAAATCCAAAGCTTCTCCCGTGCCGGTCAGCAGGGATTCCAAATGCTCCAGCAACGGAGGAATGACCAGCTCGTAGCCATAGCCACGGGCGGTATCCAGCAATTCGCGGCGGAGTTCTTCGATGTGGCGAGCCTCAGAGGGCAAGACATCGGCAACGTGATCCGGGAGGACCCAAGCAGACATGAGGGGATGGGGGGAGACGGTTAAAAAAGGGATTTTACCGGGTTGACGGTCTAATTTTCGGTCAAGTGCCAGTCAAATGGATCTGATTTGACACAAAGAACAAATTTGAGCGCCGAAGAGCATCAGCGCCAAGACCTCAAGCAAGAAACCAGATAACGGACATGCCACCCAGCACCATCAGCATGCCAAAGAGACGAATTTGACCATCGTCCATCTTGAGCATTTGCTCAAAAAGGCTTTTCCAGAGCCGCGGTAGAACCATGGGCATCAGCCCTTCCAGAATGAGCATCAAGCCCAAAGCCAAAAGGAATGAGCCCAACAAACTTTACTTTCGTGAAGGTGCGCTGGAAGGTGTGCCCCGCATGCCTTTGAAAAACTCTGAACTGCCGGGGTCCAGAACCATGACATCGCCTTTGCTGTTAAAGCTCGATTTGTAAGCTTCCAAGCTTCGATAGAACTGCGCAAATTGTGGGTCACGGCCGAACGATTCAGCGTACAAACGGGCGGCCATGGCATCCCCCTCACCTTTGATCTTTTGGGCATCACGGTAAGCATTGGCCACAGTCACCTCACGCTGGCGGTCAGCATCTGCGCGAATTTTTTCACCTTCAGCAGCACCGGTCGAGCGCAGCTCGTTGGCGACACGCTTTCGCTCAGCTTCCATGCGTCGGTAAACCGATTCAGTGATCGTGTCGACATAATCTGCACGGGTGATGCGAACGTCCACCACATCGACGCCCCAAGGCTTGGCACCACGGACAACTGCCAAAACATCTTCCTTGACATCGTCCATCAATTCTTCACGCTTGAGCGACAACAAGTCCTTGACCGTGCGCTTGTTGATTTGCTCTTGGAAAGCGTTGCGAACAACACGGTTGAGCTGGCTGGTACCGGCCTTTTCATCCAAACCCACATTTCGAATGTAGGCCTGAGGGTCGGTGATTCGCCAGCGGACATACCAATCGATCACCACACGTTGCTTTTCAGCCGTGAGCATGGGTTCGTTATCCGGGCTGTCCAAGGTGAGCAAGCGCTTGTCAATGTAGTTGACATTTTGGAGGGGTGGAGGCAATTTGAAATGCAAACCAGGTTCGGTGATCACTTCTTTGATCTGACCCAAAGCGTAAACAACGCCAAACTGACGTTGATCCACCACGAAAAGCGTTGAACTCAAAAGCGCAAACAAAACCAGTGCGCTGGAAATCCACAATCCGATGCGATTCATTTTCTTAGTCCTTATCGTGGATCGCGGTCGCGCGAACGTTGTGTATCCCTGGAGCGCGTTTCAGTTGAAACTGAGTTGGTACTGCCACCAGTGGCTGGCGCGGAGTCCATGATGGGGGGGGGGACCTGGGACACCTGCTGCATGATTTTGTCAAGCGGTAGGTACAACAAGTTCGAGCCCTGTTTACTGTCCACCAAGACTTTGGTCACGTTGCTGTAAATCTGCTGCATGGTGTCTGTGTACATGCGATCGCGCATGACTTGCGGCGCTTTTTGATACTCAGGCAAGATGGTTTTAAATCGCTGCGAATCGCCTTCAGCTTGCGCCACGATACGTTCACGGTAAGCGTCTGCCTCTTCCTTCAAGCGAGAGGCCGCACCCACTGCGCGAGGCACAACATCATTGGCATAGGCCTGAGCTTCATTTTTTGCACGCTCACGCTCTTGGCCTGCTTTTAAAACATCGTCAAATGCGGACTGAACTTGCTCGGGTGGGCGAACACCCCCCTGTTGCAAATTGATGCCTACCACTTCGATACCGACCTTGTACAGATCAAGAATGGTCTGCATTTTTTCGCGCACGCGTGGGGCAATTTGATCGCGCTCCTCAGCCAAAGCCGAGTCCATTCGCATCTTGCCAACCACCTCACGCACAGCAGTTTCTGCAGACTGAATAACGGCTTGTGTTGGGTCGCGGCTTTCGAAAAGGTAAGCGCGCGCATCATTCAAACGGTATTGAACAGCAAACTTGATCTCAACAATGTTTTCATCTTCGGTCAGCATGGCCGACTCACGCAGGCCCGTGGCTTTGATGATGTTGTCCCGGCCAATGTCAACCGATCGGATTTGGGTCACAAAAACCAACTCATGGCGTTGGACTGGATAAGGCATACGCCAATTAAAACCGGCGTTGACCGTAGAGTGGTACTTCCCAAACTGAGTGATCACAGCCTGCTGACCTTCTTGCACAATGAAGAAGCCCGTTGCCAACCAAACCAGCAAAGCGCCACCCAAGATGACTCCAATGCCCAAGTTCTTGATGAAGGCCGGAATTTCAGGCCCCCCCGAACCTCCGCCAGAGCCGCTGGGGCCTTGAGGCCGCTGGGGTCCGCCATTGCCACCAAAAATTTGACCCAGTTTACGGTTGAAGTCACGCCACAGCTCATCGAGATCAGGTGGACCGCTTTGCTGCTGAGGGTTGCGTCCGGAGGGCTGTTGCCAAGCATCAGGCTTGGGCCCCGGTGGCGGCACATCGTTGTTGGGTTTGGCACCCGAATCGTTGGACGGCTTGTCGTCGTCACGACCCCAACGAGGGTCGTTCAGATTGAACATGCCTCGAATCTTTGCAGGCAGCAAGGACCATCGAAGGGGGGGAAGGTGGAAATTCATGGTGATAAATCTTTGTCTATGTGACGAAACAGCATTGTGCCGAAAATGAAAGCCTCTCAGGGCATGTCATCCTCATATTCCCGGCCAATGTCACGGGGATCAGTTTCTGATAGTGAGATCACGGGCAAAACAATCTTGACAATGTCCGAAAGAACGGTCCGCAAGACGGACAGGCCCAAACCACTTTGAGCACTTAGAAAGACACGAGAAACAGGCTTGCCGTCCAACTCGTATTGATCTTGCATATGAAGGGGGTAGCTCGCACGGTCTAATGCGTCAATTTTATTGAAAACCAACAACTGTGGGACTTGATCTGCGCCAATTTCGGACAGAACTTTTTGCACTTCATACATCTGCTCGGGAAAATCTGGATTTGAGGCATCCACCACATGAATCAACAAGTCAGCATCGGTGGCTTCTTGCAAGGTGGCTTGAAAAGCCTCCACCAAGCCGTGCGGTAAATCACGGATAAAACCCACCGTGTCTGACAAGGAAACTGAACGGCCTGCTTCACCCAAGTACAGCTGCCGAGTGGTGGTGTCCAGCGTTGCAAAAAGTTGGTCGGCTGCATAAGCCCTGGCTTTGACCAAAGCATTAAACAGTGTGGACTTTCCGGCATTGGTATAGCCCACCAAAGAAATATTGAAGGTATCCCGGCGATCGCGTTGACGCCTCTGGGTACTGCGCTGGCGCTTGACTTTGATCAATCGCTCCTTGATGCGTTTGATCGAGTCTTGGATCATGCGCTTGTCCAGTTCGATCTGCGTCTCACCTGGGCCGCCGCGCATGCCGATGCCGCCACTTTGGCGTTCTAAGTGAGACCAACGCCGAACCAAACGGGTACTCAGGTATTGCTGACGGGCCAATTCGACCTGCAATTTACCTTCGTGGCTGCGGGCTCGTTGTCCGAAAATTTCAAGAATCAGCAAAGTGCGGTCGTTGACCGGCAAACCGATGTGTCGTTCAAGATTGCGCTGCTGTGCAGGACTCAAGGCTTGGTCAAAAAGAATTTCAACCGCTCCGTGAAGCAATGCCATCGCTTTGATTTCTTCGGCTTTGCCTGTGCCCACAAAAAGAGCGGCGTCAGGGGCTTTTCGTTTGCACGTCAAACGAGCAACAGGCAGCAAACCGGCCGTTTTAGCGAGCAGCCCCAATTCAACCAGATCGGCATCAAAGTGCGGCAAACCAAAATCAACACCGATCAAAAGCGTCGGTGCTGTTTTTTTAATGGATGCATCAGACAAAATCAGCAACCTTTGGTGGCCAGAGAAGCCACCCAAACCACAAAGGGCATGGTCAGGCTGTGATTTCGCCGGTTTCAGGCGTGCTGAAAGTGACAGAGCGACCTGGAACGATGGTCGAAATAGCGTGTTTGTAGACCATCTGGGTGACGGTGTTGCGCAGCAACACAACATATTGATCGAAGGACTCAATTTGACCCTGCAGTTTGATGCCGTTGACCAGATAAATGGACACTGGCACATGCTCTTTGCGCAGTGCGTTCAAGAAGGGGTCTTGCAAAAGTTGGCCTTTATTGCTCACGATATGCTCCGTGTTCAGAAGTTTGAAAGTCTTGACCTTACCACAGGGCCTGTGGTGACCATTTGAGATGAGATGAATCCCTCGAGCCTCAACTGGATTCCTTATCAGCAAAGGGATTGGTCGATGTTTTCATCTCGATCCGAAGTGGCGTTCCTGAAAGGTTGAAGGCCTTGCGAAAACGCCCCTCTAAAAACCGCTTGTAAGTGTCAGTAACGTGCTCCAGCGAATTGCCGTGAACCACAATCACTGGGGGATTCATTCCCCCTTGGTGGGCATAACGCAGTTTAGGACGGAACATGCCACCGCGTTGCGGACTTTGGAACTGAACAGCCTCCAACAACAAGCGCGTCAAAATCGGCGTGCTCATCTTGCACATCGCCGCCTTGTGAGCCTGAACGATTGAAGCCCATACAGGACCTAAACCTTGGCGTTTTTTGGCCGAAATGAAGTGCATGTTCGCAAAGCTCAAAAACGGCAAGCGTGTTTCGATTGAGCGTTGCACCAATTGACGCTGGTATTCGTCAACCGCGTCCCACTTGTTGACGGCCAAAACCATGGCACGGCCACTTTCAAGGGCATAACCAGCAATGTGCGCATCTTGGTCGGTCACGCCCTGCTCAGCATCCAGGAGCAAGAGCACAACGTTGGCCGACTCAATGGCTTGCAGCGTTTTGACCACTGAAAACTTTTCGATCGCCTCAAACACTTTGCCTTTACGACGCAAACCAGCGGTATCAATCAACTCAAATTTCTGACCTTGCTTTTCAAACGGCACCGAGATCGCATCGCGTGTGGTGCCGGGCATATCGAACGCAACCAAACGTTCTTCGCCCAACCAGGTATTGATCAGGGTTGACTTGCCCACGTTGGGGCGACCCGCCACGGCGAGCTTGATGACCGAGGGGTCATCTTCGGTCTCTTCGGGTTCATCGGGCAGGTTCAGCGATTCAAATGCCAACTCGACCAAGCCACGCGTACCTTGACCGTGAGCAGCCGAAATGGCGATCACCTCTCCCAAGCCCAGCTCGTAGAACTCCGTCAGTTGAATGCCTTCGAGCATGCCCTCAGCTTTGTTGGCGACCAGCAAAGTGGGTTTGCCAATTTTGCGCAGGTATTTGGCAATGTCGTGGTCTTGTGCTGACAGCCCGCCGCGTGCATCCACCACAAAGATCACCATGTCAGCTTCAGCAACAGCTTGCTGCGTTTGCTTGGCCATTTCTTTGTAGATACCGGTGCTGGCGTCCGGCTCAAAGCCCCCGGTGTCGATAACGATAAATTCTTGGCGACCTTGTTTGCCATTGCCGTAGTGGCGGTCGCGAGTCAGACCCGCAAAATCAGCCACGATGGCATCGCGGCTTTTGGTCAGGCGGTTAAAGAGGGTCGATTTGCCCACATTGGGGCGGCCAACGAGGGCCAATACGGGTTTCACTTAAAAATTTTCCGATCCATCATTCAGGGCGAAAACCATGAACGCCCCCGGTGCGTGTCACCACCACCAACATCTGCCCAGACCAAATTGGCTTGCCCATGATGGCACTGCTGTCTGTGGCCACGCGTTGCAAAGCTTGACCATTTTGTGGCGATAAAAAGTGAAGCCAACCCTCTTGATCGCCCACCACCACCGCATTGTTCAAAAGCAAAGGCATGCTCAGACCGCGAAAGCGCAAAGCGTCTTGCGTCCAAAGTGGGTTGCCCGTGCTGCGCTGCCAAGCCAATACTTTGCCATCCGACTCCGATCCCACCAAAATTTGTTCGTTGCCATCCAGACCTTGATGGCCTTGGGCGGGACGGGACCACGCCATGCGTCCCGTCAGACCGTCCAAACAGGCGACAGCCGTTTGGAAAGAGCGAACACAAACGAGATTGCCTTGACGACTGGTACCGGCCACCAAATCAACCAAGCGCTCAACTTCATTGGTGCCGCGGGTCACGCCCACCAAAGTTTCCCAGCGCACAGCGCCTGTCAATGGATTGAGAGAGGCCAGTCGCCCCCCCCACCCGACCAAGAGGTTGTCCCCGAGAGGCATCAACAGGCCCGCTTGACGAAGCAACAAAGGATCGCTGGGACGCTGTTGGCCCCAAAGTCGTTGCCCGGTGTCGGCATCAAAAGCCGTCACGGCTCTGTCGCCGGTCATCACAAACACGCGATCACCAGCAACCAACGGAGGGGTGTAAGACAAGGCAGGCAAAACATGCCGCCACAAAACCTTGCCCGCCTCGGCAACCACCAATTCATTGGCCTGGGTCACCACTGCAAAGCGGCGACCGTCGCCCCCCACACCCGCTTGGATCGGCGCGTTCAGATTAAGGCGCCAAATATCACGGCCATTGAGAACATCGATCAAGGCCAGCTGGCCTTGCGAAGAGGCCAACGCCATCTGCTGCCCATGCACGGAAGGAAGCAACTGTGGTGACACGGACCCGATTTGGCTCTTCCAAACCGGTTGAACTTTGAAAGTACCACTGACTGCAGGCAAAGGCGAAGCCTTGGGTTTTTCAGGTGCACTCGAACAAGCACCCACAAGCAAGGCCGCAGCCACAAGCATGAGACGCGACACCACTGAAAACATAGGCGCCATCACTGGGTCTTTCCTGATGATGCTAGAGCTTGTGGATCGACTCCTAAAGCATTGAGTTTGGCTTCTACCAAACGGCGGTAATCAGGGATCTCGCTCAATTCATCCCATGCTTTTTTATAAGCAGACAAGGCTTCGGGCTTTTGATTTTTGGCTGACAAAACATCACCCTTAAAATCCGAAGCCAAACCCATCAAAGATGGTACGAAGGGCTGAGTCAATTGAGACATGGCCTCATCCATTGACCCATCGTCCAATAAAAGAGCAGCCAAACGGAGTCGGGCAATGTCACGATAAGCTGGCTCTGGCGCAGCACCCACCACCCATTTCAGGGCTGCTTGCGCCTCAGCAGATTTGCCTTGGGTGCTTAAGAATTTGGCCGCAACCAAAGAGGCCTGATGGGCAAACAAAGTACCGGAGTATTTGTCTTTGATGTCCGCCAAGCTCCGCTGGACCCGCGCCAAATCGCCAGCATTGGCCGAACGCTCAACCTCATCGAAGAGAACAGCAGCCTTGGCCGCCTGATCCCGCTGCCAGTATTGGTAGCCGTTCCAAGATGCGTATGCGCCCAAAACGGCGATCAAAACCCAAGAAATCAGGTTGCCGTATTTCTTCCAAAAATGCTTGATCTGGTCAAGTTGTTCTTGTTCTTCAAGGTCGAGGGCTTTGGCCATGGTGTATTGACTATTCGGTAAACATCAAAAGTGTGATTGTAGGCTGTGGGCCCAGTCGGCCACAGTGCCCAAAGACTCGGTGCGCTGAACCCCTACGCCATCCCGCAAGGATTTAACGGCCACCCGTCCTAAGGCCAATTCTTCGGCCCCAAAAATCAAGGCAAAACGAGCACCAGAGCCATCGGCCTTTTTAAATTGAGACTTCATGCTGCCCATGCCTTCGCCACTGCCCGAATGCATTTGGGCCGACACGCCGCAAGCTCGCAAGGACTGCAGAACCTGCATGGCCACGGGCAAGGCCGCGGCTTCTGGAATGATGGCGTAAACATCAGGGGCCAAGTCTGGCAGGGTCTCGCCCTGCTCTTTGATGAGTTCCAACACGCGCTCGACACCCAAAGCCCAGCCCACCGCAGGTGACGGCTTACCGCCAACTTGTTCAATCAGGTAGTCATAACGGCCACCGCCGCAAATCGTGCCTTGCGAGCCCAGGCTCGTGGTGATGAACTCGAACACAGTGAGGTTGTAGTAGTCCATGCCGCGCACCAAGCGCGGGTTGATGGTGAAGACCATGCCATTGGCATCCAAAATCGCCTTGACCGCGTTGAAGTGCGCCAAAGAGGCCTCACCCAAAAAGTCAAGCAAACGGGGTGCCGCTTCGACCACACTTTGCATGGCCGGATTTTTGGTGTCCAAAATGCGCAGCGGGTTGCTGTGAAGGCGTCTTTTGGCCTCATCGTCGAGAGCATCCTTGTGCTTTTCAAGGTGAGCGATCAAGGCAGCGCGGTGGGCTTGGCGCTCGGCCGGCTGCCCCAGACTGTTCAGTTCAAGGCGCACGTCTTTCAGACCCAACACCTTCCACAGGTCATTGGCCAGCAAGATCAGCTCGGCATCCACCTCGGCGCCGCCAAACCCAAGCACCTCGGCACCGACTTGGTGAAACTGGCGGTAACGACCACGCTGCGGACGCTCATGCCGAAACATCGGCCCCATGTAATACAGGCGCTTGCCACCTTCGTAGAGCAAGTTATGCTCAACCACCGCACGCACCAAGCCAGCAGTGCCTTCAGGGCGCAAAGTCAGCTGCTCGCCGTTCAAGCGGTCTTCAAAGGAATACATTTCCTTTTCAACGATGTCAGTCACTTCGCCCAAGCCGCGCACAAACAAAGCGGTGGGCTCAACGATGGGTAAACGCACATTTCTGTAGGCGTAACGCGCCATCAAGGTGCGAACTTGACCCTCCAGCCACTCCCAACGGGCTGCGTCTGGCGGCAAGATATCGTTCATGCCCTTCACGCCCACCAGCTTTTGCGGCTTGGTGGCTTTGTCGGATTTTGAAGAGGTGTTTTCTTTCAGCGCGTCGCTCATTTTTGTTCTGCAGATTCGGAACCAAAGCGGTTCTCAATGTAGTTTTCAACCAGCACCTGAAACTCTTGCGCAATCCCTTCGCCACGCAAAGTCAGGCGCTTTTCGCCATCAATGAATACAGGGGCAGCTGGCGCCTCACCCGTACCCGGCAGGCTGATGCCGATGTCAGCGTGCTTGCTCTCGCCTGGGCCATTCACGATGCAACCCATCACAGCCACTTTGAGGTTTTCGACCCCGGGGTAGCGCACACGCCAGACAGGCATTTGTGCACGCAGAAAATCGTCAATTTGTTTAGCCAGCTCTTGGAAAGTGCTGCTGGTGGTGCGACCGCAACCGGGGCACGCGGTCACACTGGGCACAAAAATACGCAAACCCAAGGACTGCAAAATCTCAGAAGCGATCACCACCTCTTGCGTGCGGGCCTCGCCCGGCTGAGGCGTGAGTGACACTCGAATGGTGTCACCAATGCCTTCTTGGAGCAGGACCGACAAGGCAGCAGCAGATGCCACTGTGCCTTTGGTGCCCATGCCCGCCTCGGTCAGGCCGAGGTGCAAAACATAATCGGTACGGTGGCCCAGTTCTCGGTACACCGATATCAAGTCCTGCACGCCCGACACCTTGCACGAGAGTGTGATCTGGTCCCCAGACAAGCCCATGGCTTCAGCCCTTTGGGCAGAAGAAATGGCCGAAGAAATCAGGGCCTCGTACATGACTTGTCGGGCTTCCCAAGGCGCTGCTCGCTGGCTGTTCAAATCCATCAACTCAGCCAAAAGCTCTTGGTCCAGACTACCCCAATTGACACCAATGCGAATGGGCTTGTTCCAACGCATAGCGGCTTCGATCATTTGCCCGAACTGAAGATCACGCTTGTCGCCTTTACCCACATTACCTGGATTGATGCGGTATTTGGACAATGCTTCTGCGCAAGCCGGATAGTCGGTCAACAAACGGTGGCCGTTGTAGTGAAAGTCGCCAATCAAAGGCACATCGATGCCCATTTTGTCAAGCTGATCGCGAATGTGTGGAACCGCTTGAGCAGCCTCAGGCGTGTTGACGGTGATGCGCACCATCTCTGAGCCTGCAATCGCCAACTCTTTAACTTGTATGGCCGTGCCAATGACATCCACGGTGTCGGTGTTGGTCATGGATTGAACCCTGACAGGTGCCCCACCGCCCACCGTGACCACTTTGGAACCCCAGACAACGCGAGACTGCCTGCTGACTCTCTTGAGAGGTTTGGCAATTTCAATCGGATGGTCCGATGACGAAGTCAAAACAGAAGACATGATTACTCCTTCACTTCAAACCGTGCCACGGTCACTTGGGTATGTGGCTTCAAATCAAAGGCCTCGCCACGCAGTGTGACGCTCACCGATTGAGCGCGCCCCACCACCACACGAACAGGCAGTGGACTGTCAATCCGGGTGGTGTCGCCGGCCTTCAAAAGGCCACTCCAGACCACCACATTTTGAGCATCGCGCAATTCCAACCAACTTTCAGCCGAAGCCTTGAAAACCCACGGTGCAGATTTGACTGTCGGCCCTGTCAAACCTACGAAAGGATTTTTGATGGCACTGCCCTCTTGCGTCACGGCCAAGAGCGCAGGAACTGGCTCAAGCCCTGAAGGTGGCAAGCTGACTGACGATGGGCTCAAAGGTTCAGTGCGCGTCTGCGAAAAAGCCCTGTCTGAAGTCGATTGAGTGGGTGCAACACGAATATCTTGAATCACGTCAACCCTGGCGTCGCTTTGCGACCAGGGTAATCTGGACAGGTCCAACCAACCCCAATGAAGAGGGGAAGGCATCCAAACAAACGACAATGTCAATGCCAACAAAAAGGCCCCCAGCCAAAAAACCTTGGATGTCAACTTGGCTTGAAAGGTCCTGCTCTTTTGGGCATGCGTCAGTGTTGACGGTTGCTGAATGTGTTTCAAGGCAGTTAGCTGACCCGATGGTCGCGGCAACAGAGCCAAAACGGGTACAGGGTCAAGGTTCAACTGCCGGCACACACTGGACGCCAATCCTCGGTAAAAAACCGGTCCCTTGTCGGCATCAAAGGCATTGGCTTCTAGGGCCTCTAACTGCCGAACAGGCACCTTGAGGTTCACGGACAAAACGGCCACATGAACACCCGCCTTCATTCTGGCCTCCCGCAGCATCTGCCCCGCCGTCATGGGGGAGCCCGATTGGTTATCGGAATCGTTGTTCATTCGGTCACTCCTGACCCGCAGGTGTCGCGTGTCGCACCAATGGCACAACGCGTTGCTGAGCCATGCGGGATTGAACCTGCGTGCGATCTTTCACATCCCCAGCCAATTGTCCACAAGCTGCATCGATGTCATCCCCACGGGTTTTACGCACCGTGGTCACCAAACCAGCATCTTGCAGGTGCTTGGCAAAAGCCTGCACACGGGCATGGGGTGATCGCAGCAAGCCTGAGGCCGGAAACGGGTTGAAAGGAATCAGGTTGAATTTACAGCGCAAGCCTTGACGGGCGTGTTTTTGCACCAAATCGATCAATTGACTGGCATGCTCGACTTGGTCGTTGACACCATCCAGCATGCAGTATTCAAAAGTGATGAAGTCGCGAGGCGCGTGGGCCAGGTAACCAATGCAAGCCTGCATGAGTTCAGCAAGCGGGTATTTGCGGTTGAGAGGCACCAAGTTGTCGCGAAGCGCATCATTGGGTGCATGCAAAGAAACTGCCAAGGCGACCGGGCAATCGCCCGACAACCGCTCGATCATGGGCACTACGCCCGACGTCGATACCGTCACGCGGCGGCGAGAGAGGCCATAACCATGGTCATCGAGCATGGCGCGCAAAGCTGGCACCAACGCCGAGTAGTTTTGAAGGGGTTCGCCCATGCCCATCATCACCACGTTGGAGATGACGCGGTCTGGCGTATTCAGGTGCTTACGTAAAAAATGCTCGGCAAACCACAACTGTGCAAGGATCTCACCCGTGGTGAGGTTGCGGCTGAAGCCTTGGTGACCTGTAGAGCAAAAGCGACAGCCGACTGCACAACCCGCTTGAGAAGAGATACACAGAGTGCCCCGGTCGTCTTCGGGAATGAACACAGATTCGATGGCATTGCCATCGCCGACATCGAACAACCACTTGATGGTGCCGTCGGTTGAAATGTGTTGGCTGATGACAGGCAATGCCGAGATGTGGGCATGAGCCTGGAGTTTTTGGCGCAGTGATTTGGCCAAGTCGCTCATATGATCGAAATCCGCAGCGCCCCGCTGGTGAATCCAGCGAAACAACTGGGTGGCCCTGAAGCGCTTTTCGCCCAGCCCCTCGCAAAAAACGGCCAAACCATCCAGATCAAACTCAAGAAGGTTGGCCGTCATGGGGGTCGGGACGGGCGAAAGCCGCAAAGCGATCAGCGTGCGTAAACGTTCAAGCCAGCGAAGAAGAAAGCGATTTCAACTGCGGCTGTTTCAGGGGCGTCGGAACCATGCACAGCGTTGGCGTCGATGCTGTCAGCAAAATCGGCGCGGATCGTGCCCGCATCGGCTTTCTTGGGGTCGGTAGCGCCCATCAGATCACGGTTTTTGGCAATCGCGTTCTCACCTTCGAGGGCTTGAATCATGACCGGGCCGGAGATCATGAAATCAACCAAATCTTTGAAGAAAGGACGTGCTTTGTGCACACCGTAAAACTGCTCTGCTTCGCCACGCGACAGGTGCACCATCTTGGCGGCCACAACCTTCAGGCCTGCTGCTTCAAAACGGGCATAGATTTGTCCGATAACGTTTTTGGCGACGGCGTCCGGCTTGATGATGGAGAGAGTGCGTTCGATGGCCATGATTTTTTCCTATTTCAAGAGTTTTATAAAGCAAATTTGCCTAGCAGCAAAGCCAGATATTCTAACCTGAGTGTGTCCTGCAAAGGCCTCGACCCCGCCAAAGCAAGGGTCTCATGCCAGTGGGCAATTTCCATAGAAGAATCAACTCAACGGCTGGTTTTGCTGCCGCCTCGTCCCCCACGCCCCGAACTACCCGGGACTTTTTTCAAACGGTTGAAGCTTTCAGCACCGATGTACTTGGCTTCATTTTTGGGGGCATCCGATTTGACATGCAAACCCGATCCACCGGGCGCTTGATTCGGCTTGGCCGCGGGTTTGGCTCTTGGTACAGCCGTGCCCGCACGCCCTTGACCACCGGTTCGCGGACGTCTGTCATTGCGGTTAGTCCGCGTCACAGGCTCGGTCACAGCGCGGGGGCGATCGGACGTTCCCGCCGCTCGCATCAAAGAACGGATGTCCGTCTCGTCCAGCTCCAGCCAAGCGCCTCGGCGCAAACCATGTGGCAGCACCATAGCGCCATAACGAATGCGGATCAAACGGCTGACCGCATGGCCTACGGACTCCATCATGCGGCGTACTTCCCGATTGCGTCCCTCAGAAATGGTGACGCGGTACCAACAGTTGGACCCCTCCCCGCCACCATCTTCAATCGATCCGAATTGCGCAGGGCCGTCTTCCAGCATGACGCCGTCCAGCAAGCGGTGCTTTTCGTCCTTGCTCAAGGCGCCCAGAACACGAACGGCGTACTCCCTCTCCAAACCAAAGCGGGGATGCATCAACTGATTGGCCAATTCACCGGAACTGGTGAACAACAAAAGCCCTTCCGTATTCAGGTCCAAACGGCCCACCGACTGCCATTTGCCATTTTGCAAACGTGGCAATTTGCGAAAAACAGAAGGACGGTTTTGCGGATCGTCGTGGCTGACGATTTCACCCGCAGGCTTGTGGTAAGCGATGACACGGGCAGGTGGCGGGTCAATGCGGATGCGAATCGGCTTGCCATCGACCTTGATCTGATCACCGTATTGGACACGCTGGCCTACGTGAGCGGGTTCGTTGTTGACCGCAATCCGGCCTTCAGTGATCAGCTTTTCCATCTCGAGCCGAGACCCCATGCCCGCTTGGGCCAGCACTTTGTGCAACTTGGGAGAATCGGTTTGTGGTGCCAAAACTCGCTTGCCCAAATCTTCGGACAAGGCCTGAGCAACCTCTTCGTCATCGAATTGGCCAGACACCACATCGGCCAAGGCGATGGGCTTGAAAGAAACCTGCGGTTCTGGCGCCAAGGCGCTAGGCTTGCGTTTGGCGTAAACGCCAGCGTTGGGGTTCTGGTCGTTTGAAGAGTGATCGTTCATGTGTTGGGGGTTTCATCCCCGTTCAGGGCGATTGTGGAGGCCGCATCGGGCACATGGGTGAGTGACGCCAAGTGAATTGGGGCGTCAGACAGGTCCTCGTCCAAAGACAAGCTCGCTTGCAAGGGGGCTTCTTCAAGCATGCTGGACAAAGCCGACATCTGCGGGTCAACCTGAGACAACAAAGGAAGCTGGTCCAAAGAAGCCAAGCCCAGGTCGTCTAAAAACTGACGCGTTGTGGCAAAAAGACTGGGGCGGCCCACCGTTTCTCGGTGACCGATCACTTCAACCCATCCCCGGTCTTCAAGTTGCTTGAGGATCTGAGAGCCAATCGTGACACCGCGGATGTCTTCCATGTCGCCACGAGTGACAGGTTGACGGTAGGCAATGATGGCCAAGGTTTCGAGGACAGCTCGTGTGTATTTAGGGGGTTTTTCTGGGTGCAAACGATCTAGAAAAGACCGCAGCTCGGGTCGACTTTGGAAACGCCAACCGCTCGCCACATGGACCAACTCCAAGCCCTTGTGCGCCCATTCGAGTTCAATTTCTTGAAGCATCAACCGCAGGGTATCGGCCCCAAGCTCATCGTCGTACAAAACACGAAGATCGCGCAGGGACAGTGGCTGGCCTGCAGTGAGCAGCGCCGCTTCCAGGACACGCTTGGCTTGCGCCATGTTCATGGTGTCGGTCTTTCGGAAAAAAACGCCTCACGGCGAGGTTAGGGAATCAGCTGCCACCATGGTCAAACGCAGGCCTCAAGATTCGGCAAAACGTCAATGACTCAGACTGGGGATTCAAGCAACGCTTAGATTTCAGCTGCCAAATTGTAACTGAGGCCCAATGGATGCAATGCATCAGCCATGTCTTGTGGCCAGTCGGTTTGCAAATCGATGCTGTCGCCGGTGATGGGGTGGACGAAAGCCAAACGCCATGCATGCAGAGCTTGACGAGCCATGCCGCCCAATGGCGTACCGCCGTAAACCCCATCGCCAATCAACGGGTGGCCGATGTGGGCCATGTGCACTCGAATTTGGTGTGTACGCCCCGTGTGCAAAGTGCAACGAACCAGGCAGCAACGCTCACCTTGAGCCAGCAAATCAAGGGTCGTTGAAGCGGTTTTGCCCGATTGATGGGTCAAATCCACCACCGCCATGCGCAAGCGATTGGTCGGATCTCTGCCAATGGCAGCATCCACATGCTTTTGGGCAGAACCTGTCCAGCTTTTATGGGCCATGGCCAGATATTGTCGGTGCACCTCACGGGCAGCAATTTGATCGACCAGCGCGTCCATGGCCTGTCGAGTTCGGGCCACCACCATCAAACCACTGGTGTCTTTGTCCAAACGGTGAACAATGCCAGCGCGAGGGACTTCGCTGGCTTTAGGGTCCAGAGCCAACAGGCCATTGAGCAAAGTGCCCCCCCAATTGCCAGGCGCAGGGTGCACCACCAAACCAGCAGGTTTGTGTATCACACGCAGGTGCTCATCCTCGAAAACCACATCAATGGGCATGGCTTCTGGCACAAAGGCCTGGGACTGAGGGGTTGCACGCAGTGTGATTTGTAATTGGTGCCCCAAACGGACTTTGGCTGCTACCTTGGTGGTCACACGCCCTTCCACCAAGGCATCGCCTTGTTCAATCAATTGCTGCAAGTAGCTGCGTGAAAACTCAGGGACCAATTGCGCGAAAACACGGTCCAGCCTTTGACCGTGTAATGACGAAGGCACCAAAGCGTGGCGAACCTCATGGGTGGCCTCCACCAAGCGCTCTGCGTCGTCAAGCGCTTGACCTGTGTCTTCCAATTCGGGGTCGGTCGATATAATCAAAGTGTTCAACAGATCAAGGGTGTTTTAGATGCAAAGCTTCAGATTATCGACGGTTCTTGTCGGTCTTGTCATGGCTGCGGGACTTCTTCTTCTGAGCGGCTGCGCCAACAACCCCAAAGACCCCACTGCAGGCTGGACCCCTGAGAAAATTTACAGCGAAGCCCGCGACGAGGTCAACGCGGGTGCCTGGGACAAGGCGATTGGCTACTACGAAAAGCTTGAAGGTCGCGCCGCTGGAACCGTTTTGGCTCAACAAGCTCAGATCGACAAAGCATATGCCCAGTACAAAACGGGCAGCAAAATCCAAGCTTTGGCCACTTTGGACAGGTTCATTCGCTTGCACCCCACCAGCCCAGCACTGGACTACGCCCTGTTTTTGAAAGGCTTGGTCAATTTCAACGATAACTTGGGAATGTTTTCTTTTTTGACTCGACAAGACTTGTCAGAGCGTGACCAAAAAGCTGCCAAAGACTCTTATGAATCTTTTCTTGAGCTGATCACCCGATTCCCCGACTCCAAGTACAGTGCTGACGCTCGTCAGCGCATGACCCATGTGGTCAATTCTTTGGCTGCTTACGAAGTGCATGTGGCACGCTACTACGCCAAGCGCGGGGCTCATGTGGCCGCCATCAACCGGGCACAACAAGCGATCATCGATTTCGAAGGTGTCCCGGCCATCGAAGAAGCCCTGGCCATTTTGGTCAAGTCGTATGACGCCATGGGCATGACGGTTTTGCGAGACGACGCATTGCGGGTATTGACCAAAAACTACCCTCAGTCGCCTTACCTTCCAGGCAATTCTCCATCCGGCACTAAAGCTTGGTGGCGTCTTTGGTGAGCTGCTGCAAAGTCTCCAAAAAGGCTTTGTGATCATCTAAACGGCGCATCTCGGGCAGACCTCGTACCAAGCGCCGGCCATAGGACATGCCGACCAAACGGTTGTCGCACACCACCAAGATCCCTCGATCGGTTTCACTCCGTATCAAACGACCGGCTCCTTGTTTGAGCGATACAGCAGCTTCCGGCAAAGCGTGGTCGGCAAAAGCACTTTTGCCTTGTTGAGTCATGCGTTGGCTGCGGGCTTCGAACAAAGGATCACCGGGAGGAGGAAACGGCAGCTTATCGATCACCACCAGCTGCAAAGCATCACCGGGCACATCAAAACCCTCCCAAAACGAGGCGGATGCCACCAGCACACAGCCGCTGCGACCATGTGGATCACCCTGCCCACCTCCCTCACGGAAACGCTCCATCAACCTGCGCTTGGGGCTTTGCCCTTGCACCAACACTTCTACGCTGGCATCGCACTGCGCCTGAAGATGTTCACCTATGCTTCGCATCGCATGCAATGTGGTGGTCAACACCAAGGTTCGGCCTCCCAGAATGGCCAAAGCCTCTTGGACCAAACGGGCCACCTGCCCAGCATGACCTGCATCACCTGGGCGTGGCAAATGGGTGGGCACATACAGCGCCGCTTGGCTCGCATAGTCAAATGGACTGTTGACTTGCATGACCTCGGCAGAACCCAATCCACAAGGCTCGGTGAACCAACGCAAAGTGGGCTCGTCGCCCAATGTGGCCGAAGTAAAAATCCAAGCACGCTGACCCACGCTCGAAGGAGCGACATGGGACGCACTGTCCAAAGATGTATTCCTGGGATCTCCGGCCAGGAGAGCTTCTAAAGAATCGGGGTCGGCCAGTGGGCTTGCATCGTTGACTGGAGCGGCTGAAGCGGGCCGTGTCAGTGCCGAAAAAGACTGCGCAATGTCCAAAGGTGACTCGATCAGTCGCAGCTGCGCACTGACTTCTGCCCAGCGCACACCCTCCGGCTTGGGGGTGTCGGCAAACATGGCGGCACGCTGCATCAGCTCGCGGGCGCGATCCCCCAAGCGCTGAAAATCAGGTCCCAACTCGCTCACCATGTCCAAACCATTTTGCATGTCTGCCAGCGCCTGTGTCACAGCCTGCATACCGGTGTTCCATTCGTCAGGGTCTACGCCTTCTGGCTGTTGGCCTGTCCAACGCAAACGCACGGCCCCTCGGTATATGCCAGCGGCCAAGCGCCAATCGCGGGCTGCTTTTTCTAAGCCAGCGCTCAAAGACTGCCAATCAACAAGACCACGCGCCAACTGCAAACCCGTGGCCAAAACGTCTCGCACCAACTCGTGCAGTTGCACCGTGGACAACTGCTGGCCTAAAAAATTCACCCCAATCTCGTTGAGTTGGTGGGCCTCGTCGAACACTGTCACGCGTACCGTGGGCAACAACTCGGCCACACCCGACTCACGCACCGCCATGTCGGCAAAAAAAAGATGGTGATTGATGACCACCACGTCCGCCGCCATGGCCTCTTTGCGAGCCAGATTCACATGGCAGGCCCGGTAGCGGGGGCAGCTGGAACCTAAACAGTTGTCCCGGGTGGACGTCACCAGTGGCCACAAAGGCGAACGCTCGTCCAAACCTGTCAATTCGGCCATGTCGCCCGTGCGCGTGGACTGCGACCAGGTCTCAATCTTGGCCAAGGCTTTTTGCGCGCCCGGTTGGGCTGATTCGGGGCTGTGACGCGCTTGCTCCATGCGGTGCAAACACAAATAGTTGGAGCGCCCTTTGAGCAAAGCCACGCGAATCGGCAAACCCAAGACCTCGATCAGACGGGGGATGTCACGCGAAAACAATTGGTCTTGCAAGGCTTTGGTCGCCGTGGACACCAAGGCCCTCTGGCCACTGAGCAAAACAGGCACCAAATACGCATAAGTCTTACCCGTTCCCGTACCCGCCTCAACCACCAACTGCCCACCAGCTTGAACCGTTCGACTCACGGCCAAAGCCATGTCAGTTTGTCCCTGCCTAGCTTGGAAACCAGGAACAGCTCGGGCCAAGACACCTTGACTGGATAAGGTATCGACCACCCGCTGGTCAAGCAAGTTCAAGCAGGCTCCTTGGGCATCAATCGGGCCTGCAGCGAGGCGATTTGGTCACGCAACGCCAAACGCCTTTTTTTCATACGCCGCAGGCTCAGATCATCTTGGTTTGCAGCTGTGGCCGATGCTTGGTCAATCAAGGCATCCAAATCGGCATGGGCCATTTGCCACTCGATCAATTGACGCTGGGGTGAGTGCAGATCAAACCCTGGCAATGCTGGCGGCGAACTGTCCATCATGGCGTGCCCTGCTTGGCAGGCTGCTTGCCGAGCAAGCGCAGTTCACGCTGTTCTGACCGCCACTCACGCTCTCGAGCGTTCAAGACCAGCTCCTGCTGGGCCAACGGGTCAAGTGCTTGCCTGCGGATTCGACGGGACTCGATCAAACAAGCATTGACCGCAAACTTTTGCCAACACAGCACTTGTCGCTGCTCATCAGATTTCAAAATGGCATCACGTTGGACTGCCAAAGCCTGCCTTTGAAGTGCAATTTCTTGGGGTACGGTCTGAAGTTCTGAATTGTCTGATGCTGCAGCCTCCAAGTTTTGAGCATGTGCCAAACCAAGCAGACCCCAAGCCGCAAACCAGACAGCCAGCCAAAACAGGCGAACGCGGATCATGTGAGGTTCGTGTCCACAGTTCGGTGTTCCAGCGCCAAAAATTCACTGGACTGCATTTCATGAAGACGCGACACCGTTCGGGGAAACTCATGGGACATGGGGCCAGCGGTGTAAAGCCCCTCGGGCGGCACGGCGGCCGACATGATGAGTTTGACCCTGCGGTCATACAGCACGTCGATCAACCAAGTGAATCGGCGTGCCTCGGATGCCATGCTGATCGGCATGAAAGGCACATTGCTCAGCAAAACGGTATGGTATTGGGTGGCGATTTCCAGGTAATCGTTTTGCGATCGAGGCCCCCCACAAATGGCCCTGAAATCAAACCAGACCACGTCGCCCGAACGACGCAGGGCCGTGATCTCACGGGCCTCGATGTGCAGCACGGGGCTTTCATCTGGGCCGGTCGCCAACCGGTTGAACGCATCGTTCATCTCCGTGTCGGCTTGATCTCCCAATGGAGTGTGGTAGAGCTTGACCATCTCTAAGGTTCTGCGGCGGTAGTCCGTGCCGTTGTCGACATTGAGCACCTGCATGCGCTCGTTCAGAAGCGCAATGGCAGGCAAGATCCGGTCGCGGTGCAAGCCGTCGGGGTAAAGACCGTTGGGTTCAAAGTTGGACGTGGTGACAAAGCCCACACCGTTGTCAAACAGCGCCACCAGAAGGCGGTGCAAGATCATGGCATCGGTGATGTCAGCCACATGGAATTCATCAAAACAAATCAGCTGGTAACGCTTGGCCATGCGCTTGCCCAGCTCGTCCAAGGGGTTCACCGTACCTTGAATGGCCGTCAATTCGCGGTGAACCTCGCGCATGAATTCGTGAAAGTGCAAACGCGTTTTGCGCTCCACCGGCACAGCGGCAAAAAAGCAGTCCATCAAAAAGCTTTTACCTCGACCCACCCCGCCAAACATATAAACCCCCTTGGGGATTTCCGGCCGGGAAAACAACTTGCCCAACAAGCCTGAGCGCTTGGATTTGTAGGTCGTCCACTCGCTGGCACAGCGCTCCAAGGCGTCAATGGCTTTGAGCTGTGCTGGATCGCTCTGGTAATCACGCTTGAGCAACTCAGCTTCGTAAACTTCACGAACAGACATGGGCAGTGGACTCTTCAATTCAAATGAGAAAAACCCGGGTGCGGCCCGGGTTTTCAGGGTGAGTGAACTTTAACCCAACTCACCCGAAACCACAGTTGAGGGCGAGTCAAGGGCTCAGAAGTTCAGGGTCCGTTTGTCCACGGCCAAGGCTGCTTCTTTGGTGGCTTCACTCAAAGATGGGTGAGCATGGCAAATGCGGGCAATGTCTTCCGCGCTGGCTCGGAATTCCATGGCCACCACGGCCTCGGCGATCAACTCAGAGGCTTGTGGTCCCACGATGTGAACACCCAGGATTCCGTCGGTCTTGGCATCGGCCAGCATCTTCACCATGCCAGTCGTGTCGCCCAAAGCGCGGGCACGGCCGTTGGCCAAGAATGGGAAAGAGCCCGCTTTGTAAGCCACACCATCGGCTTTGAGCTGTTGCTCGGTGCGTCCCACCCAAGCAATCTCGGGGCTGGTGTAGATGACCCAAGGGATGGTGTTGAAGTTGACGTGACCGTGTTGGCCCGCGATGCGCTCGGCCACCGCCACGCCTTCCTCTTCGGCTTTGTGCGCCAGCATGGGGCCACGCACCACGTCACCCACTGCCCACACGCCGGGCAGGTTGGTTTTGCAATCCGCGTCCACCACAATCGCACCGCGCTCATCCAGCTGCAGACCCACCGCTTCGGTGTTCAAGCCGATGGTGTTGGGCACCCGGCCGATCGAGATGATCAGTTTGTCGGCGTCCAGCGCCACGGCTTCGCCCTTGGCATTGGTGTAGTTGACCGTGACCCCCTTCTTGCCATTGACGATCTCGCCGACTTTGACGCCCAGCTCGATCTTCAGGCCTTGTTTGTCAAAGGCCTTCTTGGCTTCTTTGGCGATTTGCTCGTCCACCGCGCCCAAAAACGTTGGCAAGCCTTCCAAGATGGTGACTTCTGCGCCAAGACGACGCCATACAGAGCCCATCTCCAAGCCAATGACGCCAGAACCGATCAAGGCCAGCTTCTTGGGCACAGCGCCTAAACGCAAAGCACCGTCGTTCGACAAAACATTCACTTCATCAAAAGGTGTTCCGGGCAAGGCACGGGCGTTTGAGCCTGTGGCGATGATGACGTGTTTGGCCATCAAAGATTCTTCTGTCTTGCCCGCCACGTTGACGGTGTAGCCCCCATCGGCTTTGCCGGCGAAACTGCCGCGACCGTGGAAAAAGGTGACCTTGTTCTTTTTCAGCAAATACAAGATGCCATCGTTGTTTTGTTTCACCACGGTATCTTTGCGGGCAATCATCTTGGCCACGTCGATCTTCACACCGGTGGCGCTGATGCCGTGCTCGGCAAAGTGATGGTTGGCGTGGTCAAAGTGCTCACTCGACTGCAACAACGCTTTGGAGGGTATGCAACCCACGTTGGTGCATGTACCGCCGGGCGCCGGGCCACCGGCTGCATTTTTCCACTCGTCGATACAAGCGACTTGGAAACCGAGTTGGGCGGCACGAATGGCCGCAATGTAGCCACCGGGACCACCGCCGATGACGACGACGTCAAATTGTTTGCTCATGAGAAATGCCTTTTGGATGAAAAACGCCCCCTGGGTAGGGGGCATTCAAAACAAGGAGTTTTAGATATCGAACAGCAAGCGGGCTGGGTCTTCCAGCGCCTCTTTCATGGCGACCAGGCCCAGCACGGCTTCACGGCCGTCGATGATGCGGTGGTCATACGACATTGCAAAGTAGTTCATGGGGCGAACCACGACTTGACCGTTTTCAACCATGGCACGGTCTTTGGTCGCGTGCACGCCCAAAATAGCCGATTGGGGTGGGTTGATGATGGGGGTGGACATCATCGAGCCGAAAGTACCGCCGTTCGAGATCGAAAAGGTGCCGCCGGTCATCTCTTCGATGCCCAGCTTGCCGTCTTTGGCTTTTTGGCCAAACTCGGCAATTTTCTTTTCGATGTCGGCAAAGCTCATTTGGTCGGCATTGCGCAGGATGGGCACCACCAAGCCGCGTGGCGAACCGACCGCGATACCGATGTCGAAATAGCCGTGGTAGACGATGTCGTTGCCGTCCACCGAAGCGTTGAGCACCGGGAACTTCTTCAGAGCGTGCACAGCGGCCTTGACGAAAAAGCTCATGAAGCCCAACTTGCAGCCATGTTCCTTCTCGAAACGATCTTGCATGCGCTTGCGCATGTCCATGACCGGGGCCATGTTGATCTCGTTGAAGGTGGTCAAAATGGCGTTGGTCGACTGCGACTGCAGCAAACGCTCGGCCACGCGGGCACGCAGACGCGTCATGGGCACGCGCTGCTCTGGGCGGTCGCCCAGGTTGACGGCGGGTGCTGCCACTTGGACCAAGGTCTTGGTTGGCACGCCTGTGGGGATCACAGCGGCTGTTGACTTGACGCCGCCGGCCACGGCTGACAAAACGTCGCCCTTGGTCACGCGGCCATCTTTGCCGGTGCCGGGAACCGAGCCAGCGGCCAGGCTGTTGTCGGCCATCAACTTGGCTGCTGCAGGCATGGCCACACCGGCCATGCTGGTGCTAGCCACCGCAGGTGCAGCTGCCGCTGCTGGGGCCGATGCTGCGGCAGGAGCGGCTGCTGCAGGTGCAGCTGAGGCCACTTTGCCATCGGTGTCGATGCGAGCAATCAACTGCTCGGCCGTGACCGTACCACCATCACCCACCAGTATTTCAGACAAAACACCGGCCGAGGGGGCGGGTACTTCGAGCACCACCTTGTCGGTTTCGATCTCGATCAGGATCTCATCCGCCGCAACGGTGTCGCCGACTTTTTTCTTCCACTGCAGCATGGTGGCTTCCGCCACGGACTCGGACAGTTGAGGGACTTTGACTTCTACGATAGCCATGTTGATTTCTCTTTAAAGGTTAAACGCCAGTTTGTTCTTGGGATCACTTGCTCAACACAAAGCCCTTGAGCTTTGAGAAGGCCGCTTCGATCAATGCTTTTTGCTGGTCCTGATGCAGGTGCGAATAACCCACGGCAGGCGATGCGGAGGCTGCGCGTCCGGCATAACCGAGGCGCTGACCGCTTTGCATGTTTTCGTGGATGTTGTGCTGGATGAAGAACCAAGCGCCTTGGTTCTGTGGCTCATCCTGACACCACACCACATCGGTGGCGTTCGGGTACTTTTTGAGTTCTGCGGCAAACGCCTTGTGCGGGAACGGATACAGCTGCTCCACACGGACGATGGCGGTGTCATCGGCGCCTTTGGCTTCGCGGTGTTTGACAAGGTCGTAATAAACTTTGCCTGAACAGGCGATCACGCGCTTGACCTTGTCAGCCTTGATGTCCTTGGTCTCACCAATCACGGTTTGGAAACTGCCTTTGGTGAACTCGGAAACTGGCGATGTCGCGTCTTTGTTGCGCAACAGCGACTTCGGGGTGAAGATCACCAGCGGCTTGCGCAAATCGCGCACCATCTGGCGGCGCAGCACATGGAAGATCTGGCTGGCGGTGGTGGGCTGAACCAACTGCATGTTGGTGTCGGCTGCCAACTGCATGAAGCGCTCCACGCGGGCCGAACTGTGCTCTGGGCCTTGGCCTTCGTAGCCATGCGGCAGCATCAAGGTGATGCCGTTGACACGGCCCCACTTGACTTCGCCCGAAGCGATGAACTGGTCAATCACCACTTGAGCGCCGTTGGCAAAATCACCGAACTGGGCCTCCCAAACCACCAAGGTATTGGGGTCGTTGGAGGCATAGCCATATTCATAGGCCAGAACCGCTTCCTCGGACAAGATCGAGTCAATGACCACAAATGGGGCTTGCTTGTCAGACACATTTTGCAGAGCCACATAAGAGCCGGTGTCCCACTTTTCACGCTTTTGATCGTGAATGACCGCATGACGGTGGGTGAATGTGCCACGGCCGCAATCTTCGCCCGACAAACGCACGGGGTAACCACTGGCCACCAGCGAGGCAAAAGCCATGTGCTCGCCCATACCCCAATCGACGGGGATGTCGCCGCGACCCATTGCGGCGCGGTCATCGTAGACTTTTTTGACCAGTTGGTGCGGCGTGACGGACTCAGGAATGGTCGAAATTTTCTCGGCCAGGCGCTTCCAGTCTGACGGTGGAATCGAGGTGTCGCCCGCATCGGTCCATTTTTTACCCATGAAGGGCGCCCAGTCCACGGTGAACTGGGTTTTGAAATTGGTCAACACAGGTTCGGTCGTGTTTTTGCCCGCATCCAAAGCAGCGCGGTAAGCCTTCGCCATGTCGTCACCCAAGCTGTCGCCCAAACCTTGCGCTGTGAGTTTGTCTGCAAACAGCTTGCGTGTGCCGGGGTGCGCCGCAATTTTTTTGTACATCAGAGGCTGCGTCAACGCGGGGGTGTCCTGCTCGTTGTGGCCCAGTTTGCGGAAACACACCACGTCCAGCACCACGTCCTTGCGGAAGGTCATGCGGTATTCCAGCGCGAGCTGTGTGGCCATGACCACGGCTTCTGGGTCGTCACCGTTGACGTGCAACACAGGCGCTTCGACCATCTTGACGATGTCAGTACAAAAAACGCTCGAACGCATGTCACGCGGGTCAGATGTGGTGAAACCAATCTGGTTGTTGATGATGATGTGCACCGTGCCACCGGTGGAATAGCCACGGGTTTGGGCCAGCGCAAACGTTTCCTGGTTGACACCTTGGCCACCAAAGGCTGCGTCACCGTGCACCAAAACGGGCAAGACTTGCTTGCCCAGTGGATCGCCACGGCGGTCCATGCGGGCACGCACTGAGCCTTCAACCACCGGGTTCACGATTTCCAAGTGGGAGGGATTGAAAGCCAGCGACAAGTGCACAGGGCCTCCGGCCGTGTTCACGTCCGAGCTGAAGCCCTGGTGGTACTTCACGTCACCCGCAGGCAACTCCTCGGGGGCGGTGTGGTCGAATTCGGCAAACAGGTCGGCGGGCAGCTTGCCCATGGTGTTGACCAAAACGTTCAAGCGGCCACGGTGAGCCATGCCGATCACGACTTCTTGCACGCCCTGAGCGCCAGCCGACTGGATCAACTCGTCCATGGCCGCAATGAAGCTCTCGCCGCCTTCGAGCGAAAAGCGCTTTTGGCCCACGTATTTGGTGTGCAGATAACGCTCCAAGCCCTCGGCCGCGGTCAAGCGGTCAAGAATTTGTTTTTTCTTGTCGGCCGTGAAGTTGGGCTTGCTGCGGATGCTTTCGAGCTTTTGCTGCCACCAGCGCTTTTCAGCCTGCTCGGTGGTGTACATGTACTCAGCACCCAGCGTACCGCAATAGGTCTCGCGCAGCGCATTGAGCAGCTCGCGCAAAGACATGTTGTTTTTGCCGAAAAAGGTGTTGCTGGTGTCGAACACGGTTTCCTGGTCGGCATCCGAAAAGCCGTAGAAAGCCGGATCGAGGTCGGGAATGTGGGGGCGCTCGGTGCGCTTCAAGGGGTCCAGATCGGCCCAGCGCTGACCGACGTTGCGGTAAGCGGCAATGAGCTGCTGAACGGCTGTGCGCTTGCGGCCCATCTCGACGTTTTCGCTGGCCATGACCACTTTGGTGCCACCGGCCTTGGCGCGTTCGGCAAAAGCATTGATGACGGGCAAATGGGGAACATCTTTGGCATTGGAGCCATCGAGAGCGGGGACATGTTGGAGGGCGTCAAAATACTCGCGCCAGGAGTCAGGCACGCTGCCTGGGTTGGCCAGGTAGTTCTCATACATCTCTTCGACGTATGGGCCGTTGCCTCCGAAAAGGTGGGTGTTGCCTGAATAGGCAGCGTAGACGGAATTAGTCTCGCTCATATTTCGCTGACCTCCGTTCCCCTCAGGGAAACATTAGTTGGTTGAGAATTACCTTCCGCG
>NZ_CALPTI020000007.1:0-164737 GCF_943326455.1 Limnohabitans sp. Rim8
CCAAGGCATCATCACCCCCGCGAAAACCCTAGGCGAAACGCTGACGCCAAACACCATAATCCGATTTGTATGACAAGTTGATTCCCACCTTGTTGTCGTCCACCGAATCATGAGGAGCTTTTGAATGAAACTGAGCAAATTGATGTTGGGCCTGAGCCTGGCTGTAGGTATCGTGGCCACGGCCTCCGCACAAATCACCATGCGCAACAGCATTTCTGTTGGCCAAAACTCTCACCAAGGCGAGGCCATCGACACCTTGTCCAAGGAAGTTGAAAAGCGCACCAACGGCCGCATCAAAATTCAAAACTTCTACGCTGGCGCATTGGGCGCAGAGCGTGAATCCATCGAATCGGTGCAACTGGGCACGCAAGAGCTGACCACAACCTCCACCGGTCCAGTCCCCAACTTTGTGCCCGAAACACGCATCTTGGATGTGCCCTTCTTGTTCCGGGACAAGGCGCACGCACGCGCTGTGTTGGATGGCCCCATCGGTCAAGAACTGCTGACCAAGTTCGAAGCCAAGGGCTTCAAAGCCTTGGCCTGGGCTGAAAACGGTGTGCGCCACATGACCAACAGCAAACGCGCTGTCAACGGCCCGGATGACCTCAAGGGACTGAAGATGCGCACCATGGAAAACCCCGTGCACGTGACCGCTTACAAGAGCTTGGGCATCGTGACCACCCCCATGGCCTTCACAGAGGTGTTTACCGCTTTGCAACAAGGCACTGTGGACGGCCAGGAAAACCCCCTGTCGGTGATCATGGCCGCCAACTTTGACCAGGTGCAAAAGCATTTGTCGCTGACGGGTCACGTTTATTCGCCTGCTGTGATCTTGATGAACAAAGCCAGCTTTGACAAACTCAGCGCTGCCGACAAGCAAATCTTTTTGGACTCCGCCAAAGAAGCTGTCAAAGCCAACCGCGCCCGTGTTGACAAAGACGATGCCAACGGTGTGGCCGAGTTGCGCAAAAAAGGCATGAACATCATCGAGAACGTGGACAAGTCCAAGTTCATTGCCACCATGGGTCCAGCCATTGCTGAATTCGAAAAGCAGTTCGGCAAAGCCAACTTGGACCGCATCCGCAATTTCAAGTGATTTGAGTTTGCCCATGACGCCCGACCGGCTCAGGCTGGCGGGCGTTTTTCAATTTGGCCGAGAAACTCCCCATGAAACAATTATTTTTACGCCTTGAGCAACGGACCACCGCCTTCTCGATGATGGTCGCCTGCGCGATGATGGCTCTGGCCTCGGCATTTGCCATTCACCAAATCGTGACCCGCTTCATCCTGGAGTCTCCGGCAGAGTGGACCGAGGTGTTGATCCGCTTCAGCCTGATCTGGATGGTGTTTCTCGGCATTCCCACCGCTTTTCGCACCGGCTCCATGGTCAGCGTGGATTTGCTGTACCGCTTGAGCGGCCAACGCATGCGGCGGGTTTTGGATGCTGTGGTGGCCATCTCGGCACTGACGCTGTGCTGCATCATTTTGTGGTGGGGCTGGGACTATGCCAATCGGGGCAGCGTGCAGTCCATGATTGGCCTTGAGGGCGTTTCCATGTTCTGGGCCTACTTGGCTCTGCCAGTGGGCGCTGTGTTCAGCATCATCGGCATCATCGGCTTTTGGCTGGATCCCCAGCGCATGGAATTGGAGAACGCACAATGAGTTCAGTCATGCTTTTCACGATGCTGTTGTGCTTTGCACTGACAGTGTCAGTGGCCGTTTCGATTGGTTTGTCGGCGATTGTCGGCATCCAGATTGCCAACGCCAACATGCTCATTTCCGTCAAGGAAATGTTCAACTCTCTCAACAAATTTCCGCTGGCCGCCATTCCCTTCTTCATTTTGGCGGGCAACCTGATGGAGACCGGCGGCATTTCTCGCCGCTTGGTCGAGTTTGCCAAGAGCATCGTGGGTGGCATCCAGGGTGGCCTGCCCATCACCTGCGTGCTGACTTGCATGATTTTTGCTGCGGTTTCAGGCTCCTCAGTGGCCACCACCTTTGCCATTGGTGCCATCTTGATTCCCGCCCTGATCAAACACGGTTACCCCCGCCCCTGGGCCACGGCCTTGCAGGCCACCTCGGCTGAGTTGGGGGTGATCATTCCCCCATCTATCCCCATGATTTTGCTGGGCGTGAGTGCCGAACTCTCGATCGGCGAGCTGTTTGTGGCGGGCGTGGGGCCTGGCCTGCTGATTGGCTTTGCCCTGATGCTGTTTTGCTGGCTGTATGCAAAGTACAAAGGCTGGGGCAAAAACGACGGCGAGGGCCGCCTGAGCTTTGGCAAAGCCACTTGGCAAGCCAGCTGGGCTTTGCTCATGCCGGTGATTGTGCTCGGCGGCATTTATGGCGGCGTCTTCACACCCACCGAAGCGGCTGCCGTGGCGGTGCTTTACTCCTTCATTGTCGGCACCTTGATTTACCGCGAAATCGGTGTCAAAGACATGTACAACATCCTGCGCAAATCGGTGATTTCAAGCGCGGTGATCATGTTCATCATCGCCAACGCCGGGCTGTTTGCCTTTTTGATCACCCGTGCCGGTGTGCCCGCGGCCATTGGTGCCTGGCTGCAAGAGGTGCTGCAGTCACCCGTATATTTCTTGCTGGGCGTCAATGCGGCCTTGTTCATCATCGGCATGTTCATCGAGACCAGCGCGGCCATCATCGTGCTGGCCCCGATCCTGGTGCCGGTGGCGATCCACTTTGGCATCGACCCGATTCAATTCGGCATGGTGATGATCGTCAACCTGGCTTTAGGCATGATCACCCCGCCTTTTGGCGTGAACCTGTTTGCCGCGTGTACGGTGGCACGAATATCGCTGGACAGGATCATCAAAGACCTGATCCCCTTCATCGGGGTCATCTTGGGCTGCCTGATGCTGATCAGTTATGTACCAGAGGTATCACTGACCTTGCGCGACTGGATTTACAACAAATAAAGCTAGAATCAACCTCTGTCAGGAGAGTGCCTGACTTGTCTTCCCTCATGAAACAAGTCAGACCGCCGAAGGCGCAGGCGGTTTGAAAAACTGCTGAACGCTCAGGCAAAAGGACTGACAAAACGCTTTTCATCAAAGCGTTACCTCACTGGAGAGAGGTGCTGGGATATCGATCCACGGCATCCACCGAAGGAGCAACCCGCAGAACGTTTGGCTTTTAGGCTGAATGTCCCCGGCGAATCTCTCAGGTAAAGCGGACAGCGAGGGCAAGCGCTACAGCATGTGCTGTGGTTTTTCATTGCCCTTGGAGTTTTTGTGACCGCTGCTGCCGACTTGCTCACCACCCCTTTGAATGCACTGCACACCGAGCTGGGCGCCCGCATGGTGCCTTTTGCCGGTTACAGCATGCCCGTGCAATTCCCGGCAGGCTTGGTCGCTGAGCACCACCACACTCGCAGCGCGGCTGGCTTGTTCGATGTCTCGCACATGGGCCAGTTGTGCCTGAGCGGACCGGATGCTGCAGCCGCCTTCGAGAGCCTGATGCCGGTGGACGTGATGGGTCTTGGCCTGCACAAACAACGCTATGGCCTGTTGCTCAATGACGAGGGCGGCATCATCGACGACCTGATGTTCGTGAACCGCGATGTGGCCAACGGTGGCGACATTTTTGTGATCGTCAACGGCGCTTGCAAGCACGGCGATTTGGCCCACATCCAAGAGCGGATCGGCAGCCGCTGCACCATCACGCCGCAATTTGACCGCGCCTTGCTCGCCCTGCAAGGCCCGCAAGCGGTGATCGCTTTGCAACGGTTCTTGCCGGGTGTCGAAAAGCTGGTGTTCATGACCGGCGCAGCTTTTAATGTGGATGGCGCAGACCTGTATGTGACGCGCAGCGGCTACACCGGCGAGGACGGTTTTGAAATTTCTCTGCCCGCCCACGCTGCCGAGGCTTTTGCCCGCCGCCTGCTGGCCCAGCCCGAAGTCAAGCCCGTTGGCCTGGGCGCCCGCAACTCATTGCGCTTGGAAGCCGGGCTGTGCCTGTACGGCAACGACATCGACACCACCACCACCCCGGTCGAAGCGGGCTTGAACTGGGCCATGCAAAAGGTGCGCCGCACCGGTGGTGCGCGTGCGGGCGGCTTTCCGGGTGCGACCAAGGTGCTGGCTCAACTCGATGGCACAGCCCCAGCGCAACGCTTGCGCGTGGGCCTCATCGGCCTAGAACGTGTGCCGGTGCGCGAGCATGTCGAGTTGCACAACGACGCAGGTCAGAAGGTGGGCGAAGTCACCAGCGGCCTGCTCGCTCCCACCGCCGACCAGCCCGTGGCGCTGGCCTATGTGCAGGCAGAATATGCAGCGTCGGGCACACGTCTGAACGCCATGGTGCGCGGCAAAGCCGTGCCCATGCAAATCAGCCCCCTGCCCTTCGTGCCCAACCGCTATTACCGTGGTTAAAGCCTCACTTCATCGTTAATTGGGGTCAGATCCCAATTAAATGTCACCAATTCAACACTCAAGGAGCCCCCTCATGATCAAGTACACCGAAGACCACGAATGGTTGCACATTGACGGCGACACCGCTGTCGTGGGCATCACCCACCATGCGCAAGATGCGCTGGGCGATGTGGTGTTTGTCGACCTGCCCGAAGTGGGCAAGTCCTTTGCAGCAAAAGATGTTGCGGGCGTCGTCGAGTCGGTCAAAGCCGCCGCCGATGTTTACATGCCTGTGGACGGTGAAGTCACCGAAGTGAACGAAGAACTGCGCGGCGACCCATCACTGGCCAACACCGACCCACTGGGCAAAGGCTGGTTCTTCAAGGTCAAGTTGTCCAACCCGGCACAAACCGATGCTTTGCTGGACGAGACGGCTTACAAAGCGTTTTCTGCAGCTTGAAAGATTAAACGGAGCCACGCATGCTGATGTCCACCCTCAAGCCCTTGGGCGAACTCGAAAACCCATCCGAATTCATCGCCCGCCACATTGGCATCAGCGCTGCCGACGAACAGCACATGCTGAGCGTGATCGGTGAGGCATCGCGCCGGTCGCTGATCGAATCCATCGTGCCGCGCAGCATCGCCCGCGCCCAGGACATGGTCTTGCCTGCGCCCCTCACCGAAGCAGCCGCTCTGGCCGAACTCAAAACCCTGGCGCAAAAAAACCGCCTGCTCAAAAGCCACATCGGTCAAGGCTATTACGGCACGCACACGCCGGGCGTCATCTTGCGCAACATCCTGGAAAACCCCGCTTGGTACACCGCCTACACGCCCTACCAGGCTGAAATTTCACAAGGTCGCATGGAAGCGTTGGTCAACTTCCAGACCATGGTGTGCGACCTGACGGGCATGCCGATTGCCAATGCCTCGATGCTGGACGAAGCCACTGCGGCGGCCGAAGCCATGACGCTGGCCAAGCGCTCGGTCAAAGCCAAGGGCAACCGCTTCATCGTCGCAGGCGACGCCCACCCGCAGACCATCGAGGTGATCCGCACGCGCGCAGAGCCTCTGGGCATTGAAGTGGTGCTGGCCGAGAGCGAAGCGCAGTGGAACGAGTTGCTGGACGGCGACGATTATTTTGCAGTGTTGGAGCAGTACCCGTCGACCACCGGACGCTTGGGTCAAGACACTGGGGACACCCTCAAAGTGCACGCCAAGAACGCGGCTTACATCGTGGCCGCTGATTTGCTCGCGCTGACCCTGCTCATGCCACCGGGCGAATGGGATGGTGGCGGTGCCAACGGTGCCGACATTGTGGTGGGCACCACCCAGCGCTTTGGCATGCCCATGGGCGCGGGCGGTCCGCACGCGGCCTTCATGGCCTGCCGTGACGAATACAAGCGCTCTCTGCCTGGCCGCTTGGTGGGCGTGAGTGTGGACGCACACGGCAACCCGGCATACCGCCTAGCTCTGCAAACCCGCGAACAGCACATTCGCCGCGAAAAAGCCACCAGCAACATCTGCACCGCGCAAGTGTTGCCCGCCGTGGTGGCCAGCATGTACGCCGTCTACCACGGTCCGCAGGGCTTGAAGCGCATTGCGCAGCGCGTGGCCAGCTACACCGCAGTCTTGGCCAACGGACTCCAGCAGATGGGCTACACACGGGTCCATGAGAACGCTTTTGACACCCTGAGCCTGCAAGTCGGCGCAGATCGCGCGCGTGAATTGGCGCAACGGGCTGTGCAGCGCGGTTTGAACATCCGGGTGGTGTGGGAAGAATATGTGGGTCTCTCGCTCGACGAAACCACCACCCGCGATGACATCCAACGCCTTTGGGAAATATTCGCCAGCAGCGGTCAGCCGCTGCCGAGCTGGGAACAGTTTGAAAAAGGCGTCGCCCCGCTCATTCCCGATTCCCTGCAGCGCACCAGCCCCTTCCTCACGCACCCAGTGTTCAACCGCTACCACAGCGAGACCGGCATGCTGCGCTACATCCGCCAGTTGTCCGACAAAGACCTGGCGCTGGACCGCAGCATGATCCCGCTGGGCAGCTGCACCATGAAGCTCAACGCCACCAGCGAGATGATCCCCATCACCTGGCCCGAGTTCGCGGGCGTCCACCCCTTTGCCCCGGCCGACCAACTGGCGGGCTACCAACTTTTGGACCAGCAGCTGCGCGACTGGCTGTGCCAGGCCACTGGCTACAAAGGCATCAGCCTGCAGCCCAATGCCGGATCGCAAGGCGAATACGCAGGACTCTTGGTCATTCAGGCCTACCACCGCGCCCAAGGCCAGGGCCACCGCAACATTTGCCTGATCCCTTCCAGCGCGCACGGCACCAACCCCGCCAGCGCCCAGATGGTCGGCATGACCGTGGTGGTCACCAAGTGCGACGACAACGGTAACGTGGACATGAACGACCTGCAGGTCAAGTGCGAGCAACACAGCGCCAACCTGGCTGCGGTGATGATCACCTACCCCAGCACCCACGGTGTGTTCGAGACGCAAGTCAAAGCCTTGTGCGAATTGGTGCACCAACATGGCGGGCGCGTTTACGTGGACGGCGCGAACATGAACGCGCTGGTGGGCGTGGCCGCACCCGGCGAGTTCGGCGGCGACGTGAGCCACCTGAACCTGCACAAGACCTTCTGCATCCCTCACGGCGGTGGTGGCCCCGGCGTCGGCCCCGTGTGCGTGGTGGAAGACCTGGTGCCTTATTTGCCGGGCCACGCCACGGGCGGCTTGCCAGTCAATGGGGTGGGCGCAGTCAGTGCTGCCCCCCTGGGCAATGCCGCTGTGCTGCCCATCAGTTGGATGTACTGCCGCATGATGGGCGCCCAAGGCCTGAAACACGCGACCGAGGCGGCAATTTTGGCGGCCAACTACATCAGCAAGCGCTTGGCCGACCATTACCCCACCCTGTACGCCAGTGAAAACGGTCGTGTCGCCCACGAGTGCATTTTGGATTTGCGCGGCTTGAAGGACACCAGCGGCGTGATGGCCGAAGACGTGGCCAAGCGCCTGATGGACTATGGCTTTCATGCGCCCACGCTGAGCTTCCCTGTGGCCAACACCTTGATGGTCGAGCCCACCGAGAGCGAAACGCTGGAGGAGATCGACCGCTTCATCGACGCGATGATCGCCATCCGCGAAGAAATCCGCCTCATCGAAAACGGCAACTGGCCGCAAGACAACAACCCACTCAAAAACGCGCCACACACCGCGGACAGCCTGCTGGGCAACGAATGGAACCGTCCTTACAGCCGTGAAATCGGTGCGGCCCAAGCCCAGCGCCTGCCCGGCAGCGTGAAGTACTGGCCGCAAGTGGGCCGCGTCGACAACGTGTATGGTGACCGCAACCTGTTTTGCAGCTGCATTCCTGTCAGCGACTACACCTGATCCAAGCCCAAAGGACCCTTTGCATGCCCCCCATGCCCACCGCCACTGTCTGACCATGCCGCTTCAAATCCTGCCGGTTGACTACCAAAACCCCTCACACCGGACTGCGCTGGTGATGTTGCTGGACGCCTATGCCCAAGACCCCATGGGGGGTGGAGAAGGACTTGCGCAGGAAGTGAAAGCGCGCCTGTGCGATGACCTGGCTGGCCGCACCGACACGGCCAGTTTCATCGCTTGGCTTGGCGATGCACCCGTGGGCCTGGTCAACTGCATCGAAGGCTATTCGACCTTCAAGGCGCGGCCCCTGATGAACATCCACGACATCGCCGTGCTGCCCGGTCACCGGGGCGCTGGCGTGGGTCAAGCCTTGCTTGCGGCTGCAGAGCAGCATGCCAAAAACCGCGGCTGCTGCAAGCTCACGCTGGAGGTGCTGACCGGCAATGCGCCAGCTCTGAAAAGTTATCTGGGCTTTGGCTTTGCGCCCTATGCACTGGACCCGGCTGCGGGCCAAGCCAGCTTCATGCAGAAGTGGCTTTAGCCAACTGCCACTGCTCTTTGAGCCAGCGTTTGAGCTCCGCCTCGTTCTGAATGCGGCGCAAATCCGCCTCCAAGCTGTCGGAGATGTGGCGCTGATCGGCCTGAAGGCGCTGCAGTGATTGCGTCATCAGTGCCACGTCAGCTTCTGCCTGCACGGGCACGCACAGCTCCAGGCTCAAACGGGTTTGCAACTGGTCTAAATCTTCTTCCAACGCTGCCAACTGCTCCTTGAGCAGCATGCACATGGCGATCAATTTGTCGTCGGCCAAGTGTGATCCGCTTTGATGATTCCCCTGCGTCCCTTGCATTTGCAAACGAAGCAAGGTGGTCAGGTCGTTTTTTTCATAAGCGGCGTTGACCTCACTCATCAGCGCGGTTTTGCGCAGGCGCTCTTGTTCATCAGGCTCACGGTCAGGGTGCAAAGCACTGGCCAGTTGCCGAAAAATCGTGCGGATCGCGCTTTTGGCGTCAAGCTCACGCAGCATCGCGGGCGGCACATCGCCTTTTTCGGCGGCGGCACTTTGCTTTTGGGCTTGTTTTTGCGCTTTTCGGGCGGCACGCTTGGCCGCCTTGCGTGCCTCGTTGGCCTCTTGCTGCTGTTGCCACTGGCGCATGCCCGCCTGCATCATCTCCTCAGGGGTCTGGTACTGGCTGGGTTTGTGAAGGGGCTGACCCAAGGCTTCTTCGATGCGCTCACGCAAGGCTTGAGCGGCTTGAGCCTGCTCGTCTGCGGCTTCTTGGGTGTCCTCTTCGCTCACATACACCTCGGCCAAGGCCTTCACCTGCGGGTCGGCAGTGGCTGACAGTTGGTCGATCAGTCCACGCAGCAGCCCCCGAGCCATGCGATGCTGCCGATCGGTCAAGTCTGCGGTTTGCAAGCGGTCGTGCACAAACAGCAAGAGGCTTTTACGGTGGACCTGTGCTTGCTGCACTGAGACTCTCAACGCTTGGATGTGCGCGTAACGGTGCTGGTCTGACCAAGCCTCCAGCCGCTGGATCAGGCCCGACAGTTTTTCAATTCGGGCGAGCAAATCATTGAAGCGCTGCTGTGCAGGGCTGAGCCGAGCTTGTTCGCCGGGCTGGACCATCAATGCGGACAGGGACAAGGCAGCGTCTTGAAGCGCTTCGGGCGAAGGGGTCATCTGAAAAAAATGGCAGGGCAAGGCTTAATGGGCAGCTGGATGTTAACGCCCTTGCGCCCGTTGATAATCCCACCACCGATCCGACCATTGCCCGCCTGATGCCCAGTCTCACCCCGATCAAAGTGCTCAGCCTCATCCCTCCGATGACGCAGCTGAACACGCCCTACCCGTCCACGGCCTACCTGACGGGTTTTTTGCGTTCAAGGGGCATCGATGCGGTTCAAGAAGATTTGGCACTGGCCACCGTACTGGCCTTGCTCAACCGCAAGGGACTAACGGACTTGCGCGACACGGCATTGGCTTTGCCGGTCGAAGAACGCTCGGGGCCGGTGAACTTTTTCTTGGACCACTTCCAAGATTACGCCATCAGCATCGATCCAGTGATCGCGTTTTTGCAAGGCCGAGACAGCACGCTCAGCCACCGCATCGCAGGCCGGGGATTTTTGCCCGAAGGCCCGCGTTTTGAGGCGCTCGACGCCTATGAGGACGATGGCACTGGCGACCCGATCGGCTGGGCCTTTGGCTCACTGGGCCAAACCGACCGGGCCCGGCACCTGGCCACGCTGTACCTGAACGACCTGGCCGATGTGCTGCGCGACGCGGTGGATGAGGGCTTTGAATTTGTGCGCTACGCCGAACGCCTGGCCGCCAGCCAGCCCAGCTTTAACGCGCTGGCCGAGGCCCTGGCCGAGCCGCCCAACCTGATCGACAGCACACTGGAGCGCTTGGCGCTGGATGCGATTGAACACCACCAGCCCACCCTGGTGTTGTTGTCCGTGCCCTTCCCCGGTTCGGTCTATGCGGCTTTTCGCATCGCCCAATGCATCAAACGCTCGCACCCGGATATCCGCATCGCCCTGGGCGGCGGCTTTGTGAACACCGAGCTGCGCGAACTCAAAGACGCGCGGGTGTTTGACCATGTGGATTTCGTGACCCTTGACGGTGGCGAGCGCCCCTTGCTCAGCTTGATTGAGCACCTGCAAGGCCAGCGCAGTGCGCAGCGGCTGCAACGCACCTTTGTGCGCAATGACAAAGGCCAGGTGCAGTACATCCACCTGCAAGAGCCCGACGTCCCCTTTGAAGACGTGGGGACGGCCACTTGGGACGGCTTGCCGCTCCACAAGTACTTGTCGCTTTTGGACATGCTCAACCCCATGAACCGGCTGTGGAGCGACGGGCGTTGGAACAAGCTCACCGTGGCGCACGGCTGCTACTGGAAGAAGTGCAGTTTTTGCGACGTGAGTCTGGACTACATCAGCCGCTACGAAACCGCCCAAGCCAGCACGCTGGTGGACCGCATCGAGCAGATCGTGGCCGAGACGGGCCAGACCGGCTTTCACTTTGTGGACGAAGCAGCACCCCCCAAAGCCCTCAAAGCATTGGCCGAGGAGCTGCTGCGCCGGGGTGTCCAAATCTCTTGGTGGGGCAACATCCGGTTTGAAAAAACCTTCACCCCCGAGTTGTGCGAATTGCTGGCTCAAAGCGGTTGCATTGCCATGTCAGGCGGCCTCGAAGTGGCGTCTGACCGCTTGCTCAACCTCATGAAAAAAGGCGTGTCGGTTGAGCAGGTGGCACAGGTCACCAAAGGCTTTGCCGATGCAGGCGTGCTGGTGCACGCTTACCTGATGTATGGCTTTCCGACGCAAACCGTGCAAGACACGGTGGACGCGCTCGAGTACGTGCGCCAGTTGTTTGAAAACGGCTGCATCCACAGCGGCTTTTTTCACCGCTTTGTCTGCACCGTGCATTCACCCGTGGGCCTGAACCCCGAGGCTTACGGCGTGACGCTGCTGCCGCTGCCCGAGGGGACCTTTGCCAAAAACGATGTGGGCTTTGTGGACCCCACCCCCATGCCTGCTGGCGTTGACCACGACCTGCTGGGCCAAGGCCTCAAAAAAGCCATCTACAACTTCATGCACGGGGTGGGTGTGGAAAACGACGTGCGCCAGTGGTTTGAACTGCCCAAGGGACAGTGCCCCAAAAGCACCGTGCCGCGGCACAAGATCGCCAAGGCGTTGGGCTGATCTCGCCACTCAGCCCTGGCGCATCACCAAGGGATGTGCTGCCCTTGGTGGTCCACAAACTGCGCACGCCCGGAGGGCTGCAAGCCATCGAGCGTGGCCAGCAAACGCTGGGCTGACTCGTCGGGGTGCAGGGCATCCTGACCCACAAAGGGCTGACTCAGGGCCGACTGCACCGTGCCCGGCTGCAAAGCGGCCACCACCAGCAGTGGCCTGCGCCGCGACAGCTCAATGGCCGCGGTTTGCAGCAGCATGTTGAGTGCCGACTTGGCTGCCCGGTAGCCGTACCAACCGCCCTTGCGGTTGTCTTCAATGCTGCCAACCCGCGCCGACAGCTTGCCCCAAATCACCCTCTGCCCAGACGCCAGCAAAGGCGCGAAGTGCTTGAGCAAGAGGCCAGGGCCCACGGCGTTCAGGTGCATTGCGTGGAGCAAATGCGTGGCATCGAGCTCCTCTAGGCGCTTTTCGGGGCCGCGACCGTTCACTGTCAAAGCCCCCGTGGCATCGAGCACCAGATGAAACGGCCCACGCTCCGCCAAGGCCTGGGCACAGGCCTTTATGCTGGGCTCACTGAGCAGATCCAACCCGGGTGCGCTTTGGCGCGACACACCCACCACCGCAGCGCAGCGTGGGTCAGCCCGAAGTTGCTGCAGCAAGGCCCCGCCAATCGCCCCAGTGGCGCCCACCACCAAGGCCCGGAAGCCCTCAGGCAAGGAATGCATCATGGTTTGGCTCTGGCAGCACCGGACACGTTGGGTGTCAGGTCATACACGCAGCGAAAACCAATGTAAACCGCCAAAAAATCAGCCGGCTTGTAGGCCTGCACATCGGCCTTCATGTTGAAAGCGCCGTACCACCAGGAGCTGCCCACCGTGCGCCTTTCGTTGCCCCGGGCATCGGTGGTCCACTCCCAGGCATTGGCGCCCATGTCATACAGGCCATTCACACCCTGTCGGGTTGCCCCGGCAGGTGCGGCGCGTGGCCACGGGTCGGGGTCGCTGGTGTTGGCGCCCTGTGGGCTGTCGCCCGTGCTCCAGGCATAGGTGCGGCCCTTGACCCAAGGTGCAGGGGGTGATTCGCGCAGCTCGGTGAAGCCCGCTTTTTGCCATTCGGCCCCGGTGGGCAAACGGCCCCCGGCCCAGCGGCAGTAAGCCTGCGCTTCGGCAAAGTCAATGTGCACGGCAGGCAGGTCTTTGTTCGCCGGCACGCCATCGGGTTGGCGCCAAGACCAGCCCGGACGACGCTCCCAGCCTGCGCCATATTCAAAACCACCGCCTTCTTTCTCGGCGCGGGTCACGGTGCCGGTCGCACGCACATAACGCTCAAACTGGCCGATGGTCACTTCCGTCCGGTCGATGGCCCAAGCGCCCAAAGTCACCTTCTCTCCAACTGGGCTTGGCGCTTGCGCGACAGCCTGCGACACACTCAAACAAGCGAGCAAGCTGGCCGCAAGCACGGGCTTTGCGCTGGCCCTCGAAACTTTGGTCATCATGGTCTCTCCTCACCCAAGCCGCGCCTGACCCACTTTTGCAAAGTGGGCCGCAGCGGCAAAAACAAACGGTAAGCGGCCTCAAACAGCCACGACAAAGGTGGCCAGGCCGACAACCAGCCCAGCCAGCGCCATCCTGGAAACATGCGCCACATCTGCGAGAACGCTGCTGCGCCGCTGTACAAGCGGCCGTGGCGGTCGCGCACATGGAATCGGGCCATGGCCTGCGCACAGCTGAGCGTGGCGCCCAATTCGGCCCCGGCGCTCACATCCACCCAATCGATGGCGGCCGCCTGGGGCAAACGCCGGTAAATGGCGATTTCGCGGCGGCACATGGGGCACGAGCCGTCAAAGTAAACGGTCAAACTGTGCAGGCTGCTCATGGGGCCAAAGCCGCTCTGGCCAGCAAACGGCCTTGCCGGTCCACCAAAAACCCCTCGCCCATGCTGGGATAAGCGCCGGTCAAGCCGGTCATGATCACTTGGTGCGTGACCCACACCTCGGTGCGCCCTTTGGGCAATCCCCGCAAACGGGTCAACAAGGCTTTTTGCTGAGCCGCCGGATCGCCTTGCCCCGCAAAGGTGCTGTTCAGGGCTGGCCAGTCTTCGAACTGGCCAAAAGCCAGCCGCGCTGTGTCCTGGCAGCGGCACCACTGGCTTGTCAGCACCGCCTCCGGCTGGAAATTTTGCGCCTTCAGCCACGCGCCCAAAGCCCGCGAGGCTTGCCTGCCGTCCTCGCTCAAATTGCGCTGAGTGCGGCACTGCCCTAACGCAAATTCAGGCGGATCGCCCAAGCCCGCTTCGGTTGCGGCATGGCGAATCAGCAGCGCACCGCCGCTTTGACGCCAAAGACGCAACAATTCGATCTTGGCAGCGTTGACTTCTGGCTGTGCGAGCACTGCGCCCGGAACACCCACCCACGCCAAAGCCGCAGCCCCGCCCCATTGACCCAGCCACTTGCGGCGCGTTGTGCAGGACATGCTCAAGAGACCTCGCCCAAAGCGATGCGGCGCAAGGCTTGCTCAAACACCTCGGCCGGCTGGCCGCCCGAGATCAAATGGCGGTCATTGATGATCACAGCGGGCACCGATCGGATGCCCGCTTGGGTGTAGAACTGTTGGCGCTCACGCACCTCCTCAGTGTGCGCGTTGCTTTGCAACACCTCGCGGGCAGCGGCCACATCCAGGCTTGCTGCGGCCACGCCCGCCAGCAAAACCTCGGGGTCTTCCATGCATTCGGCTCGGCCTTGGTAGGCCTCCAAAAAAGCTTTTTTCAAGCGGTGCTGGGCGCCAGGCCCTTGGGTTTCGGCCCAATGGAGCAAGCGGTGCGCATTGAAGGTGTTGTACACACGACCCCGGCCGCCTGGGTGAAATTCAAAACCCACCTCTGCCCCGCGTGCGGCGATGTTCTGGCGAATTTGCGCCTGCTGCTCTGCGGTAGAGCCGTATTTTTGCGTCAGGTGTTCGCCCAAATCTTGGCCACCGGGGGGCATGTGCGGATTCAGCTCAAAGGGCTGAAAGTGCAGCTCAGCCTGCACTTCTGCGTTCAGCCGCTGCAGCGCTTGCTCCAGCGCCCCCAAACCCACGGCGCACCAGGGGCAGGCAATGTCAGACACAAAATCGATTTTTAGAGGGGTCATGGCACACTTTCATGCAAGGCCTTGGATATTGCCGCAAATCACCGACAATCGCATCCAAGCCATTCAATTCCCATGATCCTTCGAGCGATAGAGCCCCACCATGAAGATCCTTGTCCTGCACGGCATCAACCTGAACATGTTCGGCAAACGCGACCCAGCCCAGTACGGCACCGTCACGCTGGATGAAATCAACGCGCAAGTGACCGCTTTGGGCCAGACCCTCGGCGCCCAGGTGGAGTGCTTTCAGACCAACATCGAAGGCGAGATGGCCGAGCGCATCCACCGGGCCCACAACGATGCGGTGCAAGCCGTGGTCATCAACGCAGGGGCCTGGACGCATTACAGCTACGGCATCCGCGATGCTTTGGCCATTTTGAAGTGCCCCATCATCGAAGTGCACATGTCCAACATCCATGCCCGCGAAGCCTTTCGCCACCAATCGGTGATCGCCGACATTGCCAAGGGCCAGATTGCCGGTTTTGGTGTGGACAGCTACCTGCTGGGCCTGCGCGCGGCGGTCACGGCCGCCCGCGCTTGATTCAAGCAGGCACCGAGCCCAACACCCGCTGCAAGGCCTGATCAAAGGCCTGTGCCGCCTCGTACTGCACCCAATGCCCGGCACCGGGCACGGTGTGCCACTGTCCCCAACGTTGTGCCAAACGAGGCATGGCCGCTTGGAGCTCTGACAAGCGTTCACGGTACAAAGCATCGTGCTCGCCAAAAATGGCACTCACAGGCACCTGCAATTGAGGCAAGGCACGCGCCACGATGTCGGTCGATGACAAGCGCCGCCTTGGCATGCGGTCGCGCTGGACATTGGCGGCATGCAAACTCAGCGCCAAACTATCCATTGAGGTGATGGATTCGAACATGAGCGCCATCAGGTTGTGACGGTGCACACCTTCTTGCGCTTCGGGCGTGGGCAAATGCCGCCAGCCTTTGAGCGGCACCCGCTGCGACGTCGACAGGCCCATACCCGGCGCGCCGACCAACACCAGCTGTTCGGCATCTTGCGGGTGCGCGGCCAGCCACAAAGCGCCCGCCATGCCACCAAACGAAAAACCCACCACGCGCACAGGGCCGCTGCACACCCCGTTGGCCTGCAATTGCTGCAGTCCTGCATGCAGGTGTGCAGGCAATGCGTCGACATCGGTGCAGCCCTGCGGCAGATCCGAGTCGCCAAAGCCGGGTAAATCTGGTACCAGTACACGCCAGCCTGCGTCACGCAAAGTGGCGATGTTGCGCACCCAATGGGTCCAGCTGCCGCTGCCGCCATGCAGCAAAACCAGCGCAGGATGGTGCGCAGGGCCCCAGACATGCCAGACCGTGTGGGCACTCATCAGCTGGGTGTCAAGGCGCTGTCCATCGCCCAAAGCCTGGGCCAGTTCAGGCGGTAAAAATTGCAGCGGTAAAAAAATAGTTGACACAAGCAATCTCCATCACATCGCGGCCGACCTGCCGAGGTGGTGCAAACGCCACACCTTGAAAGCTGCGGCCGTGGCCAGCAAACTGATCAGACAACTGGCCACGAACACGCTTTGCAGGCCCCAGCGCTCACTGATGACGCCGCCCAGCAAAGCCCCCAACACGCCCGGAAACCCATAGGCCACCACGGTGTACAGCGCCTGACCGCGACCACGCAAAGGGCCCGAAAAATGCTTTGAAATCAAGGCGATACACACCGTGTGATGGGTTGCAAAGGTGATGGCGTGCAGCGTCTGGGCCAACAACAAGACCCACAACACGTCGGCCCATCCGGCGGTGAGCACCATGCGCAACAGCATGACGGCCGAGCAAGCCACCAACCAAGCGGTCAGCGGCAGCCGGGGTAACCAACGCGATTGGGTGAAAAACCACACCACCTCCACCGCCACCGACACCGCCCAGAGCAAGCCGATCATGGTTTTGCTGTAGCCCAAGGAATCGAGGTACAGGGAGAAGAAAACATACACACCAATGTGCGACAACACATGAAAAAACGTGGACGCAAAAAACCAGTGCACGGGTGGTTGACTCAAAACCGGCACGACCGAGGCATGCACGCGCACTTGAGGCGCCGACTCTTTGAGGTCGGGCATCCACCAAACGCTGATCAACACCGCCCCCAAGGTGAGCACGGTCCAGCCCGGAAAGTGCTGCATGCCAAAGGCCTCGAACCAGGCCCCGGCGGCAAACACAGTGACCAAAAAACCCATCGAACCCCACAGGCGCACTCGGCCATAACGCTTGGTGTCAAAGGCGCCATCGCGGCTCACCAAATGGGCCATGGCCGCCTCGCTCATGGGCATCATGGCGCTGGTATGGGTGAACATGAGCAACAAAACCAGGCCCAAACCCACCGGGCTCCAGTCCCAAAACAGCAAACAAGCTGTGGCAAACGCCACCCCAGCCCCGATGCGCAACAACTTGACCCGCTCGCCCGTGCGGTCGCTCAAGGCGCCCCAGGCATAAGGGGCAAACAATCGGGTGGTGGCCTGAACGGCCGTGAGCACGCTGATGGTGAGCAGGCTCAAGCCCATGTCTTTCAGCCACAGCGGCAAATACGGATTGAAAAACCCGATGTGTGCAAAGTAACTGGCCGACAAAGCGGCAAAAGGCCAAAGCTGACGGCGTGGCGTCATGCCTTATGGCTTGGCCGCAGCAATCGGGGCCTGCGCGTGCTCGACATCGCCGCATTGGGCGCGGTGCTGCAAGGCGTGCTCCATCACCACCAGCGCCAGCATGGCTTCTGCAATCGGCGTGGCGCGGATGCCCACACACGGATCATGTCGGCCTTTGGTGATGACCTCGGTCGGCTTGCCGTCAGAATCAATCGAGTCGCGGGCAATCAGGATCGAGCTGGTGGGCTTGATGGCGATCGACACCTCGATGTCCTGCCCGGTGCTGATGCCGCCCAGCACGCCGCCTGCGTTGTTGCCCACAAAACCCTCGGGCGTGAGCGTGTCGCCAGCGCTGCTGCCCTTTTGCGTGACGCAGCCAAAGCCCGCGCCGATCTCCACGCCCTTGACAGCATTGATCCCCATCATGGCAAACGCAATGTCAGCGTCGATCTTGTCAAACAGCGGCTGGCCCAAGCCCACGGGCATGCCCCGCGCCACCACGCGCAGGCGCGCACCACAAGAATCGCCCGATTTGCGCAGAGTGTTCATGTAGTTCTCCAGGGCCGACACATCGGCCACCGGGGCAAAAAACGGGTTGTTCGGCACATGGTCCCAGCTCTCAAAGCCAATCGGCACATCGCCAATTTGGGTCATGCAGCCCACAAAGGTGGTGCCAAATTGTTCCTTCAGCCATTTTTTGGCCACCGCGCCTGCGGCCACCATGGGGGCCGTCAAGCGGGCCGATGAACGGCCACCGCCACGCGGGTCGCGCAGGCCGTATTTGCGCCAGTAGGTGTAGTCGGCATGGCCCGGGCGAAAGGTTTGCAGAATGTCGCCATAGTCCTTGCTGCGCTGGTCGGTGTTGTTGATCAACAGGCAGATGGGGGTGCCGGTGGTCAGGCCTTGGAACACGCCCGACAAGATTTGCACCGCATCGGGTTCGTTGCGTTGGGTGACGAATTTGCTGGTGCCGGGGCGGCGGCGGTCGAGGTCGGGCTGGATGTCAGCCTCACTCAAAGGCATGCCCGGGGGGCAGCCGTCAATCACGCAGCCAATGGCTGGGCCGTGGGATTCACCAAAGTTGGTGACCGAGAAGAGATTTCCGAATGTATTGCCGCTCATGGGTACGAATTATCCCAGAGCGGGCTCACTCCGCTGGGAAAAGCTTCACTGCTTGGCGTTTCCGGCTTCTGAAGAGGAAGCGTCGGGCCAATCCCGGATGTAGGCTTTGAGCATGGTGTTTTCAAAATTCTGGCTGTCCACCACAGCTTTGGCCACATCGTAAAAACTGATCACACCCATCAACATTTGGTCGTCCATCACAGGCATGTAACGGGCATGGTGTTCCAACATCATGCGGCGCACCTCGTCGATGTCGGTAGCGCCAGAGCAAGTCTGCGGTTGGGCTTCCATGGCCTCTCGCACCTTGGTGCTGCCCACTTGCCCACCGTTTTTGACAATTCGCTGTATCACTTCGCGAAAAGTCAACATGCCCACCAATTGGCCCCGGTCCATGACCACCAAAGAGCCGATGTCCTTTTCGGCCATGTCGGTCATGGCCAAAGACAGGGGTTCGTCAGGCTGAACAGTGAACAAGGTACCGCCCTTGACGCGGAGGATGTCGCTGACTTGCATGGTGTGTCTCCTTGGGGTCGAAATCGGTATCGGTGAGAATTCAATATAGCTCACAATGAACACCGACGGACAAGCCAAAACCCTGTCCAACGTTTTCTTTTTTCGGAGATCTCTCATGGCCGGTTACGGTGACCCTGGTTTTGACACTTTGGCCTTGCACGCAGGCGCAGCGCCCGACCCGACCACTGGTGCTCGCGCAGTCCCCATTCACCTGACCACCTCTTTCGTTTTCGAGTCATCAGACCAAGCCGCTGCCCTCTTCAACCTCGAGCGCCCAGGCCATGTCTACAGCCGGATCAGCAACCCCACCAATGCGGTGCTGGAGCAGCGCGTCTCGGCCCTTGAAGGCGGCATCGGCGCGATCACCACCGCCAGCGGCCAAGCGGCGCTGCACCTGGCGATTGCCACGCTCATGGGTGCGGGTTCGCACATCGTGGCCTCTTCTGCTTTGTACGGCGGCTCACACAACCTGCTGCACTACACCCTGAGCCGCTTTGGCATTCGCACCACTTTTGTCAAACCCGGTGACCTGGACGCCTGGCGCACCGCTGTTCAACCCGACACCAAACTCTTTTTTGGCGAAACCGTGGGCAACCCTGGCATGGACGTGCTGGACATCGAAGCGGTGAGTGCCATCGCGCACGAAGCGGGGGTGCCACTGCTGGTGGACTCCACCCTCACCTCGCCTTGGCTGATCAAACCTTTTGACCACGGAGCCGATCTGGTCTACCACTCGGCCACCAAATTTTTGTCAGGCCACGGCACGGTGGTGGGCGGCGTGGTGGTGGATGGCGGCAGTTTTGACTGGGACAAATCGGGCAAGTTCGCCGAGCTGAGCCAAGCCTACGCAGGCTTTCACAACATGGTGTTCAGCGAAGAAAGCACCGTGGGTGCCTTTTTGCTGCGCGCCCGGCGCGAAGGCCTGCGCGACTTTGGCGCTTGCATGAGCCCGCACACCGCTTGGCTGATTTTGCAAGGCATCGAAACCTTGCCCCTGCGCATGGCGCGCCACATGGAAAACACCGCCAAAGTGGTCGAATTTTTGGCCGCGCACCCGCTGGTCAGCCGCGTGGGCCACCCCATGTTGGACAGCCACCCTTCGCACGCTTTGGCGCAAAAGCTTCTGCCACGCGGCGCTGGCTCGGTGTTCAGCTTTGACATCAAGGGAAGCCGCGCCCAAGGCCAAAAGTTCATCGAAACCCTCAAGGTCTTCAGCCACCTGGCCAATGTGGGCGACTGCCGCAGTCTGGTGATCCACCCGGCCAGCACCACGCATTTCCGCATGACGGACGAAGCCTTGGCCGCAGGCGGCATTGGCCCCGGTACCATCCGACTGTCGATTGGCTTGGAAGACCCGGCCGACCTGATCGACGACCTGAAAAAGGCACTCAAAGCGGCCGAGAAAGCAGGGGCCTGACCATGAAGATCTCCGTTCAAGGCCACGAGCTTTACGCCTACACCGGCGGCAAGCCCTTCAACCCCGCCCAGCCCACCGCCGTGTTCATCCACGGCGTGCTGAACGACCACAGCGTCTGGATTTTGCAAACCCGTTATTTGGCGCACCACGGCTGGAACGTGCTGGCGCTTGACCTGCCCGGGCACTGCAAAAGTGAAGGCACACCGCCCCAAAGCGTGGAGCAAGCCGCCGACACCGTCATCGCCTTGCTCGACGCCCTGAAGATCGAGAAAGCCGCGCTGATCGGCCACAGCTTTGGCTCGCTGATCGCGCTTGAAGCCACAGCACGCGACGCCGCAGCGCACCCTGGGCGCGTGAGCCATTTGGTGATGGTCGGCACCGCCTATCCCATGGCCGTGTCGCCCACTTTGCTCGACTTATCGGTCAGCGCCCCGTTCAAGGCCATCGACATGGTCAACACCTTTTCGCATTCCACATGGGCCCCACCCCCTTCGGCCTTGGGCCCCGGCACTTGGCTGTACGGCGGTAGCAAGGCGCTGATGCGCCGGGTGCTGGCCAGCAACACGCAGGTCAATGTGTTCCACACCGGCTTCAAGGCCTGTGACGACTACCGAGGCGCAGAAGCCGCCATGCCGCAAGTGGCCTGCCCCACCCTGTTTGTGCTGGGCAACGCCGACCAGATGACGCCGCCCAAAGCGGCGCAAAACCTGATCGACCTGTGCCAACAGCCCAAGGTGGTGAGGCTGGCCGCAGGCCATTCGCTCATGACCGAAGCGCCCGAAGGCGTGTTGCAGGCGCTCAAGGATTTTTTGAAGCCGTGAGCTTCACGACCCTTTGCGCACAGGCTTACGCACCTGCAACATGAACACACTGGCTGCACACATCACCCCGCCTTTGTCGGCTGACAGAGCCCAGACAATCGCCCACTCGCTGGACCTGCGGGCCTTGCCACGCGACTTTCTGGACAACCCGTATCCGGTCTATGCCGCACTGCGCGAGGCTGAGCCTTTCAAGCGCATGCCCGATGGCTCGTTCTTCCTGACCCGCCATGCCGATTTGGTGGCGGTTTACCGAGATGCCAAGGTGTTCAGCTCCGACAAGCAAGTCGAGTTCGGCCCCAAATACAACCACGCCCCGTTCAACCAGCCGCCCTTCGCCACAGCGAGCGGTGTCTCCCCGCTGTTCGAGCACCACACCCACAGCCTGGTCTTCAATGACCCACCCCTGCACACCCGGGTGCGCCGCCTCATCATGGGGGCACTGACCCGCCGGGCCATTGAAGCCATGGAGCCGGGGCTGGTGCTGCTGGTGGACAGCCTGCTGGACAAGATCGAGGCCCATGGCGGCGGCGATCTGATCGAGCACTTTGCATCGGCCATTCCGGTCGAGATCATCGGCAACCTGCTGGGCGTGCCGCACGCCGAGCGAGAGCCTCTGCGCGGCTGGTCGCTGGCCATTTTGGGGGCGCTTGAGCCTGCCCTCACCCCTGAGCAGGAAGCGCTGGGACACCGCAGCGTGACCGAGTTTCTGGCCTATCTGCGCGCTCTGGTGGCGGATCGCCGCCTGCACCCGGGTGATCCAGAACACGATGTGTTGACCCGGCTGATCCAGGGAGAAAAAGAAGGCGACACGGGTGGCGATGCCCTGAGCGAAGTGGAGCTGCTGCAAAACTGCGTGTTTTTGCTCAATGCCGGACATGAGACCACCACCAACCTGATCGGAAACGCGCTCATCAGCCTGCAAGAATGGCCCGAGCAGCGCCTGCAGCTCTTGGCCGATCTGAGTCAAGCCAGCGATGAACAAGCCCAGGCCAGCGTATTGGGCTTGGCGGTGGACGAGTTTTTGCGCTTTGAATCGTCCAACCAACTGAGCAACCGACGAGCCCTGCAAGCCACGCAGGTCAACGGCTTCGATCTGCCAGCGGGAGCCTTGGTCACGCTGTGCATCGGCGCGGCCAACCGTGACCCGGCCGTTTATGCCAACCCCGAAAAGCTGGACCTGCGCCGCACCGGCAACAAACACCTGGCTTTTGGTTTTGGCGTGCACCAATGCGCAGGCTTGAGCTTGGCGCGTTTGGAAGGTCGCATCGCGATCGGCCGGTTTGTGCAGCGCTTTCCCAATTACCAACTCACGCAAGCCCCCGTGCGCGGCGGCCGAGCCCGGTTTCGGGGCTTTTTGCACGCGCCATTTTCAATCGAATAAGCACCCGGAGACACACCATGAATCCCGCTGAAACACCTGCACCCCGGCACGCTAGCTTTGCAGAGTTCTACCCCTTTTATTTGAGCGAGCACAGCGACCGCACCTGCCGCCGCATGCATTTTTTGGGCAGCAGTTTGAGCCTGATGTGTCTGGCCATGTTGGCCGTGACGGGCAAGCCGCAATACTTTTTATATGCCTTGCTGTGCGGCTATGGCTGCGCATGGATCGGGCATTTTGTGTTTGAGAAAAACAAGCCCGCCAGTTTCAAACGCCCGCTTTACAGCTTCATGGGTGACTGGGTGATGTACCGTGACATGTGGCGAGGCCGGGTCAGTTTTTAAGAAGCTGCGCCAACCGGATCTGGTCTAAGCCCGTTTGCAGCCACAGCGGGTCGGTGGCTGAACCCCGCAACACCAGCAAACGGTCAGCCAGAGGCGCCACACTGGCCATGTGAGGGTCCACCAACAACACTTGCCGGGCTTGGCCTGAATCGTTTTGCTCGGTCAAGCGGCCTACCCAATCCAGACTTTGCAGCACCCCCAAGACCTGACGCAGCTCGTCGGTTTCCACCCGCAAGCGCACCGCCAGTTCGTCGGCACTAAAGCCCCGTTGATCGGTGGCTCTGGCCGCATTCAACTCGGCCAACACCTCCAGGGCCAAGCGGAATGACCACCCAGCACCTTCGGGTTTGCGCCAAGCCTGACGCCCCAACTCGGGCAAACTAGAAGCCAGCACCGCACCCAGCAAAACCAGCAACCAAGTCACATAAATCCAGACCAGCAAAATCGGAACGGCTGCAAATGCACCGTAGACCAGCGAATAGGTGGGCACCTCGAGCAGGTAAAAAGCCATCATTTTTTTGGCCACTTCCAGCGACCCCGCCACCAAAAAGCCAGCCGTGATGGCGTGACGCCAACGGACCCGGGTGTAAGGCACATAGAAATACAAACCACTCACACAAGCGGTGAGCATCAAAAACTCAAACCCGTCCAACAACCAGCGGGTTGAGCCCGGCAAGACATTCACAACGTCGCGGGAGGCCGTGACCACAAAAGAAGTGACGGCCAAACTGCTGCCCAAAAGCAAGGGCCCCAGCGTGATGGCCGACCAATACAACAAGACCCTTTGCGGCAAGGGTCGTTGACGCTGCAAACGCCAAATTTGGCCCAAGGTGCGCTCGATCGTGACCATCAAAAAAACCGCCGACAACAGCACAGCGACCAATCCGGCCGTGCCCAGCCGACTGGCCTTGAGCGAGAACTGGGTGAGGTAACTGAGCACTTGGCGTGCAATGCTCTCGGGCACCAGACTTTCGATCAACCAGCGCTGGATCGTGTCCTGAAATTTGCCAAAAACCGGAAAAGCTGAAAAAACCGCCAAACCGACTGCAAACAGCGGTACCAAGGCCAACACGGTGGTGAAGGTGAGCGAGCTGGCGCTGACACCCAAACGCGCATCGCGAAAGCGCTCGGCCAAGACCGCACCCATCTGTCGCCAAGGGAAAACCGACACCTCTTGCCACCACAGACCCGTGTGGTCGCGCAAAGAGGTCTTGTTCAAGTTAGATTGCATGCCCGGTATGATGCCACCGCAATGAACACGAACACTGAAACAAGCACCCCCTCCACCGAAGAACCCGCTGCGCCAGCGGGTCTCGATAGCACCCGCTGGCTGGCCGTGGGCAGCTTGCTGGGCCTGATTGTTCTGGGACTGGCCTGGGAACTTTGGCTGGCCCCACTGCGCGAAGGTGGCTCATGGTGGGCCATCAAGGTGCTGCCTTTGTGCATCCCCATGGCCGGTTTGCTGAAAAACCGCATGTACACCTACCGCTGGGTCAGCATGCTGGTTTGGCTGTACTTCACCGAAGGGGTGGTGCGGGCTTGGGGCGATGCCTGGCCCTCTTCGGGCTTGGCCATGCTGCAAACCTTGCTGTGCACCACTTTGTTTGTGGCTTGCGCTCTGCATGTACGCATCCGTTTTAAAGCGGCCAAAGCCACGGGCAATTTTGTGCCCGTCCCAAGGGACTGAACACCATGAGCCAAGTTTTGCCCCCAGCTCTGCTCGAACAGCTGCGCCAAATTTGCGGCCCGGCCAATGTTTTGACGCACGAAGACCCTGCCACCGACCTGAGCCCTTGGGAGCAAGACTGGCGCAAACGGGTGAGCGGTCGGGCCTTGGCTGTGGTTCGCCCGGGTAACACTGAAGAAGTGGCATCCGTCGTGAAGGCCTGTGCGCAAACCCGCACGCCCATCGTTCCCCAAGGCGGCAATACGGGCTTGGTGGTGGGCGGCATCCCCGACAACACCGGACAGCAAATCGTGCTGAGCATGACCCGCATGAACGCGGTGCGCGCCCTTGACCCGGCCAACCTGACCATCACCGTGGAAGCCGGCTGTGTGCTGCAAAACCTGCAAACGGCTGCCGAGCAAGCTGGATTTTTATTCCCTTTGAGTTTGGGCGCTGAAGGCAGCTGCACGATTGGCGGCAACCTTGGAACCAACGCGGGCGGCACCCAGGTGGTGCGCTATGGCAACACCCGCGAGCTGTGCCTGGGCCTGGAAGTCGTCACCGCACAAGGCGACATCTGGCATGGCCTGACCGGCCTGCGCAAAGACAACACCGGGTATGACCTGCGCAACCTGATGGTTGGCAGCGAAGGCACACTGGGCATCATCACCGCCGCCACCATGAAGCTTTACCCCCAACCCGCTGCGCAACTGACGGCCTGGGCCGCGGTGCCGAGCATGGAAGCTGCGGTGCAATTGCTGGGCCTGGCCCACCAACGCTTGGGGCCGGGCTTGACGGGCTTTGAGGTCATGGGCCAATTTGCACTGAGCTTGGTGGACAAGCACTACCCCCATCTGCGCGTGCCGATTTGGCAAGACACCCCTTGGTGCGTGCTGCTGGAAAACTCTGACAGCGAAAGCGAGCAACACGCCCGCGGCCAGTTTGAGGCCCTGCTTGAAACGGCCATGGAAGCAGGCTGGGTGAGCGATGCCGTCGTCGCCGAAAGCTTGACGCAAGCCAAAGGCCTTTGGCACATCCGCGAAAGCATCACTTTGGCCCAAGTGCAAGAAGGCCAAAACATCAAGCACGACATCAGCATTCCGGTCTCGCAGATCGCCCACTTTGTGCAGGAGACCGATGCCCTGCTGACCCGCGAAGTAACCGGCGTGCGCTTGGTTGACTTTGGTCACTTGGGCGATGGCAACTTGCACTACAACGTGCAAGCACCCGAAGGGTCTGACAGCAAGGCCTTTGTGATCGCTTTCGAGGACAAGATCAACACCCTGGTGTTTGACCAGGTCAAACGCTATGGCGGCTCCATCAGCGCCGAGCATGGTGTGGGCGCACAAAAAGTGAACAAGCTGCCCCACTACAAAGACCCCACAGCCATGGCCATGATGCGGGCCGTGAAACAGGCGCTGGACCCCCACAACATCTTGAACCCGGGGCGCGTGCTTGCCTAACCCCTTTGACCTGAAAACCAAGACCATGAACGCCACTGTCGCCACCCTTCATCGCCCAGTACGCAGCCAGTACGAAGACTTCATGCGCCATGTCTACACGACCGGCGTGCAAAAGGGTGACCGCACCGGCACGGGCACGCGCAGCGTGTTTGGCCACCAGATGCGGTTTGACCTGAACGAAGGTTTCCCGCTGGTGACCACCAAAAAGGTGTTTTTACGGGCCATCATCGTGGAGTTGCTGTGGTTTTTGCGGGGCGACAGCAATGTGAAGTGGTTGCAAGAGCGCGGCTGCACCATCTGGGACGAATGGGCGCGCGAGGACGGCTCGCTCGGCCCGGTTTATGGCGTGCAGTGGCGCAGCTGGCCCACGCCGGGCGGCGGCCATATCGACCAGATGCAGCAGGTCATGGACACGCTCAAAAACAACCCCGACAGTCGCCGCATCATCGTGAGTGCATGGAATGTGGCCGAGCTCGACCAGATGGCGCTGATGCCCTGCCATGCGTTCTTCCAGTTTTATGTGGCCCCGCCGCAAAAGGCGGGCGACAAGCCCCGCCTGTCCTGCCAGCTTTACCAGCGCAGCGCCGACATCTTTTTGGGCGTGCCCTTCAACATCGCCAGCTATGCGCTGCTGACCCACATGGTGGCCCAGCAGTGCGACATGGACGTGGGGGATTTCATTTGGACCGGTGGCGATTGCCACATTTACAGCAACCACCATGAGCAGGTCGAGCTGCAGCTCAGCCGCTCGCCCATGGCCTACCCGACCCTGAACATCAAACGCAAGCCTGCTTCGATCTTCGATTACGAATTTGAAGATTTCGAGGTCGTGGGTTACGAATGCCACCCTGCCATCAAAGCACCGGTCGCTGTTTGAGGCGGAGCCCGATGAAGTTGCACATGATTTACGCCCGCGCCCGCAATGGTGTGATCGGCAAAGACAACCAAATGCCCTGGCATCTGCCTGAAGACCTGGCGCACTTCAAGCGCATCACCCTTGGCCAGCCGGTCATCATGGGCCGCAAGACCTGGGATTCGTTGCCCGCACGCTTTCGCCCACTGCCCGGGCGCCTGAACATCGTCGTGACCCGCCAGAGCGACTGGCAAGCCGAAGGCGCTTGGCGTGCAGCCTCCATCGAAAACGCCATGCGGCTGTGCGGCGATGCGCCTGACGCCTGGATCATGGGCGGTGCCGAAATTTACCGTTTGGCGCAACCCTTGGCCAGCTCAGCGGTCGTCACCGAGATCGATGCCGATTTTGAAGGCGATGCCTTCGCACCCGAGCTGTCGGCTGGCTGGTCTGAAGTGCAGCGCGAGGCCCATGTGGCGGCCAACGGCTTGCACTTCAGCTTTGTGACCTACCAAAACCACAGCACCTGCACGCCATGAAAATCGCCACCTGGAATGTGAATTCGTTGTCGGTGCGCCTGCCGCAAGTTTTAGACTGGCTGGCAGCGCAAAAAGCGTCCGGTGGCATCGATGTGCTCGCCCTGCAAGAACTCAAGCTCACCGACGATAAATTTCCCATCGCCGCCCTGCAAGAGGCCGGCTACCAAGCCCATTGGTTTGGCCAAAAAACCTACAACGGCGTGGCGCTGATTTCCCCTGCCACGGGCACCGATGTGGTCAAAAATATCCCAGGCTTTGAAGACGATATGTCGCGTGTGATCGCCGCCACCTACCCCGACGGTGCGGGCGGTTCGGTACGGGTCATCGGTGCCTACTTCCCCAACGGCCAAGCACCCGACAGCGACAAGTTTGTCTACAAAATGCGCTGGTTGGACGCGCTGCGCGATTGGGTGGGCAGCGAGATGCACAAACACCCGAACCTGGTGCTGCTGGGTGACTACAACATCACCTTTGACGAATTGGACATGTGGGACCCGGTGGGCCTCAAAGACACGATCCACTGCACCGTGGCCGAGCGTGAAAAGCTGCAAGCCTTGACCGATCTGGGCCTGACCGACAGTTTCCGACTGTTTGAACAAGCCGAAAAAAGCTACAGCTGGTGGGACTACCGTGATTTTGCGTTCCGCCGCAACCGGGGCTTGCGCATTGACCACATCTTGATTTCTGAAGCCTTGAAATCTCGTACAACGGCCTGCGTGATCGACCGCGCTCCGCGCAAGAACGAGCGACCCAGCGACCACGCGCCTGTGGTGTTGACGCTGGACTGATTCAAGCGGCCTGCGGCATCAGAAATTCGCGGCTGATGCGTCCACCCAACACATTCACCCGCTCCAAAAACTGCGTCAAATAGGCATGCAGGCCGGTCGCCAAAATTTCGTCGATGCGCCCAAAAGCCAATTCGGCACGCAAGCGACCGGCGTGGCGCAGTGTGTCGCTCTCGCGGTCATGTGACACCAGCGCCAAATTGGCCACCACTTCGTTCAGGCTCACATGCAATGAGCGCGGCATGTCCGGGCGCAAGATCAGCAACTCCGCCACGCGCTCAGGGCGAATCACGTCGCGGTAGACCTTGCGGTAAACCTCAAAGCCGCTCACGCTGCGCAAGATGGCACTCCAGTGGTAAAAATCGTATTCCTGCGTGGATTCTGTCTCAAGCACACCCAACTGCGGCGCGCCAAAAAAATCGTTTTGCATGGCGTGGAACTTGACATCCACCAAACGCGCGGTGTTATCGGCCCGCTCCAAAAATGTGCCCATGCGCATGAAGTACAGGGATTCATCCATCAGCATGGTGCCCACCGTCACGCCGCGTGACAGGTGCGAGCGGAACTTGACCCACTCGAAAAACTGACCCGGGTCGCGCTCAAATTCGCCGCTTTTGAGCATGCGGTTGACTTCCAGCCAGGTCTGGTTTTGCGTCTCCCAAACCTCGGTGGTCAAGGTGCCGCGCACGGCGCGGGCATTTTCTCGCGCCGCACGCAAGCAAGACAAAATGGATGAGGGGTTGTTGGCGTCCTTGACCATGAAGGCCATCACATCGCGTGAAGTGATGGTTTTGTACAGTGCCAAATAAGACGGCAGCAGCTCGCTGATCGACAAAATACCCTCCCAGCCCGCTTCCACAGCGGCGGCAGATTGCGGCAGGAGCGAGGTCTCGTAGCTCACGTTGAGCATGCGGGCGGTGTTCTCGGCCCGCTCCATGTAGCGGGACATCCAGAACAAATGGTCGGCGGTTCTTGAAAGCATGTGCGTTGTCCCTTCAGTCCTGCAATATCCAGGTGTCTTTGGTGCCGCCGCCCTGGCTGCTGTTGACCACCAAAGAGCCCTCTTTGAGCGCCACGCGGGTCAGCCCACCGGGCACCATCTGTACCGTGCGGCCGCTCAGCACAAAGGGGCGCAGGTCAATGTGGCGAGGTGCAATGCCGCTGTCCACATAGGTCGGGCAAGTGGACAAACTGAGCGTGGGCTGGGCGATGTAGCCCTCGGGGTTGGCCAACAAAGCCGCCCTGAATCGCTCGATTTCTGCGGCAGTCGATGCCGGGCCAACCAGCATGCCGTAGCCTCCAGCGCCGTGCACTTCCTTGACCACCAAATCTTTCAGGTGCGCCAGGGTGTACTGCAAATCCTCGGGCTTGCGGCACTGAAATGTGGGCACATTTTGGAGGATAGGCGCCTCGCCCAGGTAAAACTTGATCATCTCGGGCACATACGGGTAGATCGACTTGTCGTCCGCCACGCCCGTGCCCACGGCATTGCATATCGCCACATGCCCTGCCTTGTAGGCGTCCATCAGGCCAGCGCAGCCCAGCGTTGAAGTGGGACGGAACACATTGGGGTCCAAAAAATCATCGTCCACCCGGCGGTAAATCACGTCCACCCGTTTGGGGCCGCGCGTGGTGCGCATGTACACAAACTTGTCTTTGACAAACAGGTCCTGGCCCTCGACCAACTCCACGCCCATTTGCTGGGCCAAAAAGGCGTGTTCAAAGTAAGCGCTGTTGTACATGCCAGGGGTGAGCACCACCACCGTGGGCTCGGCCGTGCTGGCAGGGCTGGAGGCACGCAAAGTCTCTAACAACAAATCGGGGTAATGCGCCACGGGGGCTACGCGGTGCTGGCTGAACAACTCGGGGAACAGCCGCATCATCATCTTGCGGTCTTCCAGCATGTAACTCACGCCGCTGGGCACGCGCAGGTTGTCTTCCAGCACGTAATACTCGCCCTTGCCCGAACTGTCGGGGGCGCGCACGATATCGATGCCACTGATGTGCGAATAGGTGTTGTTGGGCACGTCCACGCCCAACATTTCAGGGCGAAACTGGGCGTTGCGCTCGATTTGCTCACGCGGCACCACCCCTGCCTTGAGGATCTCCTGATCGTGATAAACATCATGGATGAAGCGATTCAGGGCGGTCACGCGCTGGACCAAGCCGGCTTCCATGCTGTGCCACTCCTGGGCGGCGATCACGCGGGGAATCAGGTCAAACGGGATCAGCCGCTCGGTGCCCCCCTCGTCGGTGTTTGCATCTTCGTCCTTGTCGCCATACACCGCAAAAGTGATGCCCACGCGCCTGAAAATCATCTCAGCCTCTTCGCGCCGTGCAGCCATGGCGTGCGGGGCTTGCGTTTGCAACCAACGGGCGTAAGCCTGGTAGTGCTTTCGGACTTCACCGCCATCGCCCACTGCGGGCAGGCGGCTGTACATCTCGTCGAATTGGCGCATGGGTCTTCACTCCTGAATCAAGTTATGCAAGATATATACCTACCCGTGGTTTCAAGGCAACGCGATTCAAGGCTTGGCAGGCAACGGCAATTTGCGGTGCCAATACCGTTGACGCTCACCCCGTTCACACGCCACTTGGGTTGGCGCTTGGCTGCGCCAAGTGGCGGCGCCGCACCGCGTGCTCTCGACCCATTGGACGCCTTGTGCCGCGTAACGCGCCACCACTTCTGGCGCCGGATGACCAAACCGGTTGCGGTAACCCGCCTGCACCAGTGCAATCCGGGGCTGCAAGGCTTGCAAAAAGGGCAAGCTCGAGGAGGTCTTGCTGCCATGGTGTGGTGCCAGCAGCACATCCACCGGACTCAAGCCGAGGTTGACCAGCGCCAATTCTTGCCGGGTCTCAATGTCGCCCGCCAGCAAAGCGCTGCCCTGAGCAGTGCTGATGCGCAGCACGCAGCTGACTTCATTGGGCTTGGGCTTTTTGGCCAGCGCATCAAGGGGCGGTGGGTGCAGCACTTCAAAAGCTACGCCGTCCCACGCCCAGGACTGCCCTGCTTGGCAACGCGTCCAGCCTGGCCTCAGGGTGTGCAAAGGGTGTTCGTCTTCGAGCGAAGACCACAAGGCCGCTTGTTTTTGCATGCCCAACACCGCGGCTGCGCCACCCGTGTGATCGCTGTCACGGTGGCTGAGCATCAACACATCCAGACGTTCACCCATGTGGGCCAATAAGGGCACCAGCACCCGGTGGCCGGCATCGCTCTCAAGTGAGTAACGCGGTCCCGCGTCGTACAAGAGGCTGTGCGTGGCGGTGCGCACCAAGACCGCGTTGCCCTGCCCCACATCGGCAGCCAGCAACTCAAACTGACCATCTTCGGGGCGTTGCGGCGACCACAACAAAACCGGCCAGAGCAAAGGCAAACACAGCAGCTTCCAAGACATGGGCATGCGCAGCACCAGGCCCAATGCCCCGGCCAGGGCCAACAGCGCCAAACCCCAAGGCGGCATAGCGGTGGAGACGCTGGCCAGGGGCCAAGACGAAAGCCATGCCAGCAGGGCCGACAAAGGCTGCAAGGCCCAAGAGGCCACATCCCAGACGCCAGAGAAAAAAACGCCCAGCATGGCCAGCGGTGTGATGACCAAAGTGACCCAGGGAATGGCCAGAATGTTGGCCAACAAGCCCACCAAAGACACTTGTCCAAAAAACAACAAGGTCAATGGCGCCAAGGCCAAAGTGATTTTGGCCTGCTCGCGCAGAAGGGACCTCAGTTTGAGCCACCAAGCACTCCACCACCTGGACAAGCGCAACGCACCCAAACGGTGCGCAAATGGCCCAAGCCTGGCGCCATCACGCCAACTCGGTGCGTCGCTCGCACCCACTTCTGGTGCGCCATTGGGCTGCCGCTGAGCTTGGGGGTCAGACGCCATCAAGACCCCCACGGCCACAAAACTCAGCCAAAAACCCGGTTGCAGCAGCGCCCACGGGTCCCACGCCAGCACCACAGCGCAAGCCGTCAACCACACCAAAGTACCATGCCAGTGGCGTGCCGATACCCTGAGCACCACCACCACCAACAGCATCAACAAGGTGCGCTGAGCGGGCAATCCCCATCCACTGAACAAGGCGTAAAAGCCCGCCAAAAACAAACCCGATACTGCTCCCACATGCACCGCAGGCCATAGGGTTGGCCCCCTCCAACCACGCCAAGCCCACACCGCCGAACGTCGCCAAGCCCAGCCCACACAGGCAGAGGCCAGCCAGGCAAACATGGTCACATGCAAGCCCGAAATGCTCATCAAGTGCGCCACGCCCGTGGCTCTGAACACATCCCAATCGCTGCGGTCAATCGCCGCCTGATCGCCCACCACCAAGGCCGCCAACACCCCGGCACGTTTGGCGTCTTCAGCATCGGTTCCAGGTCCGGCCAAACGCGTGAGCAAACGGTCACGCACCATTTGCCTCAGACGCTCGATCGGGTGCCACCAAGTGGTGGCCAAAAGATGGGGCGACGGGTCTTTGGCGCGGGTGCGCACATATCCCGTGGCCCCAATGCCCTGCTCCCACAGCCACAACTCGTAGTCGAAACCGCGCGGGTTCATGTGACCGTGCGGCGCTTTCATGCGCACTCGCATGCGCCAACGCTCTCCGGCCTTCACCGGCTCGGGCAGGGCCGTCAGTTTCCAGCCGCTGTCATGGGCGCCATCCTGACCGTACCAACCCAAATACACCTGCGAAGGCAAATCACGCGCCAGTTGCACACGCTGCAAAGTGCCGGTCGCATCGACCCACCAAGCCTGCTCAATCCGAAAACGAAACCGCCAACCCAGGTCTTGCCTTTGGGGCATGGCTTGCACCACACCCACCACATCCAGGTCTTGTCCCTCCAAAGACGGTGACATGGCGGCCCCGCGTGACTGGGCGTGCAAGCCCGTCACGGCAAATGCAGCCCATGCCCAAATCAAACCCCAGGCCAGCACGGAAGCACCTGGCCCCAAAGCCAAGCGACGCAAGGCCCATGCACCCACACACGCCAACATCAAGCCGGCGCCATAGATGAACACAGGCCACAACACGGTTTGCTGCAACTGCAGCGCCACCCCCAAGCACCAAGCCAAGAGGCTCGTCCCCAAAAAACGCGCCCAAGCCATGGCCATCATGGGTTTCGCCCCATGACAGCCACAAACGGCAGCCCCACACCTGCAGTGCAGCAACGCTTCACGTCAGCCCCCCTGATTTGGCTGTTGATGGAAATCGCGGGTCTTCGCCCACTGGTGCTGACACGCCCCAACTGCTCGCTGCCCCTTTAAAGGGGTCTTGATCAGCATAATTTGGCAAAGCAGGTCTGGCGCGTGTCTTGCTTGTTTGTAACTGCCCAAGCTGCATTTGTCATGCGTGCAGCCCCTGTTGCGCTGAACGAGATATGTCGATACACGTTGCCCTGCACCACGTCACCCACTACACCTACGACCGTCCCGTGCAGCTTGGCCCTCAAGTCATTCGCTTGCGCCCGGCCCCGCACAGCCGCAGCCGCATCCTGAGCTACAGCCTCCAAGTCGAACCCGCAGAACACTTCATCAATTGGCAGCAAGACGCTTTTGCCAACTACCAAGCGCGCTTGGTTTTTCCGAAAAAAACCACGTCCTTCAAAGTGACCGTGGACATGGTCAGCGAAATGGCCGTGTTCAACCCTTTTGACTTTATCCTAGAACCCTCGGCCGAAGAGGTGCCGTTCAAATATTCGGACACAGTACGCGACGAGTTGCAGTCGTATCTGGCCAAGGACCACAAGACGCCACTCTTCAAAAAATACCTGGCCAGCTTGGACCGTCAACGCCAGAGCACCATCGATTTTTTGGTGCAGATCAACCAGCGCCTGCACCAAGACATCCGCTACACCATCCGCATGGAGCCGGGTGTGCAAACGCCCGAGGAAACTCTGACCCTGAAAAGCGGGTCTTGCCGCGACACCGCTTGGTTGCTGGTGCAATTGTTCCGGCACATGAACATCGCCGCACGCTTTGTCTCGGGCTATTTGATCCAGCTGGCCCCCGATGTGAAATCGCTCGATGGGCCGAGCGGCACCGAGGTTGACTTCACCGACCTGCACGCCTGGTGCGAGGTGTATTTGCCAGGTGCGGGCTGGGTGGGCCTGGACCCCACCTCGGGCCTCTTGGCGGGCGAGGGCCACATTCCCCTGGCCTGCACACCGCAGCCGTCAGCCGCTGCACCCATAGAAGGCCTGATGGACGAGGCCAAGGTCGAGTTCAGCCACGACATGAGCGTGACCCGCATCCACGAATCGCCCCGCGTGACCAAGCCCTACACCGACACGCAATGGGCAGATGTGCTGAGTTTGGGCGACAAGGTGGACGAGCAACTGCAGGCCGAAGACGTGCGCCTGACCATGGGCGGCGAGCCCACTTTTGTGTCCACGCAAGATCGCGACGGTGCCGAGTGGAACACCGACGCCTTGGGGCCAACGAAGCGGGGCTTGGCCACCGAGTTGGTGCACAAACTGCGCCAGCAATACGGGCAAGGCGGCTTTTTGCATTTTGGCCAAGGCAAGTGGTACCCCGGTGAGCAGTTGCCGCGCTGGGCGCTCAGCATTTACTGGCGGGCCGACGGCATGCCCTGCTGGCAAGACCCTGCAGTGTTTGCGGACGAGCGCGAACCCAGCTGCTACACCAGCGCTGACGCGCTGCGCTTCATGCAAGCCCTGACTGAACAGTTGGGCCTACCGGGCGACACCGTGCTGCCCGGGTTTGAGGACACTTGGTACTACCTCTGGCGCGAACGCCGCTTGCCTGTCAACGTGGACCCGTTCGATGCCCGCTTGGACGACGAGATGGAACGCATTCGTTTGCGCCGCATCTTCAGCCAGGGGCTGGACACTGCGGTGGGCTATGTGCTGCCGCTCCAGCCCATCGATCCGTCCGAAAGCGAGAACTCAGAGCTGAAAGGGACGCAGTGGCAAACCGGGCCTTGGTTTGTGCGCGAGGAGCGCATGTACCTGATGCCCGGCGACTCCAGCATGGGCTGGCGTTTGCCCTTGGACTCATTGCCTTGGGCTGCGCCCACGGAGCGCTGGCACATGATCGATCAAGACCCTTTTTCACCACATCTCGCACCTCGCAGCGCACTGCCTGCCCCAGCCCCATTGACCGTGCAGCCACGCCATGCACCGGCCCAGACGGCAGCCGCAGCAACCCAAAAATTCCAGTCAGATTCCTCCGTGGTGCGCACTGCCTTGTGCGTGGAAGTGCGCGACCCGAACCGCGCCAACGGCCCCAAAGCGGAGGCTGATGCCAAGGGTGAAAAGTCAGGCGTTCTTTATGTCTTCATGCCGCCACTGGCCCGACTTGAAGACTACTTGGCGCTGGTCAGCGAAGTCGAGGCCACTGCCCGCCAGCTGGGCATGAAAATCATCCTGGAGGGCTACCCGCCACCGCGCGACCCGCGCCTCAAACTCTTGCAGGTCACACCCGACCCCGGCGTCATCGAAGTCAACATCCACCCAGCACACAACTGGACCGAGTTGGTCGCGCACACCGAATTTCTTTATCAAGCCGCTTTCCAGACGCGCTTGTCGGCTGAAAAGTTCATGACCGATGGCCGCCACACGGGCACTGGCGGCGGCAACCACATGGTGATGGGTGGAGCCACTCCGGCCGACAGCCCCTTTTTGCGCCGCCCTGAATTACTGGCCAGCTTGGTTTTGTATTGGCACAACCACCCGAGTTTGAGCTACCTGTTCAGCGGCATGTTCATCGGCCCCACCAGCCAAGCGCCGCGGGTAGACGAAGCGCGCAACGACCAGGTCTATGAACTGGAAATCGCGCTGCGCGAGGTCGTTCGGCACAGACAAAACCATGGCAAAGACATGCCACCTTGGGTGGTCGACAGAACGCTCAGAAACATCCTGATCGACGTGACCGGCAACACCCACCGCAGCGAGTTTTGCATCGACAAGTTGTACTCACCCGACAGCAGCACCGGGCGCTTGGGTTTGTTGGAGTTGCGCGCCTTTGAGATGCCTCCCCACGAGCGCATGAGCATCGTGCAGCAGTTGCTGCTGCGCTCGCTGGTGGCCCGCTTTTGGGATGCACCCTATGCCGCTCCCGTGACCCGTTGGGGCACCGAATTGCATGACCGCTTCATGCTGCCGTTCTGGATTCACAAAGACTTTGACGACGTGCTCACCGAGCTGGGCGATGCGGGCTTTCGATTTGACCCAAGCTGGTTTGCGCCGCATTTCGAATTTCGTTTCCCATTGGTCGGTCAAGTTCAGGTCGATGGTGCGGTGCTCACACTGCGCCATGCGCTGGAGCCTTGGCACGTCATGGGCGAAGAAAGCGGTGGCGGCGGCACGGCCCGCTATGTGGACTCATCACTGGAGCGCATTGAGGTGCATGTGAGCGGCCTTAACCCCGCACGCCACACCGTCACCGTCAACGGCCACCCGCTGCCCCTGCAGCCCACGGGCGTGGTGGGCGAGTTCGTGGCCAGCGTGCGCTACAAGGCCTGGAACCCACCCTCGTCGCTGCACCCAAGCATCGGGGTACACGCGCCGCTGACGGTGGATTTGTTCGACACCTGGATGAAACGGTCTTTGGGCGGCTGCCAATACCATGTGGTGCATCCAGGTGGTCGCAGTTACGAAGGCTTTCCTGTCAATGCCTACGAGGCAGAAAGCCGACGCATGGCCCGGTTCTTTCGCATGGGCCACACCCCAGGCAGCATGAAAAACCTGCCGACTTTGCAGCCCAATGCCTTGCTGCACGCAAGCCCTGAGTTCCCTTACACCTTGGACCTGAGGCGCTGTGGATCAACGACAATGACCCGATGAATGGGCATTCTCCAACACCGAAAGACGCCATCGAAGCGCAGGCCAGAAACTGGCTGGCGCTTCAAAAAGAGCGGGCACCCCTTGGTCATTGGGACGAGCTGCGTGGCGCGGTCATCAGGGCCAAGACATCCACCGCCCATTTGGCAGACCCTATGGTCAGCGGTCTTTGGCAGCAGTTCATTGACCCACTGAACATGCCCCCCACCCACCAAGTAGCAGACCTGAACGCCCGCATGAACCACCTGCAGCGGCAGGTGCGTGACAACGGCATCAGCTACAACGTGTACGCCGCCGCCGACCAACCGCAACGGCCTTGGTCGCTGGACCTCTTTCCGCTCATGCTGAGCGCTGCCGACTGGCTGAAGATTGAATCTGGTGTGTTGCAGCGCATGCAGCTGCTGGAAAGCATCATGGCCGACGCCTATGGCCCCCAGCAATTGGTGTTGCAAGGCCAATTGCCCGCCGCATTGGTTCAAGGACACCCGGGTTATCTGCCAGCCATGCACGGCGTGACCCCAGTAGGTGGACGTTATTTGTCCTTGGCTGCATTTGACTTGGCGCGAGGCCCGGACGGCTGCTGGTGGCTGCTGTCTCAGCGAACCCAAGCCCCTTCGGGTTTGGGTTATTTGATCGAAAACCGGCAAATTGTGTCTCGCCAGTTTGCGCAGGCCTTCGAGGCCCTGCCCGTGCAGCGTTTGGCTGGAACCTACCGCACGTTGGTCGACGGCATCAAGGCCAGGAGCCCTGCGGGCCCTGCAGCCCATGTTGCGCTGCTCACACCGGGTCCTTACAACGAAACCTATTTTGAGCACGCCTACCTCGCCCGCTATTTGGGCTTGAGCTTGGTCCAGGGCAACGATCTGACCGTGCGCGATGAAAAGCTGTACCTCAAAACCCTGCAAGGCCTGCAACCAGTGCATGGATTGCTCAAACGTGTAGACGATGACTGGCTCGACCCGCTGGAATTGCGAGCCGACTCCACACTGGGTGTGCCAGGACTTTTACAAGCTGTGCGCAGCGGCAACGTGTTGGTGGCCAATTCGCCAGGCTCTGGCTTTTTGGAGTCCAACGCGTTGCTGGGCTTCATGCCGGCCTTGGCTCGCAAACTTTTAGGGCAGGCCCTACAACTGCCCGCAATTCCGAGTTGGTGGTGCGGTGAGGCGGCTGCGTTGCAAGACGTGCTGCCCCGCATGAAAAGCTGCGTGATCAAACCCACCTACCCCTACAACACCGACCGGCAAAGTTTTGAACCCGTGCTGGGCCACAGCCTGTCAAGTCAAGAACTAGACGCATGGGCTGGCCGAATCTTGCGCGACCCCGACGCGCACACCCTTCAGTCGTGGTTGCCACTGTCGCACCAACCCACTTGGCAAACCAGACCTGATGGTGCATCCAGCATCCAGTCGCGCCCGGTGGTGTTGCGGGTATTTGCCGTGACCGACGCACATGGCGGCTGGCAGGTTCTGCCCGGCGGATTAGCCCGACTGGGCACGCGCGAGGGCATCGCTTCCATGCAGCGCGGCGGCAGCAGTGCCGACGTGTGGGTGCAAAGCCCCGCAGAACAAGCTGTACAGGTCACCCACACCAGTGGGTCATCGCCGTCTCAGTCTCAGTCTCAGTCTCAGTCTCAGTCTCAGTCTCAGTCTCAGTCTCAGTCTTCGGCGTCAGAGCCCGCGACAGACCACAGCGCCATCCCCGCCGCCAGCGAAGCCGTTGCGCAGCGCCAGCGCCTGGTCACCAGCCGCGCCGCCGAAAACCTGTTCTGGATGGGCCGCTACACCGAGCGCACCGAAAACACCTTGCGGCTGGTGCGTTTGAGCCTAGAAGTTCTGAACGGAGAAAACCAACATCAGCTGGGCTTGCTGAACTTCATCAACCGCATGGCCATACGGCATGGCTTGGTCCGGGCGGGGGTGCCGAATGCCGGGCAAGCGCACCGTGTTTTCGAACGCTCACTGATCGCGGGTCTGTGGGACCAAGAACTGGCCACCAGCGTGGGCTTCAACTTGCGCTCGGTTCGTTTGGCAGCGGCCTCGGTGCGCGAACGGCTGTCGCCCGAGCACTGGCGCTTGCTGGAGCAAACCGAATCCCGCTTTTTCCAACCCTGCGAAGACCAACTTGAATCCGGGAAACCCACCGCGCTGACCGACACCCCGACCGTGCAGCGCCTGCTGGCCGACACCAGCCAGATGCTGGCCGCGCTCACCGGTGCACAAACCGATCGAATGAGCCGCGACGACGGCTGGCGTTTGCTCTCACTGGGTCGCCACATTGAGCGGTTGGCGTTTTTATCCCATGCCCTGAGCGAGGCCGTTCAACTGGGCCTGCTTGAAGAGCAGGCTGGATTCGATGTCGTCCTTGAGCTGTTTGACAGCACCATCAGCTTCCATGCCCAACACCAGCAAAGCCGCACCCCCCAAGCCTTGGTGGCGTTGCTGGTGACCGACCCGGACAACCCGCGCTCACTGGGCTGGGTGGCGCAGACCTTGCGATCACGCCTTCGGCGCATGGGCACACTGGCCGATGGCGCCACACTGAGCTTGGCCCAACGGGTGCCGGATTTGATGGGCATGACCACCGAATCACTATGGCCTGCCACTGCCCATAACCAAGCCCATGCCAACGACGACCCAGTGCCACCGCCCCTGCAGAGCACCTTGGCCCATTGCGAAACCACGGCACGCGAGGTGTCAGACCAGTTGTGCGCCCTGTTTTTCACCCACAGTGGCGAAGCACGCTACAGCATGAGTTCTTGAAACTCAAACAGACCATGCGTTTGGCCATCACCCACGACACCCGCTACCGCTACAGCCCCGATGTGCAAACCGCGCAGCATGTGGCACACCTGCAAGCGGCAGACACGCCTTGCCAAAAAATCATCCGCCACTGGATGCAGATCGAGCCCGATGCCTTGGTGCTGCACAGCATCGACGCCTTTTTGAACCACCGCGCTTATTGGGCCCTGACGAATCCGCACGATGGCTTGCTGGTGCGTGCCTACAGCGAGATCGACACCTGCGCAATTGCCGCAGCCAGCACCGCCCAAAGCTGGGAATCGGTACGTGAGCACTTCCGTTACAGGAGCGGGCATGCGGGCGATGTGCACAGCGGCTTGGTGTTCGGCTCGCACCATGCCCCTGTTCACGAAGCATTTTTGGCCTATGCCCAAAGCAGCTTTCCACCCGGACGTCCCTTGGTACAAGCTGCACAAGAACTCACAGCCCGCATGCACCGCGATTTTCGCTATGAATCGGCCAGCACCGACATCAACACACCCGCACTCGACGCACTGACCCAGCAACGCGGCGTGTGCCAAGACTTCGCCCATATTTTGGTGGCGTGCCTGCGCTCGCTCGGCCTGCCCGCACGCTATGTCAGCGGCTACCTGCTGACCCAGCCCCCGCCGGGTCAACCCCGATTGGTCGGGAGCGATGCCTCCCACGCTTGGGCCTCGGTGTTCCTGCCCGAGTTGGCCACCCATGCCAGCCAAGGCTGGCTTGACCTGGACCCCACCAACAACCGCACTGGCTGGGCCAGCCCTGGTGTTGACTACGTGCGTTTGGCGGTGGGCCGCGACTTTGCAGATGTTTCGCCACTGCGAGGTGTTCTGCAAGGGGGCAGTGCCCACACACTGGAGGTGGCGGTGACGGTCGCTCCCCTCGACTGATCAGCCCCTTGGGTGGTGCTGCGCGTGCAAGGTCTTGAGGCGTTCACGCGCCACATGCGTGTAGATGGTGGTCGTTGAAATGTCAGCGTGGCCCAGCAGCATCTGCACCGCACGCAAATCGGCGCCATGGTTGAGCAAGTGCGTGGCAAAGGCATGGCGCAGCGTGTGGGGTGACAGGGGTGCAGTGATGCCCGCATCGATGGCGTAACGCTTGACCAAACTCCAAAACATGACGCGCGACATGCCGGTGCCCGGTTTGGGACCGCTCGTGGTGACAAACAGGTCTTCGGTTTGACGCTGACCCAGCATGGCGGGACGGGCCTCGGCCAAATAACGCTGCAGCCATTCGCGGGCCTCTTCGCCAAAAGGCACCAAGCGTTCCTTGCTGCCCTTGCCCATGATGCGCAGCACACCTTCGTTCAATGACAAATGCAATGTTTTGAGGCTGACCAGTTCGCTCACACGCAGACCACTGGCGTACATGAGCTCCAGCATGGCGCGGTCTCGCAGACCCAGATGGGTGCCCACATCCGGCGCGCACAACAAGGCATCAACTTGGGCTTCGCCCAATGTCTTGGGCACTCGCAGCGCTTGTTTGGCCGCCAACATGCGCAACGTGGGGTCTACCGTCATCCGACGTTCACGCAGCGCCCAACGAAAAAAGCGCTTGAACACGGTGAGCCTGCGGTTGGCCGATGTGGCCTTGGTTTGCCCGTGGCGCTCGGCAAAGTAAGCCTGCAGGTGGTGTTCTTGGGTCGCCTCCAGCGCCAGCCTGTGCGTTAAAAAAAGCCAGGTGGCGAAGAGAGACAGGTCTTGACGGTAAGCGGCCAAGGTGTTGGTGGCCAATCCATCCTCCAGCCAGAGCGCCTCGGCAAAACCGTCGATGGCACTCTGGCTGGTCTCGTGCATGGACTTTGATCAGTCCAGCTTGAGTTTTTGCTGGTCAACCACCTTCTTGTACACCTCGAACTCGGCCTTGATCTGAGCGGTGAACTCTTCAGGCGTATTGGCCACCACCAAAGAGCCAGTGTCGTTGATGCGCTTGGTCACGCCCGGCTCTTGCAGGGCTTTTTTCACCCCAGCGCTGATCTTGTCAACCACTTCCTTGGGCAGGTTCTTGGGGCCCAAGATGCCGTAATAAGCCATGCGGTTGACCGGCTCCAAACCGACTTCTTTGAATGTGGGCACGTTGGGCAACTGCGTCAGGCGCTGGGGTGCTGCGACCACAATGGGGACCAAACGGCCAGACTGGATGAAGGGCAAAGCCGATGGCAAGTTGTCAAAAATGATTGGCACTTGGCCGGCCACGGTATCGTTCAGGGCCGGGCCTGCACCGCGGTAAGGGATGTGCGTGATGAAAGTGCCGGTCAGGCTTTTCCACAACTCGGTTTGCAAGTGGCCGATACCGCCGGTTCCCGAGGAGGAATAGGAGTATTTGCCAGGGTTCTTGCGGACTTCAGCGAGAAAGCCTGCGTAATCCTTGGCTGGGAAACTGGGGTGCACCGCAATCACGTTGGGGGTGGCCGCAATGTTGATGATGGGCGTGAAGTCGGTCAGGACGTTGTACGGAATCTTGGGGTTGATGGCGGGGTTGGCCGCAGTGGTCGACACCGTGGCCATGCCCAAGTTGTAGCCATCGGGCGCTGCGCGCGCGGTTTCTGTGGCACCCACCACACCACCGCCACCGGCTTTGTTTTCAACAATCACGCTCTGGCCCAGGGCTTTGCCCAGCGGCTCAGCGATCACGCGGGCCACGATGTCGGTCGTGCCGCCAGGCGCAAACGGCACTTGCAACCTGATGGTTTTGTTGGGATAAGCCTGAGCCAAAACGCTGCCGCTGGCCAAGACCGTTGCAGCCAGTCCGGCCGCATGAACAAAAGAACGACGCTTCATGAAAAACTCCCCAAAAAAAGTTCACATCATAGGAAAAAAAGAGCAAAACGGAGAGGGGGAAACCCACATCAGCATAAAAAATCAGCATATGAACCCAAGTGACAGGATAAACGCTGGCCTAGTGCGGACTTTGTTATCCTAGCTGAGTGAACTTTGCAGAACTTCTATTCCCAGATTTTTCCTTGGTCTTATGCGGCTATTTGATTTGCCGCTTCACAGCCCTGAACCGTGCAGTCTGGCAACAAGTTGAAAGACTGGTTTATTTTTTCTTGTTCCCGGTGCTGCTCTTTCATTCGATTCTGAAAAGCCCTCTCGATGTGGTGGCCGCCTCCAGCCTGATCGGTGCGGGCTTGAGCTTGGCGATCTGCTCTATTTTGCTGTCGTACAGCCTGCCCTATTGGCCCATCCTTGGGCACCGCTTGGACCCGCGAGACCATGCCGCCAGCGCGCAAGTGGCATTTCGCTTCAACTCCTTCATTGGCTTGGCGCTGGCCGAGCGCTTGGCAGGACCACAGGGCTTGCTGCTGATCGCGGTACTGATCGGTTTTTGTGTGCCCATGTTCAACATCGGGGCAGTCTGGCCCATGGCCAGGCAAGCCAACACCGGTTTTTTGCGCGAACTGCTGCGCAATCCGCTGATCATCGCCACGGCTTCGGGTCTGGTTGCCAACCTGCTTGGCTTTCGCATTCCCACCTGGATCGAACCGAGTGTGAGTCGCATTGGCTCCGCATCCTTGGCGTTGGGCTTGATGTCTGCTGGAGCTGGCATGCAACTGGACTCTCTGCGACAAGGCAAGTTGCTGGGCGCTTGTGTGCTGACGATCAAACACCTGCTCATGCCCTTGATCGCATTGGGCATGTGTGTGCTGTTCAAGCTCGACTCGGTGCAGTCCACCATTTTGTTGGCTTTTTCGGCACTGCCTACAGCGTCCACCTGTTATCTGTTGGCCGCCCGCATGGGCTACAACGGGCCTTATGTCGCAGGTTTGGTGACCCTGTCCACTTTGGGCGGCATGCTGAGCCTGCCGTTTGCGCTGGGTGTGCTGCGCAATTATGTGATCTAGTTTTGAGGCCATTGGGTCATTGACCCCTTGAGCACATCAAGCTCTCGCCAAAGACCAAGCCACTTGCTCTTGCACCACCGGGTCAGGGTGCTGAATCAGGGCCGTCAAGGCTTGCCGTAAAACCCTGCGCTCTTCAACCTGCAAGGACTGCGACGCGCATGCATTGCCCGCAGCCAGCGCCAAATTGCGCAACCAACGCTTGTGGCCAATGCGGCGAATCGCGCTGCCTTCGGTGCGGCGCAAAAATTCGGCTTCACTCCAGCGCATCAAATCGACGATGCTGGATGCGCCCAAACCCTCTCGGGTTTGCCAATCCGGCACGGTACTGACTTGCGCGAATTTGTTCCAAGGGCATGCCAACTGGCAGTCGTCACAACCGTAAATGCGGTTGCCAATCAGCGGGCGCAAGGCTTCGTCGATCGGCCCCTCGTGCTCGATCGTGAGGTATGAAATACAACGCCGCGCATCCAGCTGATAAGGCCCCACGATGGCTTGTGTCGGACACAGGTCCATGCAGGCGGTGCACTGGCCGCAATGCGCCGAAGCAGCGGGCGTTTCGGGTAAAAATAAGTCGACAAACAACTCACCCAAGAAAAACATCGACCCCGCCTCGCGGGAGAGAACCAGCGTGTGTTTGCCACGCCAACCCAAGCCGCTGCGGGTGGCCAACTCGGCCTCCATGACCGGGGCCGAGTCGGTGAACACGCGGTGGCCAAAGGGGCCAATCGCATCGGCAATTCGGTCCTGCAGTTTTTGCAGACGACTGCGCAAAACCTTGTGGTAGTCCCGACCCCGGGCATAGAGCGACACCACCGCCTCGCCGGGCTGCAAACTGCGCGCGGTTTCACGGGCAAGCCAATCATCTGGTGTGCCCTCGGGCAAGTAATCCATCCGTGCGGTGATCACGCTCACCGTGCCCGGTTGCAGCTCGCCTGGGCGGGCGCGTTTCATGCCGTGGCTTTGCATGTAAGCCATGCTGCCATGAAATCCCGCATCCAACCAAGCCTGTAATCCGGGCTCTGCCGAGGACAAATCGATACCGCTCACGCCAATTTGGGACAATCCCAATTCACGCGCCCAGATCTGGATCTGGGGCCACAGTTCAAGAAGGTCGATTTGAGTACGTTGAGCAGTCACCCGCCGATTGTAGAAAGCCCCAACACCGCCGCGCATTGGGAAGGCCTGTGGTCGGACGAAACTGCCACGCAAAACTTTGCCGCGCACTTGGCGCAAGGTCTGCAAAACTGGCCCGGTGGGCGCGATGCACGCGTCGAACTGCGTGGCAACTTGGGCGCGGGCAAGACCACATTCGTGCGCCACCTGTTGCGCGCGGCCGGGGTGATGGGTCGCATCAAAAGCCCGACTTATGCCGTGGTTGAGCCACACCAAGCGCTCACAGGCGATACGGCTTGGCCCATTTGGCATTTTGACTTTTACCGTTTCAACGACCCTCAGGAGTGGGAAGACGCAGGTTTCAGAGACATCTTTGCCGGACCAGGCCTCAAACTCATGGAATGGCCAGACAAAGTGGCCGGTCAATTGCCGCCGCCCGACTGGGTGATTGATTTAGAGGCGATCGATGAAGACCAGCGCCGAGTCCGCATCAGCGCACAGACGCCAGCAGGTCAAGCTTGGTTAGATGCTTGGCTGAATTCCCACCCATCGCCCAAGCCACCCGCCACTGGAGCCCTCAATGCGTCATGACCGGCGCCGCTTGGTGAAGGCAGGTTTTTTGGTGCTGAGCCTGGGCGCAGCACAACTGGCCCGGGGAGCCAACATGTTGGCGGTCCGCATCTGGCCTGCCCCCGACTACAGCCGGGTCACGCTCGAGTCGGACGCCCCGATCAAAACCACGCAGACCTTTGTGGCCTCGCCCCCGCGTTTGGCCGTTGACATCGAAGGCATGCAATTGAACGCAGCCCTGCGTGAATTGGTGGGTAAAGTTCAAGCCTCGGACCCGAATATTGCAGGCATACGGGTGGCCCAGTTCAACGCCAACGTGGTGCGCATGGTGATCGACCTCAAGCACCCCATCACACCGCAGGTTTTCAGCCTCACGCCCGTCGCGCCTTATGCCCACCGTCTGGTGTTAGACCTTTACCCTGTTCAAGCGGTCGACCCGCTGGAACAATTGATCCAGCAGCGCATGGCGACCTCCGTGCCCGCAACTGCCATGGGACTGCCTTCTGGCCCCGCATCGTTCAACGACCCCTTGGGGGAGTTGATCGCCCGCCAGAGCCAGTCATCGGCCAGTGCAGCCATCCCCGCGCCGATGCCACCGGCCCCAAGTGTCACCACCCGGCGCCAAGACGCTCTGTCCAAACCCGAGACCTTCATGGACAGACCCGGACGAGCGCCTCCATCCGCCTCGCAAGACACGACCGACCGGCTGATCGTGATCGCGCTCGATCCGGGCCACGGCGGTGAAGACCCGGGCGCCATTGGCCCCGGCGGGACCCGCGAAAAAGACGTGGTGCTCAACATCGCCAAGATGCTGCGTGACCGCATCAATGTCAGCAGCGTGAATGGCAACCCCATGCGTGCTTACCTGACTCGGGACGCGGACTTTTTCATCCCGCTGCATGTTCGCGTGCAAAAAGCCAGACGGGTACAAGCCGACTTGTTTGTCAGCATCCATGCTGACGCTTTTTTCACCCCTCAGGCCCGGGGTGCGAGCGTTTTTGCGCTCAGCCAAGGGGCAGCCAGCAGCGCGGCAGCGCGTTGGATGGCGCAGAAAGAAAACCAGGCGGATCTGATTGGCGGAATGAACCTCGGTGGTCAAGACAACCAAGTGCAGCGCGCCCTGCTCGACATGAGCACGGCCGCGCAGATCAAAGACAGTTTGCAATTGGGCAACAACCTCCTGCGCGAAATCGGCAGCGTAGGCCGACTGCACAAACCTCGGGTAGAGCAAGCAGGTTTTGCCGTGCTCAAGGCCCCTGATATTCCCAGCGTACTGGTCGAAACGGCTTTCATCAGCAACCCGGAGGAAGAAGAGAAGCTGCGCAGCGAGGCCTATCAAAAACAACTGACAGAAGCCCTGATGCGGGGCATTCAGCACTATTTTTCACGCAACCCACCTCTGGCGCGAAACCGGGGCCTTTGAACCCCAAAGTCCGCCAGGTTCTGCTCTCATGCCGACTGTCGAGCCTTCCAGGCGCCGAACACGGCCATCAGGCCTGGCACGATGATCAGGGCCCAAATGATTTTGGAAAGGTGCTCTTGAACGATGGGCAGGTTACCAAACCAGTAACCCGCCAACAGCAAGCCCACCACCCAGATCAGCGCCCCCACCACGTTGAAAAAGGTGAATTTGCTGCGCGTCATTTCAGCCACACCCGCCACAAAGGGCACAAAGGTGCGGACGAAAGGCATGAAGCGAGCCAAGATGATGGTGATGCCACCATGTTTTTCATAAAACGCATGGGCTTGGTCAAAACCCCTGCGGCTGAAAAATCGGGACTCTTCCCACTGAAAAACCCGCGGGCCAAAGTAACGACCAATGGTGTAATTCATCTGGTCACCCAAAATGGCTGCGGCCAGCAGCAAGCCCATGACCAAGGGCAAATTCATCAGCCCTGCGCCACACATGGCCCCCACAATGAAAAGCAAAGAGTCACCCGGCAAAAATGGCATGACCACCACGCCGGTTTCTACAAAAATGATGACGAACAACAAGGCGTAAACCCAAGCCCCGTGTTGGGCAACAAAGGCCTCCAGGTAACGGTCCACATGAAGGATGAAATCAACGAGTTGCAACAAGATGTCCATGAGCCGATTATCCCCGGACTCCTCCCCCCCATCAGACCCCCTAAAATCTCCACGTGCATTCACAACAGACCCCGGCCCCCGCGCGCCGCCCCATCCGCGAACTCCCCGATGAACTGATCAGCCAAATCGCCGCTGGTGAAGTGGTTGAGCGCCCGGCTTCGGTGGTACGCGAGCTGGTCGATAACGCCATGGACGCCGGTGCTCGCAGCATCACGCTGCGTTTGATGGGTGGTGGTACACGCCTGATTTCCGTCGAGGACGACGGCGGCGGCATCGCGCCGGACGAGCTGGCCACGGCCCTCAAACGCCACGCCACCAGCAAAATCGGCAACCTCGATGAGCTCGAATCGGTCATGACAATGGGCTTTCGGGGTGAGGCGCTGGCGGCCATCAACTCGGTGTCAGAGCTGACCTTGCTCTCTCGCATGGATGGTCAGCCCACCGCCTTTGCTTTGGATGGCCGCACCGGTGAGATCCGCCCCGCCGCCCGGGCGATGGGCACCACTGTCGAGGTGAAAGAGCTGTTTTTCTCGACCCCTGCCCGCCGAAAATTTTTGAAAAGCGACAGCACTGAGTTAGCGCACTGCATCGAGGCCGTTCGCCGCCACGCCTTGGCCCGCCCGGATGTGGGCTTTGCCATATGGCATGAAGGCAAACTGGTCGAGCAGTGGCGCGTGCACCCCGGCGCTTCGGGCCTGGAGCAACGCTTGGCCGACGTATTGGGCGAGGACTTCGTGGCGCAATCCATCCCCGTCGAATACAACGCAGGCCCGCTCAAGGTGATCGGCCGCGCTGGTTTGCCAGACGCTGCCCGCTCACGCCCCGACCACCAGTTTGCTTATGTGAATGGGCGTTTTGTGCGCGACAAAGTCGTCATGCACGGTGCGCGGAGCGCCTATGAAGACGTGCTTCACGGTCAGAAACAACCGGCCTACGCGCTGTTCATGCAGATTGACCCCAGCTTGGTCGATGTCAATGTACACCCCACCAAAATCGAAGTGCGTTTCAGAGACAGCCGTGCCGTGCACCAAGCCGTGCGGCATGCCCTTGAGAACGCGCTGGCCGCGCCGCGCGCCCACCTGCTGGCCGATGCACCAAACGACGCCGACAACGCTTTCGAGCTGAAAGCCTCTGCGCCCAAAGCCCTGCCCGAATCAGCCAACTGGCAGCAAGGCGGCATGGCCTTTGTGCGTCCCCGTGTGGACGGTGAGCAGGCCATGGCCGACCTCAAGGCGCTTTGGAATCCACCCGAGCGCAGCCAGGAGCTGAGCGCTCAGGAACGCCCCACGCCAGCCTGGCTTGGTGTCGATCGTGTCAATCCCCGCCCCGCCGCCGACTTGCCAGAGCCCACACCCTTGCCCGAAGGCGAGTGGCCTTTGGGCCGCGCGATCGCGCAATTGCACGGCGTCTACATACTGGCCGAAAACAAACAAGGCCTGGTGGTGGTGGACATGCACGCCGCCCACGAGCGCATCGTTTACGAGCGCCTCAAAAACCAGCTCAACGCACAAGGCAGCGAAGGCCCGCGCATCGCCAGCCAACCGCTTTTGATCCCCGCGACCTTTGCCGCTACCCCCACCGAAGTAGCGACGGCCGAAGCCTGCTTTGAGGTGCTGGAGCAACTGGGCCTCGAAATCTCTCCCCTGTCGGCCAAAACCTTGGCCGTGCGCGCCGTGCCCACCAGCCTGGCCCAAGGCGACGCGGTGGAGCTCGCCCGCAGCGTGCTGGCCGAGTTGGCCCAGCACGACGCCAGCACGGTGGTACAACGCGCCCAAAACGAAATTTTGGCGACCATGGCTTGCCATGGCGCTGTCCGCGCCAACCGCCGGCTGACGCTCGATGAAATGAACGGCTTGTTGCGCCAAATGGAAGACACCGAACGATCTGACCAATGCAACCATGGCCGTCCCACTTGGCGGCAGATGAGCATGCGCGATCTCGACGCGCTGTTTCTGCGAGGTCGGTGATGGGCCAGATTTTGAACGACCGCATAGCGAGCGTCGGGGCCGGCGCGCCGACTGCCCGATTTGGCGGGCGAAGCGAGTATGAGGGCAGTCGCGCACTGGCCCCGACGCTGGCGTTCCAAGAAGAAACCACAGCAAACACAGCATGTCGCAAAAACTGATCGTCCTGATCCTCGCGCTGCTGCTCGGCCTGCAACCGGTCACCACCGACCTCTATCTGCCCGCCTTGCCCGCCATCACCGAAGGTTTTGGCGCAAACATGGGCCAAGCTCAACTCACCCTGACTGCTTTGCTGCTGGCCTTTGGCCTGTCGCAGTTGGTGTGGGGCCCCTTGTCTGACCGCTTTGGTCGCCGACCCATCCTGCTTTGGGGTATGGCTGCTTACGTGGTGGCCTCGATTGCCTGCGCCTTCGCTCCCAACATGGCCTGGCTGATCGCAGGCCGCGCCCTGCAAGGCGTGGCCATGGGTGCAGGCGTCATGGCCGCGCGGGCGGTGGTGCGTGACCTTTACGCACCGGCCCAAGGGGCCAACGTCATGTCGCAAGCCCTCACCGGGCTGGGCATCATCGCCTGCGCTTGCGCGCCCATTGGCGGCATCTTGACGGATGCATTTGGCTGGCGCATGGCCCTCTTGACGCTGGCCGTGTTTGGAGCCATCACCTTTGGGCTGCTGCTTGGGTGCTTTGAGGAGACCTTGGCGCAACCCAACCCCAAGGCTCTGCAACTGCGCCAACTTTTGCGGGCCAATTGGCAAATTGCGCAACACCCCACCTTCCGTGCTTGGAGTGCCTTGTCGACCGGGGCTTACATGGGTTTGTTCACATTTCTAGCCTGCTCCTCTTTTGTCTTCACGCGCAGCATGGGTTACAGCAAAACGGCCTATGGGTTTTTCATGCTCAGCATGTCGCTGTCCTATATCGTGGGCACTTTTTGGTGCCGCTGGATGCTGCGCCGCACCAGCGTGCACCGCGCCGTGGGCATCGCCGCCATATTGACCTTGTTGGGCGGTATCAGCATGGCCGTTTTGGCCTATGCGGGCAACGGTCAAGACTGGTATGGCGCAGCCAGTGTCATGGGACCCATTTATCTGTTCATGTTGGGACACGGCGTGCACCAGTCTTGCGGACAAAGTGGTGCGGTCGGGCCGTTCCCTGAGCGGGCCGGGACCGCCTCGGCCTTGAACGGCTTTTTGATGATGGTGGGTGCTTTTTCCATGGGCAGCTGGTTGGGTACGCAGATGCATGAGCCCGTCTTTGCCTTGGCCCACGGCCTGCTGCTCTGGAGCGTGTTCATTGCCCTGGTGTCTTGGACAGTGGTGCAGCGCCTTGGGCGCTCGATCGTCCAGTCCACCCAACCGGCTGGCGCCTGAGCCCCAAGTCTGAACCCAGCCCATGGCGTGCATCAGATGATCTCCAGCCACCACAATCCCAACGCCTTGGGTCGACCCGACCGGCCGGTGGATGCCATCGCCATCGTTGGCCCCACCGCCAGCGGCAAAACAGCGGCAGCACTGGCCTTGGCCGAGAGCTTTATCCCCCAAGGCGGCGCAGAAATCATCAGCATCGATTCGGCCCTGGTGTACCGGGGCATGGACATTGGCACGGCCAAACCCAGCCGCCAAGAGTTGGCAGCCGTGCCTCACCACCTGATCGACACGCTGGACCCGCTGCAAAGCTACAGCGCTGCTGAATTCGCCAAAGACGCCTCTCGGCTGATTCAGGATATCTGCGCCCGCGGCAAAACACCTCTGCTGGTGGGCGGCACCATGCTGTACCTCAAAGCGCTGCTCGAAGGGCTGAACGACATCCCCTCTGCCGACCCCGAGATCCGAGCCCAAATTCACCAAGAAGCCGACCTCATCGGCTGGCCGGCCCTGCACGCCAAGCTGGCCCAAATAGACCCACAGACAGCCGCGCGCTTGGCCCCCGGTGACAGCCAGCGCATTGGCCGTGCCCTGGAGGTCTGGAATGCCACCGGTCAGACCCTGACGTCCTTTCACCAAAGCGCCAAAGCCAACGCGCCCGATTGGCACATTCCGGTCATCAGCCTGGAGCCACAAGACCGCGCTTGGCTGCACCAACGCATCGCGCTGCGCTTTGGGCAGATGATGGCGACAGGCTTCATGGACGAAGTCAAAGCCCTGCGCGCGCGCGGCGACTTGCACCCTGACTTGCCTTCCATGCGCTGCGTGGGTTACAGGCAAGCTTGGGAAGGTCTTGACGCGGGCTGGTGCGAAGCCGACATCCTTGAGCGCGGCATCTTTGCCACACGCCAACTGGCCAAGCGGCAGATCACTTGGCTGCGCAGCATGCCGGATCGGGTGGTGGTGGCGGCCGATGGACCGGAAGCACTCGCGCAAATGCTGACCGCAGCAATGCCTATGGATGCAGGCAAACTTGGGGTCTGATGAATGGCTTGATGGTGGTCAAGCGCCGAGCCGTTGTACGTCATCCATGTCTGTGCCGAAGGTGGCGGGCAGGGATGCATAACTGGCCGTCAAGTCCTTTAACAACTGGCGCAACCAGACGTTTGCCATGTCGGATTGCACGCGCTTGTGCCAGTGCTGCATCACGACGAAACCCGTCTGGGCTATGGGCAACTTGAAGACCTGTAGTTGGTCTCTGTTGGGGTGAAGAGCCACTAAAGTTGAGGGTACAGCAGCCACCATGTCTGTGCTGGCCACGATGGACGGTACTGACAAAAAGTCCATGACCTGCAACGGGACTCGCCGTTCCGGGTAAAGCGATGCCAGGGCGGCCTCCATACGCCCAAGAGTTGGGCCCCTAGGCTTGACCACACAGTGTGAACAGCGCAGGTAGCCCTCCAGCGACTCCAGCTGATGCTGAAGAGGATGTCCCTTGCGCGCAATCCCGACGTAGTGCTCTGCCAACAACTTTTGCCGAAACAGCGTTGGCGGCGATTTCCATGGGGTCCCGATCACCAAGTCGAGCCTGCCCGACTCTAGCTCGCCCCACACTTCGACGCCTGGGATCCTCACCACATCAATTTCCACCGGCAGACTTTCTTCGCTGAGCCGGTGCATCAGGCCGGGAAGAATCAACACTTCGGCCACATCGATCATGTGAATTCGAAACCTGCGTCTTGACCGTCGGGGGTCGAAAGTCTCAGTCATCAACTCGACACGTTCGAAGTCCTGAAGAAGCCGCTCTGCCTCTTCAATCAACCGCAAGGCGAGTGGCGTGCGCGTTAACTGCTTGCCAGCGGGAACAAACAACTGATCGTTGTAATGGGCACGCAGGCGTCCAAGCGCATAGCTGACGGTGGACTGCGTCAGCCCTAGGTTGGCAGCTGCGGCAGTGACCGTTCCGTGCCGAGCCAACGCCCGAACCACCTGAAGGAGCGAGACATCTATTCCCATCGTCTTGTTTCACTTGCTCAGTTTTGATCCATCTATTCCCATCGATCATATCGATGATTGCTAACTGTGCAATCGTTCACACAAATGAAAGGTGGGTCCTACCATGGGAACTTGGTACCACCATCAGGAGACAATCATGATTCGACATCTCATCCATTGGGCTCTGGCTGCTTCAGTGCTGGCCACTGGTGCCTCACACGCACAGACGGCCGCAAGTTACCCGAGCAAGACGGTCCGCATCGTGGTTCCGTATCCGGCTGGCGGGCCGGTGGATGCTGCAGCGCGTCAGGTGGCAAGGGGGCTGGCCGAGCAATTCGGGCAGCCCGTGGTCGTGGACAACAAGCCTGGAGCCAGCAGCAGCCTGGGTGCTGCTGAAGTGGCCAAGTCCGCAGCCGACGGCCACACGCTGCTGTTCACTCTCCCAGACTCGTTCACCTATTTACCCCGGCTCTTCAAGAATCTCCCCTACGATCCCCTGAAGGATTTCGCCCCGATCACGCAAGTGGCCAGCACACCACCCGTGCTGGTGCTGCGCAATGACGCAGGGGTAGCCTCGATCAAGGACCTCGGCCCTAAAAGCCCACCCATCAGCTTTGGTACTTGGGGCGCAGGGACTTACCCTCACCTGATCGCAGCGGCCTTGGCGCAGAAGACCCGCGCCAATATGACCATCGTGGGCTACCGGGGTGGCGCTCCCGCCGTGCAGGATTTCATGGGGGGGCATATTCAGATGACCATTGCGGGAGTCCCTGCAGCCCTCGACATACAGATCAAAGGCTTGGGAAAGATTGTGGCGGTGGGCGGTGGCCAGCGTTCTGCAGCACTGCCTGACGTACCCACCTACGCCGAGCTGGGATTTACCGAAGCCACTTTTTCGGTCCCAAGTTGGGTTGCGCTGGCTGCTCCAGCAGGCACACCGGTAGAGGTCGTCAACAAAGTGCGAGATGGGGTGGTGAAAATTCTTGCAGAGAAACCCATGCAAGACTTTCTGGCTCGGTTCGGGTGGTCGGCCATGGGCAACACCCCGGCGCAATTCAAGGCAGCGTTGGAGCGTGAGACACCACTGATTGCCGAAGCCATGAGCACGGCAGGAGTACAAGCAGAGTGAGTCCGTTTGCCACGACAGGCATGGATGCCACCAAGGCCGTGGGCATGGCACCCGATAACGAAACGCCTAGCAGCCTTGAACCCTCGGAGTGGTTCGTCCCGAGTACCTGGGTAGAAGGCCAGAAGCTTTATGTGCGTGCCCGAGGACCTCGTGGGCGAACCCCATTGGTTTTGGTTCATGGCTTCTTTCAGCCTGCCTCGGCCATTTTGGACGTGCCCGATTACTCCATGCAGCAGGCGCTTGCCGCCCAAGGCTTTCGGGTCTATCTCTTTGACTTTCGCGGGTATGGTCTGTCCAGTCGCCCACCATTCATGGATCGGCCAGCAGCGGAGACCACACCCTCGCTGGGTTGCATGCGCGATGCGGTGGCTGATCTCGAAGATGTTGTTCGATTTGTCCTTGATGAGGAAGGCGCAGCGCAGGTTGATTTACTGGGGTATTCATGGGGAACAGCGCGCAGTGTCAACTATGCCCTGCGCCATGCCGGCTTGGTCCGCAAGTTGGTTCTGTACGCGCCGGTCTGGAAGCCCAGCACCGGTGCAGCCGGGGATGCGCACAACCCAGCCGCGCCAGGACAGATGAACCCCAAACACGGGGGCTATTTCTTGTTCAAGCCTGGAGATTTAGCGCGGAATTGGGATTGGGAGATTGACAAGGAAAATGCGAACCGATTCCGCAGCCCTGAGGCACTGGCTGCAGCTGAGCAGGCACTGATGGCCTCAGACGACTTCCATGCATGGGGGGGCTTTCGTGCGCCACTTGGCCCTATGGTGGATGCCTTGGCTGTCACGCAAGGATCGGCTTTGTTCGATGCGAGCCAGGTCTCCTGTGACACGCTCCTACTTCGGGGTGCGCAGGACAGGCTCTCGAGCGATGTGGACGCAGCTTCACTGATGAATGCTCTGGGAGCACCCAACAAGCGACTCGTCACTCTTCATCGAGGCACGCACTTGCTGCACTTAGAACACGCCAGAGATCGCCTGCTCCATGAAATCAGCGCTTTCCTTGTTGAACAATGACAATCTCAAACAACCGAGCCATGGCTGCCACGAGCAATCAGGCCGATCACTGGCCGCACTCGATCGTCTTGAAGCGGCATAGACCTCAACCCATGAAGCGATGGTCGATGGTGAATATACTGGCTCGTCTCGCAGCAAAAACTCAATCTCTTGCCTGCCTTGAGGCCTTGATTTTCGACTTGATTGCTTTCCCCTCCAGCCGCTTTTGCACCGAGCCGTAAGTGGGCTTGCTGGCTTTGCGCGGCTTGGGTGGCTTAGCGTAAAGATCCAGAGTTTCATAGAGCCGCGCCCATGCATCGACCCGGTTGGCCTCTTGGGTCCGGTGGCGCTGGGCCTTCAGAATGAATTCCCCTTCCAGGGTCAAGCGGCTGTCCCCCGATTGCAGCCAGCGCTGCTTGACATCGTTGGGCAAGCCCGAATGGGCAACATCAAAGCGCAGTTGGATCGCACTGGAGACTTTGTTAACGTTCTGACCGCCGGGCCCTTGCGCCCGGATGGCAGTCAGTTCAACTTCTTCATCATCGATGTGCAAGGCGTGCTTCATGCGGCGCAGCGGCTGCGTTACTGCAGCGGCCCTTTGAGGTTGTCCGGCACGGGCAAAGCCATGACATCGATGCCTTCGTCGATCAGGGCCTCGGTTTCTTCGCGCGTGGCTTGGCCACGGATGTTGCGCTCTTCGCGCTCGCCGTAGTGGATCTTGCGGGCCTCTTCGGCAAACTGGCTGCCCACATCTTCGGTGTTGGCCATGACATGCCTGACCATGTTCATCATGGCCGCTTGAATTTGTTGCAAGCTGGGATGGGTAAGTTCGGGGGGGGACGCGGGGACAGTAGACGCAGCCCCTTCGGAAGGCGCTTCAGAGCCATTGACTGAAGTTGCAGGACCAACTTCTGAGCCACCGCCCTGCCCTTGAGGCGAAACCGGGGCCGTGCCATGGCCCAAGTTCAGGCGAGGGGCAGACAGCATTTTGGTGATCTCGCTATCGCTGCACACGGGACACGTGACCAAGCCCCGCTCGCGCTGGGAGTCGTAGTCGGCCTGAGAGCCGAACCAGCCTTCAAAGCTGTGGCCCAGGCTGCATTGCAAGTCAAGGACTTTCATGGGGTGGTCGTCAACGTGGTGCGGGCTTTCACGGCAAGCCATCAGGCGATGGTTTGCCACTCGAGGGGCCATTGGCCGGATTGCACATTTTGCAACCAAAGCAGGCCCGTTAGGGTCTTGGCATCGGTCAACAGGCCTCGCTGGCAAGCGGCCATCAATTCAGCAGGGGTGGCGGTGAAGACGTCCAAAAACTCGTCCGTGTCCAGTTGCCGTTCTCCCAGCGTCAGATCTTTCGCAAACCAAATCTCGATCACTTCGGTCGAATACGCGATGACCGGGTGCAAGACCCCTGCGCGTGCCCACTGATGGGCGGTATAGCCGGTTTCCTCCAAGAGCTCGCGCTGTGCGCACAGCCAAGGATCCTCACCGGGATCGAGCTTGCCGGCCGGAAACTCGGTCATGACCTGCCCCACGGGGTGACGAAACTGCCGCTCCATCACCAAGCGCAGACCATCTGGGGTCTCGAGCATGGGAATCACCATCACCGCACCTGGGTGAACCACGTATTCACGGGTGGCGAGCTTGTGGTTGGGCAGTTGCACGGTGTCGCGCAACACCTGCAAGAAGTGGCCACGCAAGAGCTCCTCTTGGTGAACCCGGCGCTCGATCAGATGGTCGTCAGACATGCCAGCAAGGTTGAGGGCTGCGCTGCGCTCAGTGTTTGCGGTGCATCAGGTAGCGGTAAACAAAACCCGGAAAAGCCAAGGTGACGAACATGGTGCCAGTCACCGCATAAAACTCCCAGCCTTGGGGCGCAATCTGACCGGCATGGTTTTCTAAAGCCAAGCCCACACCGCCCACCACAAAGTACAACAGCACCAACTCAGCCAAACGCCAGACCAAAGGCTTAGAAAGCCGCTGTGGTCCCAATAACAAAACACGCTGGTTGATGAAAGGCACATTGGCCGCCACCAAGGCCAAGAGGATCAAAGCGACAATTTGGGTGGAGGTGTTCATGCTGATTGAAAGCGATCAGACGGCCAGCATACGCACGATCGAGTCGGCGCACAAAGCCATGAGCGCGCCGGGGAAAATGCCCAACAACAGCACCAGCAAACCGTTGGTGGACAAGACCAAGCGCACATCCAGCGAGGCCGACACGGTGGTGGCCGTGACGGGTTCGTCAAAGTACATGACCTTGACCACTCGGAGGTAGTAAAAAGCGCCAATCAACGACATGATGACCGCAAAGATGGCCAAGCCCATGTAGAAAGCCTGACCGGATGCCACCAAGGACTGCAAAACCGACAACTTGGCGTAAAAGCCCACCATGGGCGGAATGCCAGCCATCGAGAACAGGCAAATCGCCATCACGCCCGCATACAAGGGGCTGCGTTGGTTGAGACCTGCCAAGTCAGTGATCTCTTCGCTCTCAAAGCCTTGACGGGCCAGCAGCATGATGATGCCGAATGCCGCCAAAGTGGTCAGCACATAGGACACCATGTAGAACATGGCCGAGCTGTAGGCATTGGCCGCTAGGGTGGTCTCGCCGTTGATCACGCCTGCCACAAAACCCAAGAGCACAAAACCCATTTGCGAGATGGTCGAATAGGCCAACATGCGCTTGAGGTTGGTCTGCGCAATCGCCGCCAAGTTACCGATGAGCAAAGAGCCTATCGCCAACAGCGCCAACATCTGTTGCCAATCAAACGCCAAGGGCAGCATGCCTTCCACCAGCAAACGCACCAAAATAGCAAAGGCTGCCAACTTGGGCGCCCCACCGATCATCAAGGTGGCTGCAGTTGGGGCCCCTTGGTAAACGTCGGGAATCCACATGTGAAATGGCACAGCACCGATCTTGAAAGCCAAGCCGGCCACGATGAAGACCAAACCAAACACCAACACCTGGTGGTTCACTTGGCCCGAAGCAATGGCTTTAAGCACCGCCGACAGCTCCAGGCTACCGGTAGCGCCATACATCATGGACATGCCGTAGAGCAAGAAGCCAGAAGCCATCGCACCCAGCACAAAGTACTTCATGGCGGCTTCGGTGGCTTGGGTGTGGTCACGGCGCAAGGCCACCAGTGCGTAGCTTGACAGGGTCAACAACTCCAGACCCAAATAAATCACGATGAAGTTCTGACCCGAGATCATCATGCTCATGCCCAGCAGGGCGAACAAACTCAGGCTGAAAATTTCACCACCGCGCATCATGTCGCGGTCGGCAGCATAGGGGCGCGAATACACCAAGGTCACCATCACAGCGATGGTGGCAAAGCACTTGAGCCAATGCCCCATCGGGTCGCTGACCACCATGCGACCAAAACCGTAAAGGGTCTGGCCCGCATCGGCGTAAAAAGCGTGCAGCAAAGCGACGCCCCCCAAAGAGGCCAGCGTCAACACATAAGTGCCGGTGCGCTTGGGGCTTTTCACGAAGAGGTCAGCCAGTGTCACCACGCAGGCCATGACCAGCAACACGATCTCCGGATACATCGTCATCCAGCTGGAGTTGTCCATCATCTGGGTTCTTTCAATTCTTCAATTCAGGCGAAACGGTATGGACCCTGCTGCTCAAGGCAACTTGGACGCAGCCACGTGCTTGAGCAAGTCCAGCACCGAGGCATCCATCACATCGGTGAACGGTTTGGGGTAGATGCCCATGTAGAGCACGGCCACAGCCAGCAAAGACAGCATCAGGAATTCTCTGGCGTTGATGTCGGTCAAGTCCTTGACGTCGTCATTGGTCACAGGACCCAAATAAACGCGTTTGAACATCCAAAGCGTGTAGGCAGCACCAAAGATCAGTGCTGAGGCGGCCAGCAAGCCGACCCAGAAGTTGAATTTCACAGCACCCAAAATCACCATCCACTCGCCCACAAAACCTGCGGTGCCCGGCAAGCCGGCATTGGCCATGGCAAACAGCAAGGCGAAAGCAGCGAACTTGGGCATGGTGTTGACCACGCCGCCGTAGCTGGCAATCTCACGCGAGTGCACCCGGTCATACAAGACACCAATGCACAAGAACATGGCGGCTGACACAAAACCGTGGGCGATCATCTGCACGATGCCGCCGGACACGCCAAGCGGGTTGAAGATGAAAAAGCCCAAGGTGACGAAACCCATGTGCGCCACAGACGAGTAAGCCACCAGTTTTTTCATGTCCTGTTGCACCATGGCGACCAAGCCTACATAGACCACGGCCACCAAAGACAACACCACGATCAGCATGCCCCACTCACGGGCCGCATCGGGAGCGATGGGCATTGAAAAGCGCAGAAAACCATAGGCACCCAGCTTGAGCATGATGGCCGCCAAAACGGCCGAGCCACCGGTAGGCGCTTCGACGTGCACATCGGGCAACCAGGTGTGCACCGGCCACATGGGTACCTTGACTGCAAAAGCTGCAAAGAAAGCAAAGAACAACAGGGTCTGCACGCCGCCCGCCAATGGCAGCTTGTGCCAGGTCAGGATGTCAAAGCTGCCACCCGACGTGACGTACAAATAGATCAGGGCGATCAGCATCAACAAAGAGCCGAGCAAGGTGTACAAGAAAAACTTGAAGGCCGCGTAAATCTTGTTGGGGCCGCCCCAGATGCCGATGATCAAGTACATCGGGATCAAGGTGGCTTCAAAGAAGACGTAGAACAAGATACCGTCGAGCGCACAGAACACGCCGATCATCAGGCCTGACAGGATCAAGAAGGCAGCCATGTACTGGTTGACCTTGCGGGTGATGACCTCCCAGCCCGCAATGACCACCACCACGTTGATGAAAGCCGTCAAAGGAACCAACCACAGCGAGATGCCGTCTACACCCAAGTGGTAGTGCACATTGAAGCGCTCAATCCAAGAGAATTTTTCGACAAACTGCATCTCGGAAGTGCCGAGCTGAAAGCCCGAAATCAGAGGCAGAGTGACCAACAAACTGGCGATCGCACCGACCAGCGCCAGCCAGCGCACTGCGCCCGCTTGGCTGTCACGACCGAAGGCCAGCAAGATGACACCGAAAACAATCGGCATCCAGATGGCAAGGCTTAACAATCCCATTTTTATGTTGTCCTCAAAACCGTTAAGCAAGCCAGACGAAATACGTCATCAGCACGAACACACCCAAAATCATGACCAAAGCGTAGTGGTACAGGAAACCCGATTGGAACCAACGCACCACACCGGACACCCAACCCACCAACTTCCAAGAGCCGTTGACGAAGAAGCCATCAATGATGGTGCGATCGCCCACCTTCCAAAAACCAAGGCCCAGTCCGCGTGCGCCCTTGGCCAGAACGTTTTCGTTGAACCAGTCCATGAAGTATTTTTGCTCGAGGACCACAATCAGCGGTCGCAAAGCGCGGGCGAAGAATGCCGGGACTTTCGGGTTGATCAGATACATGTACCAAGCCGCCACCACGCCCGCCAAAGCCAACCAGAAAGGCGCCATGGTCATGCCGTGCAAAGCCATGGCCACCGGGCCGTGGAACAACTCACCGAGTTGCTGCATGGCTGGGTGTTTGGCCGCGTCGATGAAGATCACGTCTTTGAAGAAGTCGCCATAAAGCATGGGCTGGATGGTCATGAAACCGATCAACACCGAAGGAATGGCCAGCAGCACCAGGGGCACCGTGACCACCCAAGGTGACTCATGGGGCTTGTCATGGCCGTGGTCATCATGACCATGGTGATCACCGTGTCCGTGGTGTGCATCAGGATTTTGGTCGTAGCGCTCTTGGCCATGGAAAACCAAGAAATACATGCGGAACGAATAGAAGGCCGTGACGAACACACCTGCCAGCACCGCGAAATTGGCAAAGCCAGCGGCAGGCAAGGTGCTCAGGTGCACAGCTTCGATGATGCTGTCCTTGGAGTAAAAACCCGAGAACAAAGGCGTACCGATCAAGGCCAGCGAGCCCAGCAGCGATGTCATCCAAGTGATCGGCATGTACTTTCGCACGCCGCCCATCCAGCGGATATCTTGGTTGTGGTGCATGCCCATGATCACGGAGCCCGCACCCAAGAACAACAGCGCCTTAAAGAAGGCGTGGGTCATCAGGTGGAATACCGCAACAGAATAGGCCGAAGCACCCAAAGCGACAGTCATGTAACCCAACTGCGACAAAGTGGAATAAGCCACCACGCGCTTGATGTCGTTTTGGATGATGCCCAAAAAGCCCATGAACAGCGCTGTGATCGAACCAATCACCATCATGAAGTTGAGTGCCGAATCGGACAACTCAAACAGGGGCGACATGCGAGCCACCATGAAGATGCCGGCTGTCACCATGGTGGCAGCGTGGATCAGTGCAGAGATGGGGGTGGGGCCTTCCATGGAGTCAGGCAACCAAACATGCAACGGAAACTGCGCCGACTTGCCCATGGCCCCAATGAAGAGGCAAATGCAAATCACGGTAATCAGCATGGCGTCCATGCCGAATATGTACCAAGGAAAGTCGATGGTGGCCAATTCGCTGGCTTTGGCAAACAGCTCGGTGTAGTTGAGCGTGCCGGTGTACGCCGCGATCAGGCCAATGCCAATGATGAAACCAAAGTCACCCACACGGTTGACCAAGAAAGCCTTCATGTTGGCAAAGATGGCGGTAGGCTTGTTGTACCAAAAACCGATCAACAAGTACGACACCAAGCCCACGGCCTCCCAACCAAAGAACAACTGCAGCAAGTTGTTGCTCATGACGAGCATCAGCATAGAGAAGGTGAACAGCGAAATGTAGGCAAAAAAGCGGTTGTAGCCTTCGTCTTCATCCATATACCCAATGGTGTAGATGTGCACCATGAGCGAGACAAATGTGACAACGCACATCATCATGGCCGTGAGGCTGTCGACCATGAAGCCAATTTCCATTTTCAAGTCACCCACCACCATCCAGGTGTAGAGGCTTTCGTTGAAGCGGGCACCGTTGATGACTTGGCTGAGCGTCATCGCCGACAGGATGAAGGCCACCAACACACCCAAAATGGTGAAAGTGTGTGACAAGCGGCGACCAATCCAGTTGCCACCCAATTGGGTACCCAAGATACCGGCCAGCAAAGAGCCCACCAATGGGGCCAAGGGAACTGCCAACAGCGTGCTGGCGTTGAGGGTTTGACTCATGTTGTTTTAACCCTTGAGCGAATTGAGTTCGTCCACATTGATGTTGTTCTTGTTGCGGAACAGCAGCACCAAAATGGCCAGTCCAATGGCCGACTCAGCAGCCGCCACGGTCAAGATGAAAAACACGAAGACCTGGCCGTGCATGTCACCCAAGAAATGTGAGAAAGCCACAAAGTTCATGTTGACAGCCAACAGCATCAGCTCGATGGCCATGAGCAAAACAATCAAATTCTTGCGGTTCAAGAAAATGCCGATCACGGACAACGCGAACAGCATGGCACCGAGCGACAAAAAGTGCCCCAGGGTCAATGTCATCATTTTTTCACCTCGGCTTCTGGCGTATCGGTTGGTGCAACAGGTGCCGGTGCCGCTTGGGTAGGCGCCATTTTGACCAGCTGCATGCGGTCTGCCGCACGCACTTTGACTTGAATGGACGGATCGATCGCCTTGCTGTCCTTGCGGGTGCGCAACGTCAAGGCAATCGCGGCAATCATGGCCACCAACAAAATGGCTGCCGCAATCTGGATGGGCATCAGGTATTCGGTGTACAGCAAGATGCCCAAGGCTTTGCCGTTGTCCACCGGCACTGCGCCAGGGGCCATGGCCGGAGCTTCAGACAAGCGAAAGCCCGAGAGCAGCACAGCGGCCATCTCCAAAGCCACAATGGCACCCAAAGTGGCTGCCAAAGGGAAGTTTTTCCAGAAACCTTGGCGTACGGCGTCGATGCTGATGTCCAACATCATCACCACAAATAGGAACAGCACCATCACGGCGCCCAGATACACCAAGACCAACACAAAGGCCAAAAATTCGGCATTCAGCAGCAGCCACACAGCCGACGCCTGCGAAAAAGCCAACATGAGGTACAGCACTGCGTGCACGGGGTTGCGTGCGGTCACCACTCGGAAAGCGGCAAACAGCAGCACCACCGAAAAGAGGTAAAAGAAACCGGTCTTGACGTCCATAGCTTGGTCTTTTTAAATGTTCAGGACTTGGCAGTGTTCAACGGTAAGGAGCGTCTGCGGCCTTGGCGGCGGCGATCTCTTTTTCGTAACGGTCACCCACAGCCAACAGCATGTCCTTGGTGAAGTACAGGTCGCCGCGCTTTTCACCGTGGTATTCCAAGATGTGGGTCTCGACGATCGAGTCCACTGGGCAACTTTCTTCGCAGAAACCGCAAAAAATGCACTTGGTCAAGTCGATGTCATAACGCGTGGTACGGCGCGAACCGTCTTCGCGTTGACCGGCTTCGATGGTGATGGCCATTGCAGGGCACACGGCTTCACAGAGTTTGCAGGCGATGCAGCGCTCTTCGCCGTTGTCATACCGGCGCAGGGCGTGCAGACCACGGAAACGTGGCGACAGCGGCGTTTTTTCCTCCGGGAATTGCACCGTGACCTTGCGCGCAAACGCATATCGCCCAGTCAGGGCCATGCCCTTGAGCAACTCCACGAGCATGAAGCTCTTGAGGAAGTCCTTGATCGAGAAAGAGGAAGCAGTCATTGTTGTCATGTTCGTGAACCGCTCAAAGCCAGATGTTCCAAGGCGAGTGCAACCATGCACCCACGATCAGCAACCACACCAAAGTGACAGGGATGAAGATCTTCCAGCCCAAACGCATGATCTGGTCATAGCGAAAGCGCGGGAATGTGGCGCGAATCCAGATGAACATGGAAACCACCAAGAATGTCTTGAGGCCCAGCCAGATCCAGCCTGGAATCCAGTTGAACAAGGCGTGGTCAATGGGTGACAGCCAGCCGCCCAGGAACATGATCACCGCCAAAATCGACACCAACCACATGCTGGCGTATTCGGCCAGGAAGAAGATGGCAAAGCCCATGCCCGAGTACTCGACCATGTGACCGGCCACAATTTCGGCTTCACCTTCAACCACGTCAAAGGGGTGGCGGTTGGTTTCGGCGACACCCGAAATCAAATAAACAATGAAGATGGGCAACAAAGGTAACCAGTTCCAAGAGAACACACCCAGGCCCATGTCTGCCGCAGCGCCCTTGCCTTGCGCCATGACGATCTCGGTCAGGTTCATGCTGCCGGACACCATCAAAACCACCAAGAAGCAAAAGCCCATGGCGATTTCGTAACTGACCATTTGGGCTGAAGCGCGCAACGCGCCCAAAAAGGCATATTTGGAGTTAGAAGCCCAGCCCGCGATGATCACGCCATACACCTCAATCGAGGTGATGGCCATCACCAGCAACAAGCCCGCGTTGACGTTGGCCAGCGCTTGGTCGGGGCCAAACGGAATCACCACCCATGCAGCCAAGGCCGGCATGATGGCCATGATCGGGCCCAAACGGAACAGGCCCATGCTGGCTGCCGTGGGATTGATCAATTCTTTGGTCAGCAATTTGATGGCGTCGGCAATCGGTTGCAGCAAACCCATCGGGCCCACGCGGTTGGGGCCGTGGCGCACTTGCATAAAACCCAGAAGCTTACGCTCCCAAAGCGTCAAGTAAGCGACCGCGCCCATGAGCGGGGCCAAGATGGCGACGATCTTGATCAAGATCCACAGCACAGGCCAGACCAAGGTGGCCCACCAGTTGGCGGCGACCAGATTCAGGCCACCGTTGTAAAGAGCGTCAATCATGCGGCGACCTCCTGACGTGCGTCTGCGGTCAATTGCAAAGACGGCGCGCGGCGAACGATGCCGTCGAGTTGGTAAATCGAGGCGCTCACAGGTGCCGTGGTCGTTGCGGTCAAAGTGATCGCGGCGCGCGTTGCGTTCGAGGCGGACATCGGTTGTGCCGTGGCACGGGCCAGCACGTCTTGCGAGGTCTCAAAAGAAACGCCCGGGATCTCCAGCAAATTGGCCAACACACGCAACACTTTCCAAGCAGGACGGGTCTCGGCCAATGGCTTGACCACGGCATGGAAGCTTTGCAGGCGACCTTCGGCATTGACGAAGCTGCCCGATGTTTCGGTGAAGGGGGCAATGGGCAACAACACATCGCTGAAAGCCATATTGGCCTTGAACGGGCTGAGCGTGACCACCATCTCTGCCTGACCCAGAGTTTGGGAGGCAGCAGCACCGGCGGCGCTGTCGAACTCAGGCTCGGTATTGAGCAAGATCGCGGCTTTGAGGCCGCCAGCCAGCATCTGGCCTGCATGCTTGCCGCCGGTTTGCGGTTGGGCCCCGACCCACTGCGCACCCACGGTGTTGGCTGCTTCGGTCAAGTAACCGACGCTTGCGCCGGTTTGCTCAGCGATCCAGTTGGCCAAGGCCAAGAGGCTTGATGCATTGGACGCGTGCGCTGCAGCGTTGCCCAGCAACACGGCTTTGCGCTCGCCGCCCAGCAAAGACTTGGCGATGGCTTGTGCTTGCGCTGTGGCGTTGCCAGCCGCTGGAGCGCTAACGCCCTTTTCTGCGGCAATGGCAGCGGCCACATCGACCAAGGCTTGCGCCCAGCATGAATCGTCGGACAACACGGCCTGCGCCACGGGCATGGCCCAAGCGTCGGCGTGGCTGAAAGCCGCAGGGGTTGTGATGACATTCAGCTGAGCGCCATGGCGCACGGCGTGACGCACGCGCAGAGCAAACAATGGATGGTCTTTGCGCAGGTTGGAGCCGACGACCAAAACGCGCTGCAAACTGGACAAGGCTGAGATTGGCATGCCCAAGGTGCGCACACCTTCTGCAGCGCCAAATTCGGCATGGCGCAGGCGGTGATCGATGTTGTCCGAACCCAGGCCGCGCACCAAAGCGCCAGCCAGATACAACTCTTCTAAGGTGCTGTGCGGGCTGACCAAGGTGCCGATGCTGTTGGCACCGTGGTCGCGCTGGATGTTGCGCAGGCCGTTGGCCACGTACTCGAGGGCGGTTTGCCAATCGACGGTTTTCCACTCACCACCCTGCTTGAGCATGGGCTGGGTCAAGCGCTCAGGGCCATTCAAGGCTTCGTAAGAGAAGCGTTCGCGATCGGCGATCCAGCACTCGTTGACGTCTTCGTTTTCCAGGGGCACAACGCGCATGACTTGGTTGTTCTTGACCTGCACGATCAGGTTCGCACCCGAGGAGTCGTGCGCCGCCACCGATTTGCGGCGTGACAGCTCCCAAGTGCGGGCGTGGTAGCGGAAAGGCTTGCTGGTCAAGGCACCCACAGGGCAGATGTCGATCATGTTGCCCGAGAGTTCAGAGTCGATCGTCTGGCCCAAGAAGGTTTCGATCTCGGCGTGTTCACCCCGGTGTGACATGCCCAGCTCCATGGCGCCAGCCACTTCCTGGCCAAACCGCACGCAACGTGTGCAATGGATGCAGCGGCTCATCTCTTCCATCGAGATCAGCGGACCGACTTCTTTGTGGAAAACCACACGTTTTTCTTCTTCGTAGCGCGAGCTGCTGCCACCGTAACCCACGGCCAAGTCTTGCAACTGGCACTCACCGCCTTGGTCGCAGATGGGGCAATCGAGCGGGTGGTTGATCAGCAAGAACTCCATGACCGACTTCTGGGCAGCAATCGCCTTGTCGCTCTTGGTGCGCACGATCATCCCTTGCGTCACGGGCGTGGCGCAGGCGGGCATGGGCTTGGGGGCCTTTTCGACCTCGACCAGGCACATGCGGCAGTTGGCCGCGATGGAAAGTTTCTTGTGGTAGCAGAAATGGGGGATGTAGGTGCCTGCTTTTTCGGCGGCATGCATGACCATGCTGCCTTCGGCAACTTCCACTTTCTGACCGTCGAGTTCTATTTCAACCATGGGTCTTCACCGCTGTTGCATCGCCACCGACCATGGAGGTCTTGTGCTCGATGAGGTGTACAAATTCGTGACGGAAATGCTTGAGCATGCCGCGCACAGGCATGGCCGCGGCATCGCCTAAGGCGCAAATCGTGCGGCCCATGATGTTGCCAGCCACGCTGTCGAGCATGTCGATGTCGCTCGCGCGGCCCTGGCCATGTTCAATGCGATCCACCATGCGCCAGAGCCAGCCTGTGCCTTCGCGGCAAGGTGTGCACTGACCGCAGGACTCGTGCGAATAAAAGTAAGACAACCGCGCCAAGGCCTTGACCATACAACGCGTCTCGTCCATGACGATCACCGCACCCGAACCCAACATCGAACCGCCTTCTTTGGCAATGCTGTCGTAGTCCATGGTGAGCTTCATCATCAACTCGGCCGGGATGACTGGAGAGGACGAACCACCAGGGATCACCGCCTTGAGTTGGCGACCACCGCGCACACCACCGGCGAGCTCGAGCAGCTTGGAAAACGGTGTGCCCATGGGCACTTCATAGTTACCGGGACGCTCGACGTCACCACTGACCGAGAAGATCTTGGTGCCGCCGTTGTTCGGCTTGCCGCATTCGAGGTAAGCCTGACCACCGTTGCGGATGATCCAAGGCACGGCTGCAAAGGTCTCGGTGTTGTTGATGGTGGTGGGCTTGCCGTACAGGCCAAAGCTGGCTGGGAACGGGGGTTTGAAGCGCGGCTGGCCTTTTTTGCCTTCGAGCGATTCGAGCAAGGCGGTTTCTTCGCCGCAGATGTAAGCGCCAAAACCATGAGAAGCGTGCAACTGGAAGCTGAAAGAGCTGCCCAAAATGTTGTCGCCCAAATAACCGGCTGCGCGGGCTTCTTCCAGCGCCAATTCAAAGCGCTCATAGGTGTGGAAGATTTCACCGTGGATGTAGTTGTAACCCACGCTGATGCCCATGGCGTAAGCCGCGATGGCCATGCCCTCGATCACCGTGTGCGGGTTGTACTCCATGATGTCACGGTCTTTGCAAGTGCCCGGCTCGCCTTCGTCCGAGTTGCACACCAAATACTTTTGTCCTGGGAACTGTCGGGGCATGAAGCTCCACTTGAGACCCGTCGGGAAGCCCGCGCCGCCACGACCGCGCAGGCCCGATTCTTTGACGGTGGCGATCACTTGGTCTTGCGTGAGGCCTTCGCCTCCGTCTTTGCCCAAAATTTTGCGCAAAGCCGCATAACCACCACGCGCTTCGTAGTCTTGAATGCCCCAGTTGCGGCCATTCAGACCCGCATAAATTTGCGGGTTGATGTGACGATCATGGAAGCAGCTTTCCACGCCCGTGGCTTGGAACTGGCTCAGGATTTGTTCGACGTTCATCAGGCGGCCTCGGCTTTCTTCAGGCTGTCAACAAGTTGGTCGAGTTTTTCGTGGCTCATGAAACTGCACATGTGGCGGTCGTTGACCAGCAGCACCGGCGCATCAGCGCAAGCGCCTTGACATTCGCTCGGCTGCAAAGTGAACAGGCCGTCGGCTGTCGTTCCGCCCACATTCACGCCCAACTTCTGCTCCAGATGGGCGAGTGCCTGTGCACCACCGCGCAACTGGCAAGGCAAGTTGGTGCAAACGTTCAACTTGAACTTGCCCACCGGCTTTTGGTTGTACATGTTGTAAAAGGTGGTGACTTCGTGCACCGCCATGACGGGCATGCCCAACACCTCGGCCACGACTTGCTCACTGTCGGGGCTGACCCAGCCTTGTTCTTGTTGAACGATCGACAGACAAGCCATGACAGCCGACTGCTTTTGATCTGAGGGGAACTTGGCAACCTCACGCGCGAAGCGTGCTCTTGTGGAATCAGAGATCATCGGTCAATCTCTCCAAAAACAATGTCCATGGTCCCGATGATCGCGACCGCATCGGCCAGCATGTGGCCACGGGCCATTTCATCGAGGGTGGCCAAATGGGCAAAGCCCGGGGCACGAATTTTGAGGCGATAGGGCTTGTTGGCACCATCACTCACCATGTAAATGCCAAACTCGCCTTTGGGGTGTTCGACAGCGGCGTAGGCTTCGCCTTCTGGCACATGGAAACCTTCTGTGAAGAGCTTGAAATGGTGAATCAAGTCTTCCATGTTGGACTTCATGCCTTCACGTGAAGGCGGCGCAATTTTGTGGTTGTCGGTGATGACGGGTCCAGGGTTGACACGCAGCCACTTCACGCACTGCGCGATGATGCGGTTGGACTCGCGCATCTCGGCCATGCGCACCAAATAGCGGTCGTAACTGTCACCGGTCTTGCCCACAGGCACATCAAATTCAACCTGGTCGTAAGCATCGTAGGGCTGCTTTTTGCGCAAATCCCAGGCCACGCCAGAGCCGCGCAGCATGGGGCCGGTCATGCCCAAATTGAGGGCACGCTCTGGCGACACCACGCCCACACCCACCGTGCGCTGTTTCCAGATGCGGTTGTCGGTGAGCAAGGTCTCGTACTCGTCGATGCACTTCGGAAAGCGTTGGGTGAAATCGTCGATGAAGTCCAACATCGAACCTTGACGGTTCTTATTGAGTTGCTCAATCGCCTTGGCATTTTTAATCTTGCTGACCTTGTACTGCGGCATGCTGTCGGGCAAGTCGCGGTAGACACCACCAGGACGGAAATAGGCCGCGTGCATGCGGGCGCCCGAGACGGCTTCGTACAGGTCGAACAAGTCTTCGCGTTCGCGGAAGGTGTAGATCAAAACCGTAGAACTGCCGCAATCGTTGCCGTGCGAGCCGAGCCACATGAGGTGGTTCAGGATGCGGGTGATTTCCGAGAACATCACGCGGATGTACTGGGCGCGCTTGGGCACTTCAAGGCCCAGCATCTTTTCGATGGCCAAGCAGTAAGCGTGCTCGTTGCACATCATGGAGACATAGTCCAGGCGGTCCATGTAGGGCAGTGACTGGATGTAGGTTTTGCTTTCGGCCAGCTTTTCAGTGGCGCGGTGCAGCAGACCAATGTGCGGGTCGGCACGTTGCACCACCTCGCCATCCAATTCGAGCACCAGGCGCAGCACTCCGTGTGCAGCCGGGTGCTGAGGGCCGAAGTTCAGCGTGTAATTCTTGATTTCGGCCATGTCAGTTCAGGCCTCCGTAGTTGTCTTCGCGGATGATGCGCGGCGTGATTTCACGCGGCTCTATGCTCACGGGTTCATAAATCACGCGCTGGCGTTCGGCGTCGTAACGCATTTCAACGTGACCTGAGAGCGGGAAATCTTTGCGGAACGGGTGACCAATGAAACCGTAGTCGGTCAGGATGCGTCGCAGGTCGTTGTGACCCTCAAACACAATGCCGTACAAGTCAAAGGCTTCGCGCTCGTACCAGTTGGCCGAATTCCAAAGAGAATTGACCGAGTCGACCAAAGGCAAATCGTCGTCGGGGCACAACACTTTGACCCGAACACGCTGGTTGAGGCTGACAGACAGCAAGTGCACTGTGACGCCAAAGCGGGGACCGTCGGTGCCCACTTCGCGGTAAGCCGAGTAATCCACACCGGCCAAGTCGATGAGTTGCTCAAACTGGCAACCCGGCGCATCACGCAAGCAGGTCATCACATCGAGGTACTGGGATGCACCCACATGCACGGTGACTTCACCCAGAGCGACACTGACGGCGTGGGCTTTGTCGCCCAGGGCCGTGGTCAGGGTGTCGCGCAAGTCCTCGGGGCGAATGGCGAAAGAATTCATCGTCATTCCCTTCAGGCACGCGCAATGGTGTGCGTACGGCGAATTTTTTGCTGCAACTGCATGATGCCGTAAATCAAGGCTTCAGCGGTTGGCGGGCAACCCGGCACATAAACATCGACCGGCACAATCCGGTCACATCCACGCACCACGGAGTAGCTGTAATGGTAGTAACCACCACCATTGGCGCATGAGCCCATAGAAATGACCCATCGCGGCTCGGACATCTGGTCATAGACCTTGCGCAAGGCCGGGGCCATCTTGTTACAAAGCGTACCCGCCACGATCATCAAGTCGGCTTGACGCGGACTGGCACGAAACACCTCGGCGCCAAAACGACCCAAGTCGTAGCGTGCTGCAGCCGCATGCATCATCTCTACCGCGCAGCAGGCCAAACCAAAGGTCATGGGCCAGAGCGAACCTGTCTTGGCCCAGTTCACCACCGAGTCGTAACTCGTGGTCACAAAGCCTTCTTTCATCACGCCTTCAATCATTTTGAATCCTCAAACAGGCTGTTTGCTGTGCACTAAAAACGATCATTCCCAATCGAGGGCGCCTTTTTTCCACTCGTAGACAAAGCCCACAACCAGAATGTTCAAAAAGACAACCGCCCCTATGAAACCCGCCATCCCCACCTCTTTGAGCGCCAGAGCCCAAGGAAACAAGAAGGCGATTTCAAGATCGAACAAGATGAAAAGTATGGCGACCAGGTAATAACGGACGTCGAACTTCATTCGAGCGTCTTCAAAAGCCTCGAATCCGCATTCGTAAGGGGAATTTTTTTCCGCGTCAGGTCTGTTGGGGCCGAGGACATAGCCCAAAACCTGGGGAATAACGCCGACAGCAATGCCGACCAAAATGAACAAGAGAATCGGAAGGTACTGTTCGAGGTTCATTTTGAGACTGACGGTTGATGACCGAATGATCGGCCCAGGCCTTGAGCCCGAGCGTTTCTGTTTGTCTGGTGCCGTCGGCGAGACTCGAACTCGCACAGCTTTCGCCACTACCCCCTCAAGATAGCGTGTCTACCAATTTCACCACGACGGCTGGATACACAAGTCGGTTTGCATGAGGTACACCTTGAGTGCATGTCGCTCACCGAATAGACTCTTATTTTACTCTGAAATTACCTTGATTTCCTTCGATAGGTCTGCAAAATTGTGCAGAGCAGCAATGCTGAACGGCAGCTGACAATTCCGGATTATTTCGCTGGAATGGCTGGTGGTACGCTTTTGTCGACAGCGGGCGCAGGTGTGTTGCCTGGGATTTGCGCAGCCGGGCTGGCATCAACCGGGGCCGTTGGCGTGCTGACCGAAGCACCTTCCAAGACGCTGCCCGACGAAGATGGGGTCAGATTGCCAAAATAGGCCAAGGACAAGGTGCAGGCAAAAAACACAAAAGCCAAAACCGCCGTGGTCCTGGACATGAAGTTGGCACCGCCCGTGGCACCAAACAAACTGCCCGATCCACTGCTGCCAAAAGCAGCACCCATATCGGCACCTTTGCCGTGCTGGATCAGGATCAATCCGATCATGGCCAGGGCCGACAACATCTGAACCACCAAAATCAAAGTCAACATCACGCTCATCAGAGTTCTCCGAAATATCAAGAAAAAAGCATCGAAAGCTCAGCGCGAGGCGGCTTTCAGCAGGGATAAAAAGTCTGGGGCCTTGAGCGACGCACCGCCGATCAAGCCACCATCGACATCAGGCTGGGCCAACAATTCGGCCGCGTTATGCGCCGTCAAGCTGCCACCGTACAAAACAGAAACCCGGTCTGCGTGCGAAGAGGCGGCCATCAATTGAGACCGCAAAACACCGTGGACCTCTTGGGCTTGCTCGGGCGAAGCAGTGAGACCGGTACCGATCGCCCAAACCGGTTCATAAGCCACCACAATTTCACTGATGCAGTGACCGTTGATTTGAATCACTGCTGCCAGCTGACGCTTCACCACGGCCTCGGTCTGGCCCGCTTCGCGTTCGGCCAAACTCTCGCCGACACACACAATGGGTGTGATGCCCGCAGCCAATGCGCGCTGGGCTTTGGCGGCCACTAAGGCGTCTGATTCGGCGTGAAACAGACGACGCTCAGAATGACCCACTATGCAATAGCGCACCGAAAAGTCGCGCAGCATGAGGGCAGAGACCTCGCCTGTGAAAGCGCCTACCTCGTGCCCAGAGAGGTCTTGGGCTCCCAAATCGATGCCAGAGCCAGACAACAAAACCTGCATTTGAGCCAGATAAACAGCCGGCACACACAATGCCGCGCGGCAATCAAGCCCTGACACCTCAGCCTTCAGCCCAGCGACAAAAGCTGCATTGGCTGACAAATCGCCATGCATCTTCCAGTTGCCGATCATCAATTTGAGAGACTTGCTCATCACCAGGTCACCACCAATTTACCGATGTGCTGGTTGCTCTCCATCAGGGCATGGGCTTGGGCCGCACCCGATGGCAGATCACCAGCCGCATCCATCGCGCCAAACACGCTGTGAATGACCGGCTTGATGCGGCCTGACTCAATCCAAGGCCACACGGTATGACGCAAGGACTGGGCAATGGCCGCCTTGAAGGCCACAGGACGAGGCCGCAGCGTAGAGCCTGTGATGGTCAAGCGGCGGCGCAATACCAAGCCGGCATTGATCTCGCTCTTGATGCCACCTTGCACAGCAATGATGACCAAACGGCCATCCTCTGCCAAAGTCTCCACTTCGCGGGCCACATAATCACCCGCGACCATGTCCAAAATCACATTCACACCCACGCCGCCAGTCAGGCGCTTCGCCTCGGCCACGAAATCGGTGGTTTTGTAGTTGATGGCGTGGTCTGCACCCAAATCCAAGCAGGCTTGGCATTTGGCGTCTGAGCCCGCCGTCACGATCACCGTCGCACCGGCTGCTTTGGCCATCTGGATGGCTGTGACGCCGATGCCACTGGTACCCCCCTGGATCAACAAGGTCTCGCCCGCTTGCAAGCGCCCGCGGTCAAACACATTGCTCCACACGGTGAAGAAGGTCTCGGGGAGCGAAGCGGCTTCGGTGTCCGTCAGGCCCTTGGGCACTGGCAAACATTGGGCCACAGGGGCCACGCACAGCTGCGCATAACCACCACCGGCCACCAGCGCGCACACGCGGTCGCCCACAGCCAAACCCGCTTGGGCCATGGCGGCGGCATCGCCAGACACCACCACGCCTGACACCTCGAGGCCCGGAATATCCGACGCACCCGGTGGCACAGGATAGTTGCCGGTGCGCTGCAGCACATCGGGGCGGTTGATGCCGCTGGCCGAGACGCGAATGAGCAACTCGCCTGCCCCGGCCATGGGCTCAGGACGGGTGCCGGGCACCAGCACCGCAGGGGCGCCGAAGCTTTGGATTTCAATGACGTTCATGGTGAATCAACGCGGGTTTCGAGCAGCCATTGACCACCCGAAACCAAAGCGCCATTTAGGCCTGTGCAGGACGGTCCAACAAAGCCTTCATCGACAACTTGATGCGGCCTTTTTCGTCGGTTTCCATGACCTTGACTTTGACGATCTGGCCTTCGCTGAGGTAGTCGGTGACTTTCTCAACGCGCTCGTGGGCGATCTGGCTGATGTGCAGCAAACCGTCTTTGCCGGGCAACAGGTTGATCAAAGCGCCGAAGTCCAGGATCTTGGTGACTGGACCTTCGTAGACCTTGCCGATTTCGACTTCGGCCGTGATCTGCTCGATGCGCTTCTTGGCAATTTCGGCCTTCTCGCCGTCGGTTGCAGCGATGGTGATCGTGCCGTCTTCAGAAATGTTGATCTGGCAACCGGTCTCTTCGGTCAAGGCGCGAATGGTTGCGCCGCCCTTGCCGATCACGTCACGGATTTTCTCTGGGTTGATCTTCATGGTGAAGAGCTTGGGTGCGAAATCAGACACCTCGGTGTTGGCTTGGCTCATCGCTTCTTGCATCTTGCCCAGAATGTGCATGCGGGCTTCTTTGGCTTGGGCCAAAGCGACTTGCATGATCTCTTTGGTGATGCCCTGGATCTTGATGTCCATCTGCAGTGCAGTGATGCCGTGGGTGGTGCCGGCCACTTTGAAGTCCATGTCGCCCAAGTGATCTTCGTCACCCAAGATGTCGGTCAACACCGCAAAGCGGTTGTCTTCCTTGATCAAGCCCATGGCGATACCGGCCACGTGGGCTTTCATCGGCACACCAGCGTCCATCATCGACAAGCAACCGCCGCAGACCGAAGCCATGGACGAAGAACCGTTCGATTCGGTGATCTCGGACACCACACGCACGGTGTAGGGAAACTCTTCTTTGCTCGGCAACACCGCGGCCAAAGCACGCTTGGCCAAACGGCCGTGGCCGATTTCACGGCGCTTGGTGCTGCCCATGCGGCCCACTTCGCCAGTGGCAAAGGGAGGCATGTTGTAGTGGAACATGAAGCGGTCTTCGAACTCGCCAGCCAACGCGTCAATGCGCTGTGCGTCGCGCTCGGTGCCCAAGGTGGTAATGACCAAAGCCTGGGTCTCGCCACGTGTGAACAAGGCCGAGCCGTGGGTGCGGGGCAGCACGCTGTTGCGGATTTCGATGGGACGCACAGTGCGTGTGTCGCGGCCGTCGATGCGGGGCTCACCAGCCAGGATCTGGCTGCGCACGATGCGCGCTTCGATTTCGAACAACAGGTTGTCAAGCTTGACCGGGTCAAATGCCACACCCTCTTCAGCCAAAGCCACTTTGACCGAAGCGTAGGCTTCGCGGCAAGCGTGTGTGCGGGCTTGCTTGTTGCGGATCTGGTAGGCCGCGCGCAACTTCTCTTCTGCCAAAGAAGCCAGCTTGGCTTCGAAAGTCGTGTCGCGGGCAGGCGCTTGCCAGTCCCAAACAGGCTTGCCGGCTTCGCGCACCAACTCGTGGATGGCGTTGATGGCAATCGCCGATTGGGTGTGGCCGTACACCACACCACCCAACATGATTTCTTCGGACAGTTGCAGGGCTTCGGATTCGACCATCAACACAGCGGCTTCAGTACCGGCCACCACCAGATCCATCACGCTGTCTTTGCGCTGGGTCTGACCGGGGTTCAGAACGTACTCACCATTGATGTAACCCACACGGGCCGCACCGATGGGGCCGTTGAACGGAATGCCCGAGATGGACAAGGCGGCTGACACGGCGATCATTGCGGCGATGTCGGCGTCAACTTCAGGGTTCAGAGACACGGTGTGGATGACCACATGCACGTCGTTGTAAAAACCTTCTGGGAACAGAGGACGGATCGGGCGGTCAATCAGACGGCTGGTCAGGGTCTCATGCTCGCTGGGCTTGGCTTCACGCTTGAAGAAGCTGCCAGGGATCTTGCCTGCGGCATAGGTCTTCTCGATGTAATCGACCGTGAGCGGGAAAAAATCTTGACCGGCCTTGGCGATCTTGGAGCCCACGACAGTGGCCAGCACCACAGTGCCGTCCATGTCGAGCAGCACAGCGCCGCCGGCTTGGCGAGCGACTTCGCCGGTTTCCATCTTGACCGTGTGCTGGCCCCACTGGAATGTTTTGGTAACTTTATTGAAAATGGACATGTTCAGAACTCCTGAAAACAAAAGCGCATGAGGCTGCGCCGAGGGCCTGGAAGTTGACGCTCTGAACTCGATGCCATTCCACAAAACCTTGCCAACATTTGCATGAAAGCCTTGTGGAATGACACAGCGCGGGTTCTTTGAGACAAATTCCGACAGAAAAAAAGAATAAAGCGCCTGAGCTAGTGAACTAACTCAGGCGCTTTTCATCTGGATAGACGGTTACTTACGCAAGCCAAGTTTGGCGATCAACGCAACGTAACGGTCAGCATCACGGGACTTGAGGTAGTCCAGCAGTTTGCGGCGACGGCTCACCATGCGCAGCAGACCACGGCGACCGTGATGGTCTTTGGCGTGTGTTTTGAAGTGGGGCGTCAACTCATTGATACGGGCTGTCAGCAAAGCCACTTGGACTTCTGGGGACCCAGTGTCGTTGGCAGCGCGTGCATTGGCCTTGACGACCTCTGCCTTGATTGAGGATGCAATCATGGTGTTTCCTTGTTGTTTCGCTGGCTTCCAGTGAAGGATTTGAGCGGGTAAATGACTTGCGCCAACTGCCGGAAAAGCAAATGGCGTGCGTTCTGCAAGTCGCAAAACAGGTCAATTATAGACCGAAACAACCCAGCTGTGGGCGCACCTGACTCTCGCATCAGGGGAACACAGATCCACATGACGCTCAGAACCTGTGCTTTTGCAGAGGATCACCAACGCTCTTATGCAACTAAAGAATATATGCAAAACTAAAAAGTCGTTTGTTTTGGAATAAGCAAGGTCTACATTCAGAAGCTCACTTATCCAGGGAAAAGCATGAAACCGTTGGGTTGATCCGCTTATCCAGCCGGTCCCCACTGATTTTCCAAATCAACGACCCATGTACCAGTACACCCAATTTGACAAACAATTTTTGCGCGCTCGCGCAGCGCAGCACCGCGACCAGCTGGAGCGCTTTCAAGCCGGTCAGTTGAGCGCCGATGAGTTCAAGCCCCTGCGCCTGCAAAACGGCTGGTACGTGCAGCGCTATGCACCCATGCTGCGCGTGGCCGTCCCTTATGGCGAGATCTCAGCCAACCAGTTGCAGGTACTGGCCCAAATTGCCCGCGAGTACGACACGCCTGACCCCACCCTGTTGGCCCAGGCCCAAGCCATGCAGGACAAAATTGCAGGACCCGCCCCAAAACTGACCACCCATGTTGGTCACTTCACCACCCGCCAAAACGTTCAATTCAACTGGATTCCCCTGTCCAAATCGGCCGATGTGATGGACCTCTTGGCCAGCGTGAACCTGCACGGCATTCAGACCAGCGGCAACTGCATCCGCAACACCACCACCGACGAGTTGGCCGGAGTGGCCGTGGACGAGGTGGTAGACCCCAGGCCCTATGCCGAACTGATCCGCCAGTGGAGCACGCTGCACCCCGAATTTGCCTTTTTGCCACGCAAGTTCAAGATCGCCATCACCGGCGCTTTGGAGGACCGCGCCGCCATCGGCTGGCATGACGTGGGCCTTCAGATGGTGAAAAACGCCGCGGGCGAAGTGGGCTTCAAGGTACAAGTGGGCGGCGGCATGGGGCGCACCCCCATGGTGGGCTCGGTCATTCGCGCTTTCCTGCCCTGGAACCAGATCATGAATTACCTCGAGGCCGTGATCCGCGTCTACAACCGCTGGGGCCGCCGCGACAACATCTACAAAGCGCGCATCAAAATTTTGGTGAAAGCCAAGGGCCAGCGCTACTTTGAAGAAGTCGAAGCCGAGTACCAAGACATTCTGGTCAAAGACGGCGGCTTGCACACCATCCCACAAGCTGAATTTGACCGCGTGGCCGCTTGCTTTGCAGCGCCAGCCCTGGACCTGCCATCCGACTCCGCAGATTGGGCGGCCAAGGCTGGCGCCAACGTGAGCATCGAAGCAGCACAAACACCCGCCTTTGCCCGCTGGATGGCGCAAAACATCCAACCGCACCAGAACCCCGCGCTGCGTGCCGTGACCCTGTCTTTCAAGCGTCCGGGCCAAGCGCCGGGCGACGCCACCGCCGACCAGCTGGATGGCGCCGCCGCTTTGGTGTCCAAATACTCCGCAGGTGAAGCCCGCGTGACACACAGCCAAAACCTGGTGCTGCCTTGGGTGCGCCTAGACCAACTGCATGCGCTATGGCGCGAAGCCAAAGCGCTCGGTCTGGCCCAGCCCAACATTGGCCTATTGACCGACATGATTGCCTGCCCCGGCGGTGACTACTGCGCTTTGGCCAATGCCCGTTCACTGCCCTTGGCGGCCGCCATCACTGAGCGCTACCAAGACCTGGACGAACTCAACGACCTGGGCCACATCGACTTTCACATCAGCGGCTGCATCAACTCCTGTGGTCACCACCACTCGGGCCACATCGGCATTTTGGGTGTGGATAAGGACGGGAAGGAGTGGTACCAGGTGACGCTGGGTGGCTCAGATGGCAAAGCGCTGTCCGGCCCCACAGGCCCCGGCAAAGTGGTGGGTCCAGCGTTTTCGTCGGTTGAGGTGCCCGACGTGATCGAAGCGGTTTTGGACACCTACAAAACGCTGCGCTTGCCCGCGCAAGGACGCCACGAATACTTCATTGAAACCCTGCGCCGCGTGGGGCAAGACCCGTTCAAGACGGCGGCCAACGCCGCTCGTCACCACGGCTATGAAACCACCGCCTGAAGGCCGGGAAAACTGACCATGAAGATCCTCACCGCTCCCGAACATCTTGCTGGCCAATCGCCAGCCTCGATCTTGCTGGCCAACGACGTGGACCCGCGCACCCTCAACCTGAGCGGTGTGACGCGCATCGATTTGCAGTTCCCCAAATTCACCGATGGCCGGGCATACAGCCAAGCCTTTTTGCTGCGCCGCCGCTTGGGCTTTGCGGGCGAATTGCGCGCCACGGGTGATGTGCTGATCGACCAGTTGGTACAAATGCAACGCACCGGTTTTGACGTGGCCGTGCTGCGCGAGGGCGTGGACGCCTCAGCCGCGCAACGCCAGTTCGCCCGCTTTGCCGGGTTCTACCAAGGCTCGGCAGCCGCAACGCAACCACCCTTCGCCCTGAACACCTGATGACTTCCAGCCTTTTGTCCCCTCGCAACGCCCGTGCCAAAGCCACGGATTTGCACGCCAAGGCCAGCCCCCAATTTGCAGCCAAGCTGGCCGAAACTCAGGCGCTGCTACACCGGGCTGCGGCCGATTTTGCTCCGGTGACGCAAGCTTCAAGCCTAGGGGCGGAAGACATGGTGATCACCCACCTCATCAACAGCCTTCAGCTGGACATTCCTGTATTTGTGCTCGAAACCGGTTCGCTGCACACCGAGACTTTGGCGCTACTTGAGCGCACCCAAGCGCATTCGCGTGCGCCCATCGTGGTGTACCGCCCCGTTCAACAATCGGTCATCGAGTTCGTGCGCGAACAAGGCCAGAACGCCATCTACCAGAGCATCGACCTGCGCAAAGCCTGCTGTGCCATCCGAAAAACGGAACCGCTGTCCCGAGCCCTGAAAGGCCAAAAAACCTGGATCACTGGTTTACGCCAGGAGCAGTCGACAGCCCGCGCCGAGGTGCCTGTGTTGGACGAAAGTGAAGTGGCCACCAAGTCACTCTACAAATTCAACCCATTGGCCTGCTGGACTTGGGGCGACGTGTGGCACTACATCGCTACCCACAAGGTGGACTACAACCCGCTACACGACCAATTTTTTCCGAGCATTGGTTGCGCGCCTTGCACTCGGGCCATCAGCGTGGGTGAAGAGTTCCGCGCCGGGCGCTGGTGGTGGGAGGACGAGGCAGCCAAGGAATGCGGACTGCACGTCAAGAAATAACAGACACACCGCAGATCAAATGAGATGTAGGAGCCCCCACTGCGGACGCCTACAAGAAGATAAGAGAAAACCATGGCCGCCACAACGACCACCGAACTGAACACCCTGAGCAATGCACACCTGGACGCATTGGAAGAAGAGACCATCTTCATCCTGCGCGAAGTGGCGGCCGCGTTCGAGCGCCCCACCCTGCTGTTTTCGGGTGGTAAGGATTCGCTGGTCATGCTCAAATGCGCCGAAAAAGCCTTTGGCGGAAAAACCAGCCCCTCCGGTAGCGGCCGCATTCCCTATCCGTTGCTCATGATCGACACCGGCCACAACTTCCAAGAAGTCACCAACTTCCGTGACTTCCGTGCTAAGGAACTGGGCGCAGAGCTGATCGTGCGCAGCGTCGAAGATTCGATGAAGCGCGGCACAGTGCGCCTGGCCCACCCAGGCGAAAGCCGCAACGTGCACCAGTCGGTCACGCTGCTCGAAGCGATTGAAGAGTTCGGCTTTGACGCGCTGATCGGCGGCGCGCGTCGTGACGAAGAAAAGGCTCGCGCCAAAGAACGCATCTTTTCGCACCGCGACAGCTTCGGCCAGTGGCAGCCCAAGGCCCAGCGCCCGGAGCTTTGGACGCTGTTCAACCACAAACTGCAGCCCGGGGAACACTTTCGCGTGTTCCCGATCAGCAACTGGACCGAATTGGACGTATGGCAATACATTGCCCGAGAAAAAGTGGCCCTGCCCTCCATCTACTACTCGCACCAGCGCGAGGTGTTAGACCGCCGGGGCCTGCTGGTACCGGTCACCCCGCTAACACCCGCCCAAGACGGCGAGACTGTGGTGCTGCGCAAGGTGCGTTTTCGCACTGTGGGCGACATCACCTGCACCTGCCCGGTGCTAAGCACTGCCGCCACCCCCGAGCAAATTGTGATTGAAACACTGGCCGCCGATGTGAGCGAGCGCGGCGCAACGCGCATGGACGACAAGACTTCCGATGCTTCCATGGAAAAGCGCAAGAAAGACGGGTACTTTTAATGAACGCACTGAAATTCATCACCTGCGGTTCGGTCGACGACGGTAAGAGCACGCTGATTGGCCGCTTGTTGGTGGACACCAAGGCCGTGCTGCAAGACCACTTGGCCGGGGTGCAGCGCTCAGGAGAAACAGACCTGGCCTTGCTGACCGATGGCCTGAGCGCCGAACGCGAGCAAGGCATCACCATTGATGTGGCGTATCGCTATTTCAATACCGAAGCGCGCAAGTTCATCATCGGCGACGCGCCCGGCCATGAGCAGTACACCCGCAACATGGTCACGGCCGCATCGAGTGCGGATGCGGCTGTGGTGCTGGTCGATGCCATCAAGCTCGACTGGGCCAACCCCGAATTGCAACTGTTGCCTCAAACACGCCGCCATTCGCTCTTGGTCAACTTGCTGCGCGTTCCGTCCATCGTGTTCGCCATCAACAAGCTCGATGCTGTGGGCGATGCTCAAGCGGCTTACAAAAATATCGCAGGTGCTCTGGAAAAATTTGCTCAAGCCGCAGGCATTCGCATCGCGGCCATGGTGCCGGTGTCGGCCCTGAAAGGCTGGAACGTGGTAGAGACCCACAACGCCGAGCAAACCAACTGGTGCGGCTACGCGGGCCCCAGCCTGCTCAGCATCCTCGAAGACCTTCCGGTCACCCCCGCCGAGACCGATGTGGCCTTCAGCTTCCCGGTGCAATGGGTCGAAAAATTCCATGACTCCGCAGTGACCACCCAAGGCCGCCGCGTGTTTTGGGGCCGTGTGGCCACGGGCAGCATTGCGCCGGGCCAGACCGTCAGGGTCTTCCCGAGCGGCCAAACCGCCGTGGTATCCCAAGTGCTGAGCGCCACCCGCCAAGCGCTGGATAAGGCCGCAGGCCACAGCGCAGGCATCGTGCTCAACCGCGAAGTGGATGTCTCGCGTGGCGATTGGCTCTTGGCCGAACACGGCAGCCCCGAAGGCCAGCGCCAGCTCAGCACCACCATCGCTTGGATGGACGACGAGCCCCTGGTAGCAGGCCGCCTTTACTGGGCACTGCACGGTCACCGATGGGTCAAGGTGAAAGTGCAGAACGTGGTGCACCGCTTGAACGTCAACAGCTTGGCCGAAGAAGAAGCCACCGAACTGCCCCCCAATGCCATCGGCCATGTGATGTTGACCCTGCAAGAGCCCTTGGCAACGCTGCCTTTCACACAATCGCGGATTTTGGGCGCGATGGTGTTGGTGGACACGGCCAGCCACAAGACCTCGGGTGCCGTGTTGGTGAACTGAAACGGAACCCCATATCTGTGGCCCAAAGCCCTGCTGGCCTCATAGACACCGCCAGCCTGGGGGCCGGGCGCCGCCGAAACCCCCTTAAAATGTTCAACTGCGTCGTTTGGCTGCGCAAAACTCTTTCACTCCAAGTCCATCATGACCCACGTTGTTTCCGAATCCTGTATCCAGTGCAAATACACCGACTGTGTGGACGTTTGCCCCGTGGATTGCTTTCGCGAAGGCCCCAACTTTCTGACCATCGACCCCGATGAGTGCATTGATTGCGCTGTGTGCATCCCAGAGTGCCCGGTCAACGCCATCTTTGCCGAAGAGGACCTGCCCGCCGACCAGCAACACATGACTCAACTCAATGCCGAATTGGCCTTGTTGCCGGGCTGGAAGAGCATCACCAAGCGCAAAACCCCGATGCCCAACGCCGACGACTGGAAAGACAAGACCGGCAAGCTGTCCGAGTTGATTCGCTGACCCGGCCCATGCGTTCGCCGATCGAAACACAGGCCCTGGTGATCGGCGCGGGCCCGGTAGGCCTTTTCCAAGTCTTCCAGCTGGGCCTTCAAGGGATCCACTGCCACGTGGTCGATGCCCTGCCCCATGTGGGAGGGCAATGCGCCGAGCTCTACGCCAGCAAACCCATCTACGACATACCGGGCATTCCTTTTTGCACCGGCCAAGACTTGGTCGAGCGCTTGCAGCAACAAGTCTTGCCTTTTAAGCCCACGCTGCACCTGAGTCAGCACATCACCCACATCGAACGCCAAGCCGACCAGCGCCTGGTCGTGATGACCGATACCGGACAAAAATTTCTGACCCACACCTTGTTCATTGCAGCAGGCGTGGGTGCTTTTGTGCCGCGCCGCTTGGCACTCGAAGGCTTAGCGCCCTTAGAAGGCACGCAAGTCTTTGCCGAACACCCGGTGCCCGAGCATTGGGCCGGCCGACACTTGGTGGTGGCCGGTGATGGCGACGCCGCCTTGCAGACTTGCTTGGACGCCAGCACAGGCCCACAAGCCGCCGCCAGCGTTACCCTGCTGCACCGCCGTGACCAATTCAGTGCTGAACCCGATTTGATCGCCGGCATGCGCCTAGCCTGCCGAGAGGGCCGCATGCGTTTCATGGCAGGTCAGCCCACGGGCCTTCGGGTCGAGGCGGGCCGACTACACGCCCTGGAGTTGCTCAACCCGCAAGGCGAATCCGAATGGTTGACCTTGGATGTCCTGCAAACCTGCCTGGGCCTGTCGCCCAAATTAGGCCCCGTTGCGCAATGGGGGCTGGCCATGGAGCGCAAGCAATTGGTGGTCAACACCGAAAACTTTGGCACGTCTGAGCCCGGTATTTTTGCGGTCGGCGACATCAACACCTACCCCGGCAAAAAGAAACTCATCCTTTGTGGTTTCCACGAAGCCACTTTGGCGGCATTCGGTGCAGTGGCTTTGCTCAAGCCCCAAGAAAAAATCTTGCTGCAGTACACCACCACGTCGACCGTCCTGCACAAACGTCTTGGCCTGATTTGAGGTCATTTTGCCGAACGCTGTCTTGACTGCCAAACTCCCCCATCATGGCAACCAAACTGCTCAGCCTTGCGCACTGGCTGCGGTAGCCAGTCGGCGCAAGGGTTGGGGAGAAAAACCATGATTGAGCGGTCCATGCCCTTGACCGGTCTGCACCTGTGCGCCTTGTTCAATGGCATTCAAAATGAATGTGCGGGCCAACACGACCGCATCTTCCAAATTGTGACCCAGTGCCAGGTGGGCCGCGATGGCCGACGACAGCGTGCAGCCCGTGCCATGCACATTGCGGCTGGGGATGCGGGACGACGCCAAGCGGCGTGTGGGCCCCTCGGTCTGCACCAACAGGTCCACCACCTCATCGCCGACCAAATGTCCGCCCTTGAGCAACACCGCCTTGGCGCCCAGCGCCAAGAGCCCCTGCGCCGCAGCGTCCAGCGCCTGCGCGTCGGGAATAGATTGCCCCAGCAGCAACTGGGCCTCATCCAGGTTGGGTGTGACCACCGAGACGCGCGGAAACAATTCACGCACCAAGACTTGCACAGTTTCTTGGGCGATCAATCGGTCACCACTGGTGGCCACCATCACTGGGTCCAGCACAACTTGGCGAATCTTGTAATGGTCAATGGCCCAAGCCACCACCGACACAATGGCCGGCTCATGCAACATGCCGATCTTCAGGGCATCCACGCCGATGTCGTCCATCACCGCCTGAATTTGCGCTTTCAAAAACGACGCGGGCACCGCATGAATACCCTGCACACCCACCGTGTTTTGGGCTGTGAGAGCGGTGATCGCGCTCATGCCATAGCAGCCCAAAGCAGCAAATGTTTTCAGATCGGCCTGAATGCCGGCCCCCCCGCCGCTGTCCGATCCAGCAATGGTGAGCAAGCGCGCGTAACGTTGAGGATGGTGATTCATGCCGCAAATTATCGGCGATCCCGACTGGAATCTTTGACATGAACAAGCCCCTTTTCAGTGTGGTTTTGGGCGCAGGCCTGATGGGCCGAATGTTGGCCAACGCCTTGGCCCAAATCGGTCACCGCGTGCAAGTGCACGAAGCGCAAGGCGAAGACGGCCAAGGCTCGGCCGCGCGCGTGGCCGCAGCCATGCTGGCGCCTTTGGCCGAATCGGCCATCACCGAAATGCCTGTGGTGCGCATGGGCCACCATGGCCTGACGCGTTGGCCTGAGTTGATCGCAGCCCTGCCTGAGCCGGTGTTTTTCCAGCAAAACGGCACCTTGGTGCTGTGGCACCGACAAGACGCGGCCGAGGCCAAACGCTTTGAGGGCCTCTTGCTGCGCACACAAGACCAATGCCCCGAATTGCCCACCACCCAAAGGCTGGATGCACAGGCTTTGCAAAGCTTGGAGCCCGGTATGGAGCAACGCTTCAACCAAGCTTTGTATTTGCCCGGTGAAGGCCAACTCGACAACCGCGAATTGCTGGCCTCTTTGCTCAAAGGCATGGCGCAACTGGGTGTGGAGGTCCGTTGGAACAGCCCGGCATCGCCCGACGACTTTCAACCCGGCCAGAGCGGGCAACCCGACTGGGTTTTTGACTGCCGAGGTCTGGGCGCCCGCGAAAACTGGAGGCAACTGCGCGGCGTCAGGGGCGAGGTGCTGCGGCTTTACGCACCCGACGTCGAACTGCAGCGGCCTACACGGCTGATCCACCCACGCTACCCCATCTACATTGCGCCCAAAGAAAACCACGTGTTTGTGATCGGTGCGACCGAAATCGAGACCGAAGACCTGTCAGCCGTGAGCGTCCGCTCCACCTTAGAGCTGCTGAGCGCCGCCTACACGGTGCACAGCGGTTTTGCCGAGGCACGCATTTTGGAGGCCAGCACCCAAGCCCGCCCCACTTTGGTCGACAACCTGCCCGCCATCCGTTGCCTGGGCGAACGCGTCTTGCAAATCAACGGCCTGTACCGCCATGGTTTTTTGATCTCCCCCGCCATGCTGGACGTGGTGATGGAGTGGGTGCAACACCAAACCACAGATCTGGCCACACAGTTCAACTTGAAGTTCCAACATGCCTGAACCCACCATCCAAGTGCGCATCAACCAAGCCCTCTATAAGCTGCCGCAAGGGACCAGCTTGGCCGACGCCATTGCGCAGGTTGAGATTTCTCCACCCTTTGCCGCTGCGGTCAATTTGCAATTTGTCCCTCGGGCCCAATACCCTGAGCACCTGCTGCAAAATGGCGACCAAATTGAATTGATCTCGCCCATCACTGGCGGTTAAGACCCCACGAACTTCCCCATGAACACCCCCTCGCTGACCCCAGATCCCCTCGTGCTTTACGGCGAACGCTTTGACAGCCGCCTGATGCTGGGCACCTCACGCTACCCCTCGCCCAGCGTTTTGATCGAGGCCATTGAGCATTCAACCCCGGCCATGTTGACCGCTTCCTTGCGAAGGCAAACGGGCAGTGGCGGCGAGGCCTCGCAAAGTTTTTGGAACCTGCTGCGACAAGTCAAAGTGCCTGTCTTGCCCAACACTGCAGGCTGCCATAGCGTACAAGAGGCCATCACCACGGCAGAGATGGCGCGCGAAGTCTTTGAGACCGACTGGATCAAACTCGAATTGATCGGAGATGACTACACACTCCAGCCCGACACCCTGAACTTGCCCGCTGCAGCTGCGGCGCTCATCCAGTCCGGCTTCAAAGTTTTGCCTTACACCACCGACGACCTGGTCTTGTGCCAACGCTTGGTGGACGTGGGCTGCCAGGCTGTGATGCCTTGGGCAGCCCCCATCGGCACCGGCAAAGGCCCGATCAACCCGTACGCGCTCCGCACCCTGCGAGAACGGCTGAATGTGCCCATGATCGTGGACGCGGGCTTGGGTTTGCCCTCGCACGCCTGCCAAGTCATGGAGTGGGGATACGACGGGGTGCTGCTCAACACGGCCGTGGCCTTGGCGCAAGACCCGGTGCGCATGGCGCAGGCCTTTGCCCATGCGGTGGCGGCAGGCCGCTCCGCGTTTTTGGCGGGCGCCATGCAAGCGCAAGACAACGCTCAGCCCAGCACACCCGTGCTCGGCACCCCTTTTTGGCACCAAGCATGAACACATCCATGGCCACCAGCAAGGGCATTGCACAAACCTTAGCCCAAACTCATGCAGGCATGCTGGCAGGCGAGCCCCGCATCGACGACATGAGCATGCAAGACCAAGAGGCCGGTTGGGATGTGGAACACGCAGGGGTCTTGCAAGCATGCCGACAACTCGGTTTTTTGGAGCATGACGCCCAATGCGTGGCGCAGGCATGGCGCCAGCAAACCCTGCGTACCGGCCATTTTTCTGTGGCCGATTGGCCCACACAGCCGCAAGATTTTGGCCTCAGCGCCCACCCCAGAGACAAGGCCTTTGCGCCCTGCCCGCGCAATCTTGGCCTGTATGCGGTTTTGCCCGATGCGCAATGGGTGCACCGCATGGCCCAGACCGGGGTGCAGACGCTGCAGTTGCGCTTCAAATCCGAAGACCCTGATGCCATTCGCCAACAAGTTAGGCTCGCGGTTCAAGCCGTGCGCGGCACCGACAGCTTGCTGTTCATCAACGACCACTGGCAAATCGCCATCGAAGAAGGTGCTTACGGCGTGCATTTGGGCCAAGAGGACATGAATGACGCGCCTTTGGCGCAATTGCGGCTGGCCGGATTGCGCTTGGGCCTGAGCACACATGGTTACGCAGAAATGCTGCGTGCCGATGCCGCCTGCCCCAGTTATTTGGCGCTGGGTGCTATTTTCCCGACCACGCTCAAACGCATGGCCACAGCGCCCCAAGGCCTGTCACGCCTGAACGCCTACGCCCAGCTGATGCAGCACCACCCTCTAGTGGCGATTGGCGGCATCGACGAAGAGCGCATGCCCTCCGTGATGCAAAGCGGTGTGGGTTCGATCGCCGTGGTGCGCGCCATCACCGGTGCCCACCAGCCCGAGCAGACCGCCAAGGGTCTGAAACACCTGATCGAAAAATTACAAAAAACCGCACCCCGCTCTCAAAACAGGTCAAAAACAACCCTATAATTGAAAGCTGTTCCTCAATAGCTCAGTCGGTAGAGCGCCGGACTGTTAATCCGTAGGTCCCTGGTTCGAGCCCAGGTTGAGGAGCCAGAAATCAAAGGGCTGTGTGCAAGCACAGCCCTTTTTTCATGGCGGTCGGTCTCCTGCACTGGCTTGAATTGGGCAATACCCTTTGGCGGTACCCAACGCGCCACATCCCCCTAGCCCCCTCAAATAGCTTCGCCTGCTGTCACCTCTGCATCAGGGCGCCAGGCACTGGTGCTGCTTCAATAGCCCCATGGTTTTCTGGGCAGATCCGGAGCCAAGTCTTCAATTTTGATCAGGACAGCAAATGACAACTTCACTCAATGGTCAAGTGGCCTGGATCACGGGCGGCGGCAGCGGCATAGGACTGGCTGGGGCGGTTGAACTGGTCAAGGCCGGTGCCCATGTGGTGATTTCCGGGCGCAATGCAGCCACCAACGCCAGCGCACTGGCCCAACTGCAAAGTCTGGGCAGCGCCGAAGCGGTGCTGCTGGATGTGGCAGACAAACACGCCGTCAAAGCCACCGCCCAAGACATCGTGGCGAGGCACGGCCGCATCGACATGCTGATCACCAGCGCGGGCACCAACGCCACACAGCGCAATTTCGATGTGGTCACCCCAGAGGCTTGGGACGACGTGGTGGCCATCAACCTGTCGGGGCTTTTTTATTGCGTGCACGCGGTATTGCCCACCATGCGCCAACAACAAGGTGGCTTGATCATCAATGTCTCCTCATGGGCTGGGCTTTACGCGTCCAAGCTCACAGGCCCCGCTTACAACGCCACCAAACGCGCGGTACTGGCGCTGACCGAGTCCATCAACATGGAAGAGTGCCTGCACGGTATCCGCGCCACCTCACTCTTGACCGGCGAAGTGGCCACTCCGATTCTGGACAAACGGCCTGTGCCGCCATCGGCTGCGCAGCGCGAGCGCATGGTGCAAGCCGAAGACATGGGTCAAGTCATTTTGTTTTTGGCTCAGATGCCGGCTCGCACCTGCATCAATGAGCTGATCATCTCGCCCACTTTCAACCGCTTCTACACCGGTGGCCTGGAAACCCCAGCCAAACCATGAGCTTGGCGAGTCGAACCAAGACCAAACTCTTCTTGGCCCCATGAGCCAACTTTTCAGCGACAGCGCCCGCAACCGTCGTATCGGCATAGCGCTGGTCACCGTGACCACGGTGATGTTTGCTGTTCTGGACGCGTCTGCCAAATGGCTGGTCATGACCCTGCCCGTGATGCAGGTGGTGTGGATGCGGTTTTTGACGCATTCGCTGTTTTCGATTGCTGTCTTTGCGCCCTCCCTCAAGAGAGACCTATGGCGCTGGCGCCACCCCCGCCTGCAATTGCTGCGGGGCCTGATGTTGGCCAGCATGACAGGCCTCAACTTTTGGGCCTTGCAGTATTTGCAACTGGCCGAAACCGGGGCCATGCAGTTTTCAGTGCCGATCTTGATTGCACTGCTCTCGGCCTGGTGGCTGGGCGAGCGGCTGGATGCCAAGCGCTGGCTGGCGATTGCGATGGGTTTTGTCGGCGTGCTGGTCATCATCCGCCCGGGCAGCAGCGGCTTTCACCCAGCCATTTTGCTGTCGGCACTCAATGCCGTCTTGTACGCGCTGTTCAACATGATGACCCGCTACCTGGCCAGCAGCGACAACCCAGCAACAACCCAGTTGACTTCGGCGGTAGTGGCCACCTTGGTCATGACGCCGATCGCCTTGTGGCAGTGGCAAAACCCAGCCACCTTGCTCGAATGGCTGATCATGGGCTTGGCCGGTTTATCTGGCGGGATTGGCCACTATTTTGTGGCGGTGGCCCACCGCTATGCCTCGGCAGCGGTGCTGGGCCCGTTTCTGTACCAGCAGATCATTTACATGAGCGTGCTGGGCTGGTGGGTGTTTGGCCAAGTGCCCGATTTGACCGTGGTGCTGGGCACCTTGGTGGTGGTCGCCAGCGGTCTGTATCTGCTGTGGCGCGAGTTTCAAAAACCCGCCCCGCTTCCTTTAACCGACTGACCCATCCAGGGTTTCAGCACAACAGGAGTCCATCATGTCCTCATCCTCCCGCTGGAAACACCGCCCTCCGGGCTCTAACTGGGGCGACTTCGGCCCCGACGACCAATGCGGACGCATGAACCTTCTGACACCCGAGAAAGTTTTGCAGGGCATCGCCGAAGTCCGCACGGGTCAGACTTTCAACCTGAGTTTGCCGCTGGATTTTCCGGGTGGTAATGTGCTCAACCCCAGACGCCAGCCGCCCGTGCTGCGCCCCACCTTGCGCGAGGGCAAGGCCAACATGAATTACCAACTTTGGTGCGATGACCCCAGCTGCACCGATGTGATTTGCGACGATCTGGTGATCATGCACTTGCAGTACAGCACCCAATGGGACAGTTTGGCGCATGTGGGCTCCATGTTCGATGCCAATGGCGATGGCATACCCGAAGCGGTTTATTACAACGGCTTTCGGGCCGGTACAGATGTGATCGGCCCCAGCGGAAGCGGCGGTGCCGGTATTTTTGGTTTTCCAGAAATTGCCCGCGAATCCACATCCTCGGCCAAAGCGCTGGGCATCGAAAAAATGTCCGAACGCTGCGTCCAAGGCCGCGCCGTGATGATCGACCTGCACGCCCACTTCGGGCGTGAACGGGTGCGGGTGGACTACGACCTGTTGATGGACATCTTGCAAAAAGACAGGGTGGTGATTGAGCCTGGCGACATGGTGTGTTTGCACACGGGCTTTGCCCAAATGCTGCTGGAGATGAACAAACAGCCCGATCCACACACGGTCGAAAACGCCTGCGCGGTGCTCGAGGGTCGAGACGAGCGCTTGCTGCAGTGGATCACCGACTCGGGTCTGGTGGCCCTGATCGCCGACAACTACGCCGTCGAGGGCTTGCCCGCCACGCCCCGGCCGGGCAGTTGCGCCGCCCTGCCTTTGCACGAGCATTGCTTGTTCAAGCTGGGCGTGCACTTGGGCGAAATCTGGCACCTGACCCCGCTGGCCGATTGGCTGCGCAGCCACGACCGCCAACGGTTTTTGCTCACCGCGCCACCGCTGCGCTTGCCCGGAGCAATTGGCTCGCCAGCGACCCCGATCGCCACGGTCTAAGCTGTTCGACACTGTTGCCAATAACCGCCCTGTTCAGGGTTTGCGCTAGAACCATGATCGACGGGATCAGGCCATACTCATGCTTTTGATATTTCCAAGAGCCAAAACCATGAAATCCTGGATGACCCGTGCAGCTTGCGCTGCTTTGGTGACGTGCATGCCCCTTGTATCTTGGGCGCAAGCTTGGCCAACCAAGCAACCGATCAAATTGGTCGCTGTTTTCCCGCCAGGCGGCTCGGTCGACCAAGTCGCACGCATTTTGTCCGGCCCTTTGTCGCAACAATTGGGACAAAGTGTGGTGGTTGAAAATAGAGGCGGCGCATCCGGCGTGATTGGCACTGCAGGCGTGCTCAGTGCGCCGGCCGACGGCTACACCTTTGCGGTGGTGTTTGACACGCATGGCGTCAACCAAAGCCTGATGCCCAACATGCCCTACGACAGCAAGCGGGACTTGGTGCCATTGGTGCTGGTGGGCACGTCGGCCATGATGCTCACCACCCATGCGGCCAGCGAATACAAAAGCTTTGCCGATGTGATTGCCGCCTCCAAGGCCAAAAAGAATGTGGCTTACGGCTCAATTGGCAACGGCAGTCTGGGCCATTTGGCCATGACCTTGATGGCCAAAAATGGCGGTCTGGAATTCAACCATGTGCCTTTCAAAGGCGGCGGCCCCTTGATGAACGACGCCATCGCAGGTCACATTCCGCTGACCATTGGCACAGTGTTCTTGAACAAGCCACACATCGACAGCAAACGCCTGCGTCCTCTGGCGGTGACCTCATCCAAGCGTGTGGCGGAATTCCCCGATGTGCCCACCATTGCCGAAGCTGGCTTTCCAGGTTTTGAAGCACCTGCTTGGTGGGCTCTGCTGGCCTCGGCCAAAACGCCACCCGACATCATCAAGCGCATGAATGAAGAATTGAACAAGACACTGAGCAACCCCGAAGTCTCCAAGCGCTTGGAGGCGCAAGGCATCAGCATTGCAGGGGGCAGTGTGGAACGCGCCAAGACCTTCATCGACGGCCAACTCGACACCTGGGCCAAAGTCGTGCGTGAAAACGGCATCAAGCCCGACTGATCTCAATCGGCGTCTGGCAGGGGCGCATCGGTCACCCGTTCGGGGTTCAACACCCGAACGCGGTGGTCAACGTAGTAGCCACCAAACTCGGTGTACTTGAGCAACACGCGGTCGCACTGGCCACACGCAAAAACATCACAACGGTTGTAGGGAAAAAACTGGGGGGCAATCGGCGCCTCGGGTGACTCGTAGCGTGTGCCGGCGGGGTGAAATTCTGCAAAACTGGGTTCTGGCAAAGGTGAGCCATCGGCGTCCAGTGTGGCCCGCAAGCTGCCCAGTTGTTGCACGGCACCTTCTGGCCAACGGTCACCGCTCACGCTTTCCCAGCCCTCACACGCCCCCAGAGAACAATCGCAAGCTTTGGGTGTGTGGCGCTCTGCCAGTGCGCGCAAGGCTTGCGCGTCCAGCACCTGGTTTTCAGTGGTCATGGTGCCAAAGCCTCACAAAATTTTGATGGTTTCAGCTGTCAGCATGACCAAGTCTGCATCCGAGATGAGGGTGATGCGGTTTTGTTCGGCGTATTCGTTGGCTTTGGCACTGACTTGGCCCAGGGTGATGCACACACAGTTGCGCGCCTCCAGTGCGTCCCGAGCAGCCACCAATTCACGCAAGGACTCCACCCCCAGGGCAGCGGCCTTCCAGCGTTTGGCACTGACCACCGTGAGAACACCTTTTTTCTCCAATTGCATGTCGGCAGCGCCATTCAGGTGCTTGACGGTGTAGCCCTGGCGGGTGAACGCTGTCTCCAGCAAGGCAGAAAAATCACGCCAACCCATGCTCGAGAGCATGCTCATGCCTTTTTCAAGTTCTGCGGCACTGGGCAAGTTGCGCTGGCGCCACATGGCCATGCAGCCAATCACAAAGAAAGGGAAACCGCCCAGCATGCCCACACCGGCATATTCTTTGGGCAACAAGGCTCCTGCCGCCAAAGCAATCACCGCCACCAACACAAAGCTGATCCACCACGGTGAACGCAATAACACCGCGAACAGCGACTTCTCTGACATTTTGAATTTCACACCGACTCCTGAACCTGAAAAAAGCAGGCGCTATTTTCGCTCAGCAAGGCGTGTCACCCGCCAGTGTGATGCGGTGCATGACCCGTCGAAAACCATGGTAATCATTGACGGGGTTGTGCTGCGTGCAGCGGTTGTCCCAAACCGCCAGCGAATGAGGCTGCCAAACAAATCGGCAAGTGAACTCGGGCTTGACTTGGTGCTGAAACAAAAAGTTGAGCAAAGGCGCGCTTTCGGCGTCCGTCATGCCCACGATGCCTGCGGTGTGCGCCACATTGACATACAGCGCCTTGCGGCCGGTTTCGGGGTGGGTTCTCACCAAAGGGTGGTGCGCAAGATGCGCTTGGGGCGAACTGTCCTTGCCGTCCGATTTGATGCGGTCCTCGCGGGTTTTGGAGACGTCGGCTTTGGCCGAACTGCTGATGCCCACCAACCCGTCCAGCAGGCGCTTCATGGTGTCCGACAGCGCTTCCCAAGCCAAGTACTGGTTGGCAAACAGCGTGTCACCGCCATATGGTGGAATCTCTTTGGCCAACAGCATCGAGCCCATGGGGGGCTGTGGCAAATAGGTGGTGTCGGAGTGCCAAATGCCACCAAAGTTGACTTTTTCATGTTCGAGTTTTTTGACCTCGATGACACACGGAAAACCCTCCAGCCCTTTGACAAAAGGGTATTCGATCGGCTGCCCCAGCGTTTGCGCGAACGCCATGAATTGATGGGGCGAAAGGTCTTGGTCGCGGAAGAAAATGACCTGGTTTTGCAACAAGGCATCGCGGATTTCGCGTTGCTGCTCCCCGCTCAAAGTTTGGGTCAAATCGACCCCGTGCAGCTCGGCGCCCAGGGCACCTGCAATTCGGCGAATCATCATGCTTTTCATTGTGTCACAGCACCTGGGCTGGGCCACCCCGTGGCTTGTCCGCCGTGAGACAAGCACGGCGTGCGTGCTGTGTCATTCTGAAGCACCTTTTCATTGGAGCGGAAATGATCCTACGCGGTATAAAAATCTTGGCCTTGTCTTTGGGCCTGTGTCTGACTCAAAGCGCTGTGCTGGCGCAAGAGTTTTTGTCCAAACCCGTGCGCATTGTGGTGCCGCAAACCCCGGGCGGTGCGTCCGATGCATTGGCACGCATCATGGCGCAAAGACTCAGCGAAAAGTGGGGCCAATCCGTGGTGGTCGAAAACCGCGCAGGCGCGGGTGGCAACGTGGGCATGGAGCATGTGTCCCTGGCTGCAGCAGACGGCCACACCTTGCTGATGAGTTACGCGGGCTCTCACGCCATCAACGCCGCCTTGTACAAAAAACTGCCTTTTGATCCAGAAAAAGATTTCGAGCCTGTGGCCACCTTGGCGACCTTGCCTTTTGTCTTGGTGGTTCGGCCTGACTCGCCAGTCAAGAGCATCAAGGATTTGGTCGAGCAAGGCAGCCGCGCACCCCTGACGTTTGGCTCAGCGGGCAACGGCTCGGTCAACCATTTGTTGGGGGTCATGTTCAATGCTGCCGCCAAAACCAAACTCGAACACATTCCCTACAGGGGCGCAGCGCCCGCCATGCAAGACCTGATGGGCGGTCAGATCAACATGGTCTTCACCAGCCTGCCCTCGGTCTCGGGCGCCATCAAGGCCGGCACATTGCGCCCGGTGGCCGTGACCAGCGCGGTGCGCTCAGGCAACTTCCCCAACATCCCCAGCATCGCGGAGTCAGGCTACAAAGAATTCGATGTATCGCCTTGGTTCGGGCTGTTTGCCCCCGCCAAAACACCTGCTGCGGTGGTCAGGCGCATCAACCAAGATGTGCAAGACATCCTGAAAAACAAAGACGTGATTGAGCGCTTCAACGCGCAAGGGGCCGATGTGCTGATCACTCAACCGGCCGAATTTGCCAACATGCTCAAGCGCGACCTGGCCAAATGGGCCGTGGTGGTGAAAGAGTCCGGCGCCCAAATTGACTGATACCCCACAAGGAAAGACGATGACACATGCTTCTTTTTCTCGCCGCACGGCGATGGCATTGGCCTTGGGGCTGTCCTTCAGCGCGGGCGCCATGGCGCAAACCTGGCCTGACAAACCCATCCGCATCGTGGTGGGATTTGCACCCGGTGGTTTCACCGACGTGCTGGCCCGCACCATTGGCCAAAAGCTGCAAGACCGCTTGGGCCAACCCGTGGTGGTGGACAACAAAGCCGGTGCGGCTGGCACCGTAGGCGCCGACATCGTGGCCAAAGCCCGGCCCGATGGCTACACCTTGTTGCTGGGCCACAGCAACTCCAATTCGGTGGCACCTGCGCTCTACCCCAAACTGCCTTACGACGTGGTGAAAGACTTCACACCCATCATCCGCGTCGCCTCGACGCCTTTGCTGCTGACCGTCAATCCTGGTGTGCCTGCCAACGACGTCAAGGGCTTCATCGCCTTGGCCAAACAAAAACCCATGGGCCTGAGTTTTGCCTCATCGGGCAGCGGCAGCGCACAACACCTGGCAGCGGCCCGCTTCATGTTGGCCACCCAGACGCAGATGAATCACATCCCCTACAAAGGCAGTGGTCAAGCCATCGTCGATTTGCTGTCGGGCCAAGTCAACCTGAACTTTGAAAGCCCTCCCAACGTGATGCCGCACTACCAAGCGGGCAAGCTGCGGGTCTTGGCCATCACCAGCGACAAACGTTCGCCCCTGATGCCCAACGTGCCCACCATGGCCGAAGCGGGCGTGGCCAACGCTGAAATGCTGCAATGGTTTGCCGTGCTGGGTCCAGCCAAACTGCCTGCCGACATCACCCGTCGCTTGAACAGCGAAATCGCCGCCATTTTGCGCTTGCCCGAAGTGGCCGAAAAAATCGCCTCTCAGGGCGGCGAAATCATTGGCGGCACGCCCGAATCGTTTGCGGCTTTCATCCCGGAAGACAGCGCCTCTTGGGCCAAGCTGGTGCGCGAAGCCAACGTGCGCATGGACTGAGCCATGTCAGCCATCCCGAAAACCACCGACCTTTGCGACGCTCGCGAGGATGTGCAAGCCTGTGCCGTGCTGTTCCAAAGTTACGGCCTGCGCCAAGCTTTTACCGGGCCGATACGCACCTTGCGGTGCTTTGAGGACATTGGCCTGATGCGCGACACCGTGAGCCAACCCGGACACGGTCAGGTGCTGGTGATTGACGGCGGGGGCTCCATCGCGCGCGCCTTGTTTGGCGACGTCATGGCCGAACTCGCCTCACGCAACGGTTGGGCGGGTTTGGTCATCCACGGTGTGGTGCGCGATGCCAACGAACTGAACACCATCGCCATCGGCGTCAAAGCCCTGGGCACGGTGCCCAAGCGCGGCAGCCGCACGGGCTCTGGCGAACGCGATGAGCCTTTGCATTTCGGCGGCGTGACCTTCACCCCGGGCGACCATCTGGTGGCCGATGCCGATGGCGTGATCGTGCTGCCCACGGGTTTGACGGCCGCAGACATAGCGGTCGCTGACGTGGTGGCCGCTACCGCCGCTTACGCTGCGGGCACCGTTTCACGGGCAGAGACATCGCCACTTGCATCCCCGACATGACGGGGCGCACCCTGTACCAGCGCATCGTGGATGCGCACACGGTGCGGCCACTGGGTGACACCGGGCAAATCCTGCTTTATGTCGACCGGCAGGTGCTCAACGAATACACCAGCCCACAGGCTTTTGCGGCGCTGCATGCGCAAGGCCGGCCGGTGTGGCGGCCAGGCTGCACCCTGGCTGTGGTCGACCACGTCAACGCCACCACGCCTGTACGCAACGCCCGCACCATGGTTTTGCAAGATGCCGACCGCGCCCGGCAAGTGCACACCTTGGCCAACAACTGTGCCCGCCACGGCATTGAGCTGTTTGACATGCTGGACACACGCCAAGGCATCGAACACGTGGTGGCCAGCGAACAAGGCTGGGTTTTGCCAGGCATGGTCATGGCCGCTGGCGACAGCCACACCACCACCCACGGGGCCATGGGGGCTTTGGGGTTTGGCATTGGCAGCAGCGAAATCGAACACCTGCTGGCCACCCAGACTTTGGTGTACCGACCCCAAAAAAACATGCGCGTCACGGTACACGGCTTCTTGCCGTCGGGCATCACGGCCAAAGATGTGGTGCTGAGCCTGATCGCGCAGATCGGTGCCGATGGCGCTGCTGGCCACGTCATCGAGTACACAGGCGACGCGGTACGCGCGATGGGTGTAGAGGGCCGACTGACACTGTGCAACATGAGCGTGGAGGCCGCAGCGCGTGGGGCCATCGTGGCACCGGACGATACCCTGTTTGACTACCTGCACGGTCGCCCGCGTGTGCCGCAAGGGTCACTGTGGGATGCCGCCGTGGCGCAATGGCAAAAACTCAAGAGCGACGACGCTGCCGTGTTTGACCGCGAGGTCAGCTTGGACGCCCGCCTCATCGCGCCGCGCGTCACCTGGGGCACCAGCCCAGACCAGGGTGTGGCCATTGACGGTGTGGTGCCCGACCCTGCTCTTGAAAGCGACGCTCAACGGCGCCAAGGCATGCAACGCGCTTTGGCTTACATGGATTTGAAACCTGGCCAAGCACTGCAGGGCTTGCCCATCAGCCATGCGTTCATTGGCTCATGCACCAACAGCCGCATCGACGATTTGCGTGATGCCGCGCGCTATGTGAAAGGCCGCCGCGTGGCGCCCGGCGTGCGCGCCATGGTGGTGCCGGGGTCCTCCAGCGTGCGCGTCCAAGCCGAGGCAGAAGGCTTGGCCCGTATTTTTCAAGAAGCCGGTTTTGAATGGCGCCAGTCGGGCTGCTCGATGTGCGTGGCGATGAACGAAGACCACCTGAACCCGGGTGACCGCTGTGCCTCCAGCACCAACCGAAATTTTGAAGGCCGCCAAGGCGCAGGCGCGCGCACCCATTTGATGAGCCCCGCCATGGTGGCTGCTGCCGCCGTGAGCGGAGTGCTGACCGACTTGCGCACCCTGTCCAGTCTCTGAGGCATCACGCAGGACTTCTCAACCATATGACCTTTAAGCCACCAGCTTCCCACACCCGAAGCCCCCTCACCACCCTGTCCGGCCCTGCGGCCGCCCTGAGCTTGCCGCACGTCGACACCGACCAAATCATGCCCAAGCAATTCCTCAAGGGCATTGACCGTGAAGGTCTGTCCCAGGGGTTTTTGCACGACATGCGTTTTGATGCAGCAGGCCAAAAACGCGCCGATTTTGTGCTGAACCAAGCGCCTTGGACCGAAGCCCAATTTTTGATCACCGGACCCAACTTCGGCTGTGGCTCCAGCCGTGAACACGCTGTTTGGGGCATGCAACAGTTGGGCATCCGCTGCGTGATCGGGGCCAGCTTTGGCGGCATTTTCAGTGACAACTGCCTGCGCAATGGTGTGCTGGCCTTGGTCCTGCCCGAAGTCGATGTGGCGCGTTTGATGCGCTTGGCCCAAGACCCTCTGCTTTGCCACATGCAACTGGAATTGCCAACGCAAAGCTTGTACACCTCAGGGGACGTACAACGCTTGCGTTTTGACCTCGACCCTCTGCACAAAGAGATGCTGTTGCATGGTTTGGACGCCGTGGGCATGAGCCTGACGCATGCCCAAGACATCCGAGAATTTGAAACTCGGTACCACACGGCTTCTCCATGGGCTGCGCCAAGGCAAAATCACACCACCCCCTAAAAGCGCCTCTTGGAGATGCCCCATGGTCCATTACTTTGACGAAGCCCGCGTTCAAGAACTGCTGAGCGTTCCCGATTTACTCCAAGGCGTGCGCGATGCCTTGGTGGCATTGTCGCTGGGGCAAGTGGTGCAGCCGCTGCGCATGGTCATGCCGATTGGCCAAGCCTCCAACGACGGCCTGCTGTTTCTCAAACCCGCACAACTGGGCGATGCCCTGAGCACCAAGCTCATCACCCTGGTGCCCGGCAACGCACAAAAGGGTTTGCCAACCTTGCTCAGCACCATCGTGTTGATGGACCCCGCCACTGGGCAAACCTTGGCAGTGATGGAGGGCAACACCATCACTGCCATGCGCACGGCGGCTGCATCTGCCGTAGCGGCAGACAAGCTGGTGCCGCGCACCCCGCAGGTGGTGGCCATGCTGGGCAGCGGCGTGCTGGCCCGCAGCCATGCACAAATGTTGCGCGCCGTGCGCGAGGTGTCCGAGATTCGGGTGTGGAGCCCCAACTCCGCCAACGCCCAGTTGTGCGCACGCGACATCGATGGTGTGGCTTACCCCAGTGCAGAACAAGCGGTGCGCGGGGCCGACATCGTGTGCACGGTGACCAACGCCAGCGAACCGGTGCTGCAAGGGGCATGGCTCAAGCCCGGCGCCTTTGTCGCCGCCGTGGGTGCACCCCGCCCCACTTGGCGCGAGCTGGACGATGCGGCCATGGCCAACTGGGTGGTGGCCGATCAACGTGAAGCGGCTGAAAAAGAGTCGGGCGATGTGATGCTTTCGGGCGCAACGGTAGCTGCCGAGATCGGCGAAATTTTGTGCGGCCGTGTTGCACCGCCTCCGGCAGGCACCACCATGATTTTCAAGTCACTGGGCCAAGCGGTTGAAGACACTGTGGCCGCACGACTGGTTTACCGCGCGGCGTTGGCCGAGGGCTTTCGTCTGTGAACCGCGCCGATGTGGTGATCGTGGGCAGCGGCGTCATGGGCGCGGCCACGGCCTATTGGTTGACCTGCCTGGAGCCTGGACTGCGCGTCACGCTGGTCGAGTCGGACACGCGCTACGAAAAAGCTTCTTCATCCCTGTCGGCCAGCTCGATTCGCCAGCAGTTCACCTGCCCGGTCAATATCCACCTGAGCCAATACGGCATCGGTTTTTTGCGCCAGGCCGATCAGCACTTGGGCCTGCCCGATCAAGCTGTGGCGCTCGGTTTGCAAGAGCCCGGTTATTTGTATTTGGCGCAAACCGAGCAAGTGGCTGGCATGCAAAACGCCCATCAAATTCACCAACAAGCCGGGGCCGATGTCGCGCTGCTCGGGCCCGAAGCCCTGCGCCAGCGCTTTCCTTGGTTGAACGTGGACGATGTGGCCCTGGGCAGTCTGGGTCTGAGCGGCGAAGGCTGGTTCGATGGCCCAGCCCTGCACCAGGCATTTTTGAAAAAAGCCATGGCACAAGGCGTGCAACGCGTGCACGACCGGGTGGTGGGCATGGCGCACACCGACACGCAAGTGAGCGCAGTGCAGCTGGCCAGCGGCGGGAGCTTGTCCTGCGGCCAAGTGGTCAATGCTGCGGGGCCATGGGCTGGCGAAGTGGCGGCCATGGCCGGGGTGCAATTGCCCATTGAAGCCGCGCGGCGCACGGTGTTTGTGCTGTCTTGCCCCGAGCCACTGCCGCAATGCCCCTTGCTGATCGACCCGAGCGGCTGGTGGCTGCGGCCTGAAGGCCGTTTTTTGATCACCGGTGCAGAGCCTTTGCACACCGAAGCCAAGCTGCCGCTGGAGCCCAACTGGGCCGAATGGAACGACGAACAATGGGCTTCGCTGGCACACCGCATCCCGGCGCTGGCGGCTTTGCGCGTCGAGCGGGCGTGGGCGGGTTACTACGAGATGAACACCTTCGATCACAACGCCGTGATCGGCCCACACCCTGACATGCGCAACCTGTATTTCATCAATGGTTTTTCAGGTCACGGCATGCAGCACTCCGCTGGGGCCGGTTTGGCACTGGCCGAGTGGATGCTGCAAGGCAAGTCCAAAACCATTGATGTGCAAGCCTTGGGCTTTGAGCGCTTGGTGCAGAACAGGCCGCTGCTTGAACTCCAAGTCATTGGCTAATCCATCAGGTCTTCGCGGGCTTCGATGTGCAAACGCTGCACCACCGAGCCTCGGGTGCCCGCCACAGCGCGGATGCGCAGGGCCGGACCGGCTTCAAGGACCACACGGCAGTGGTAATCGAGCCCGTCGGTCTGACCCGGGCAGCTGCTGGCGATGCGACGGTGCCACTGCTGCTTGCCATCGATCTCCAGCGTCAATTCGTGCCAAGCCTCGGCGTTGTCTTCAGGCACGCGCACCCACAGGCTCACATCGATGTCAAAGGTGCGTGCACGCTTGAGTGCGCCAGGAATGTGAAGCACGGCCACCCCATCGCCCACCTCGGTGCGCCACAACTCAGGTTTTGCGATGGACGCCATGGACTTCAGGATTGCAGCAGGGTTTGCAGTTCGCCGCTGTCGATCAGGCGGCGCAGGTCATCGGCCCCACCGACCAGCGTGCCGCGCACAAAGACCATGGGAAATGTGGGCCAACCGGTCCACATTTTCAGGGCATTGCGCAAGCGCCACTTAGAGAAATAGCTGCCAAGCTCGATGTATTCGTGCGCCACGCCCGCTGCGGCCAGCGCCTTACGAGCCTTGCCCACAAAAGGATTACCCGACAAACCCACCACCACGACGGCGTGCTGGGCAATGGCAGTTTGCACCTGCTGGATCACGGGCAAGTGGTGCTCGGCAATGCGTTGGCGAATGGCCGGGTGGATGGCCGATTCGGCGAGAAGGGTTCGTGTCATGGTGGTCCTCAAGAGGACGCGATCATAGTCTGCAAGGCTTGTCCGGTGCATGACTGCCCCAGCCGCCCTTTGCCGCTTACAGTCAAGCCATGCAGCACTTTTACGAACCCAAAGCAGGCCACGGCCTCAAACACGACCCCTTCAACGCCATCGTAGGCCCGCGGCCCATTGGCTGGGTGTCCAGCCGCAGCAACAGCGGCGTTTTGAACTTGGCGCCCTATAGTTTTTTCAACGCCTTCAACTACGTGCCCCCGGTGATTGGTTTTTCCAGCATCGGGCGCAAGGACTCTTTGAACAACATCGAAGCCACTGGCGAGTTTGTCTGGAATCTGGTCACCCGCGAACTGGCCGAGGTGATGAACCAAACCTGCGAAGCCGTGCCCCCTGAGGTGAGTGAGTTCGATCTGGCGGGTTTGACGCCCGAGCCCTCGCGCATCGTGGGCGTGCCACGCGTGGCACAAAGTCCGGTCAGTTTTGAATGCCGTTGTACACAAATTTTGCAACTGAAAGACTTGCAAGGCCAAAACATCGACACCTGGATGGTGTTTGGTGAAGTGGTGGGCATTCACATCGCGCAGCGTTTGCTCAAGGACGGCGTTTATGACACGGCCAACGCGGGACACATCCTGCGCGGCGGTGGTCCGGCCGATTACTTCAGCATTGGGCCAGAGCAACTGTTCAAGATGTACCGCCCCGCCAGCGGTGCGCGCGATTTGCCCAAGTAAGCAGTAGGCTCCCCGGGCATGGGGTTAAGTCGCACCGGCACACAATGCATTTGGGCTGTTAACGGTGTACGACCATCGACAGCCGTTTATCGAACCATTGTTGGCCGTTTTTACGGGGAATGACCATGAACCACCCATTGCTGATGGTGTTGTGTGCAGGCTTGTTGGCTTGGCCTTTGGCTTGGGCACAGCCTGGGCAGACACTGAACGAATCCACCGTCCAGCGCATCATGCAATCGGTCGTGGGCGTGCAAACCCGCAGTGACGAACAAGCCAACACCACGCGCACCTTGGGCCAACAAAGACAGGGCTCTGGCGTGGTCATCGCCCCGGACACGGTGCTGACCATCGGTTATCTGCTGCTGGAGGCAGAAAGCGTGGACCTGATTGACCACCAAGGCAGACGGGTCCCGGGGCAAGTGCGTGCCGTAGACAACGCCAGTGGTTTGGGGCTGATTCGGGCCTTGGTGCCCCTGCGCCTGGAGGCCGTCCCCTTGGGCGACTCTGACACCTTGCCCACCCCTGGAAAACTTTGGACACTCGGCCAAAGAGAATCGGAGCTGACGGCGCTGGAACTGGTCTCTCGCCAACCCTTTGCGGCTGCCTGGGAGTACCTGCTGGAAGCCCCCTTGATGACCCTGCCCGCCGTGAACAATTGGAGTGGCGCCGGGCTGTTTGACCAGCGCGGGCAACTGATCGGTATCGGCTCTTTGCTGGTGCAAGACGTCTTCGGCGACCAGCTGCCCATGCCGGGCAACCTGTATGTGCCGGTGAACCTGCTCAAAGACCCCCTGCCCGACCTGCTGCGCACCGGCAAGCGCCCAGGCCCTGCGCCCTCGTGGCTGGGCATCAGCAGCCAAGCTTTGCCCAGCGGCGGCTTGGGCGTACTGCGTGTCTCGCCCGACAGCCCAGCGGCCCAAAGCGGCGTGATGGTCGGCGACACCTTGCTGGCCCTGCAAGGCCAAACCTTGGTCAGCTTGGCCGATTTTTACCGACGTTTGTCGGCATTAGGGCCTGCAGGCAGCCCCCTGACGCTCAGCATCCGCCGTCAGGGCCAAATCCGGCAAATTGAACTCGTCACCGGCGACCGCAACCGTTCCTTCAGGCGCCCCAGTGGCATTTGAAGCCGCCCCGCTGGAGGGGCTCGACGCTGCCGACACCTCACAGATCATTGCCATGGCTTGGGACGACAGCACCTCGTTTGAAGCGATTGCGCTGAACTATGGTTTGGACGAAACGCAAGTGATCGCCCTGATGCGGCAAAACCTGAAAGCGCGCTCATTCCAAGTTTGGCGCCAACGGGTACGCGGCAGAAGCAGCAAACACGCCGTCAAACAAGCGCGACAAACTGCGCACACGCCAACGCCAGCTTCACTGGCCTTGGCAGACAACACCGATGAATTTCCGCTGCGCGAAAGCCCTGTAACGCGGCTAAGCCTTGAATAATGCGAGCCTGCTGTACACCTTGATTTACAGGTGATAACCCCTAGAAATGTCAGGCCAATGTGACTTGCACAGGGAGGTTGAAACCGTTAAGGTCAAAACTAACTTTTGGACACCTTGATGTACCTCAATCTACCGGGCCTTTCTTTCAACCCGTTGAAGGCACATGCAAGCGCTTTGTTGACACTCATGTCATCCCTCGGACAAAGTTTGACCCACCGCGCCATGCAACCGCAAAACGCAGACTCATCCAACGGTCAAGACGAATGCAAACGGTCTTTGACCGAAGTCATCGAGACGCAAATCATCCCGCGCCTGGTGCAGGCGCACAGGATCGACCTGCACGACGCCAACGCACCCACTGCAGGCCCGGGCATATCGCCCAAACAGTTGGCCACCTTTGTCGCGTTGAGCAAATCGAGCTCCGCCAGCGAGACCACCCAATTCATCGATGAACTGCTGCACCAGGGCGTGACCACCGACCGGATTTTTCTGGAACTGATCGCCCCCGCCGCCCGTCAACTGGGCTTGATGTGGGAGCAAGATCTGTGCGACTTCACCGAGGTCACCTGCGGCTTGGTGCGCATGCACGAGATCACCCACCGCCTGGGTTTTGAATACCAAAACGGCCCACAACTGGGCGGCGATGTGCAGCGCATCATGCTGGCATCAGCCCCGGGATCGCAGCACTTTTTGGGCATGACCATCGTGTCCGATTTTTTCCGCAAAGCCGGCTGGGACGTGGTCATCGAGATCTCGCTCAGCGAAAAAGAACTGATGCACGCGGTCAACAACGAATGGTTTGACGTGATCGGTATTTCTTGCGCCACCGAGGCGCAGCTCAAAACATTGCCGGGTCTGATCCGCGCCCTCAAGTCGTCTTCTGGCAACCCCGAACCGGGGGTTTTGCTGGGTGGCCCCATCTTCACACTGCAACAGCACGACGCCCGCAGTTTGGGCGCAGACGGCATTTGCATCGATGTCAAAGAAGCCGTGGCGCTGGCCGCGTCTTTCCGCTCAAGCCCTTCGGCGAGCGCCTGACACCGGGCTTTGGTGCGCCGCAGGGGCTTGCGCACCTTGGTGAATTTCGGCCGCTGCCGCTTCTGAAATGCCCACTTCGGTCCTCAAGCCACTGGCATGCTGGCCCGCTTGCTCAAAAGCCGAGGCATTCGGCAGCATGGCCTGCAACACCGTTTGCACTTTGAGCAAACGCGGATCGTCGTGTTGCGCATCGTCTGTGGTGTCGTTGATGCAAAAGAAATCCAAGGCACCAAACTCAGCCGTCAAGACTTGCAACTGCGCCTCTTGATCGGCATCACCCGTGGACACATGGCCGTGTCGGTAAGTGCGCAACTGGGCCAAGCCGTGTGCCAGCGCCCAACGCAAGACAAAGTCAGACACGATGGTGGGCTTGTCCCAACTGCGAAAGACCGTGGAACGCACACCCGCAAACAATTCAGGCGCGGTGTTTTCCAGCTCCAGCAAGATGGAGCGGCGCATGGGCCTGGGCGAATGGGCAAAGGTGCGAAAGGTGCTTTGGTACAGCGGGTCTTGCGTGCGGCTGAGCGGGGCTGCGGCCTGTCCGGCCAAGGCCAGCCGGGCCTGCGCCGTGAGCCATTCGATCGACAAACGGCAGGCATTTTCAAGCGAGGTGGCGTCCGTGCGCATGGCCTCGTCCGTCACCTCCGGCTCGTCTGACCAGGTCACATAAAAACCATCGCCAGTGAACCAATCGTCCGGGTTCAGGGGCGCACCCAAAAACACATCGTCATTGAAATAAAAGTAGCGCTCAGACAAGCCCGGAATGTGGTGAATCCACGACTCGATGTGGCCCGAATCGAAGGTGGGCAGTGAAGCCTCGGGCATCAGATCGCGGTGGTCCACCAGCGTCAAGCGGTCCGAGGGCCGCAGCCAATCGGGGGCTTGGGCATCGGTGACGATGTAGACGTGGCCGTGCTGGGGGAAAAACTTCTCCAGGGCGCGCAGGCTGTAACGCAGCTCATGGTTGTCACGAAAGCGCCCTTCCACGTTGCTGTAACGCGCCATGGCCGCACCCGTGTCTTGGGGCAATTGCGCCAAAGCCGCTTCGCGCTTAGCCCGCCAAATCGCGTCATTGCCATCGACCCACAGGTACACCACGTCGATGGGTCGGTCGTTGGTATGGGGGGTATTTGCCAACGCGGTCGCGGTGGTCTTGGGAATCAGAGGCAAAACAAAGTGGGCAAAAATTTTTTGAGCCCTGAGTCTACCATTGGGGTCAGAGCGCTTTTCAATACCCGCCATGGGCTGAGGGCCACTGATCGACCGCCCGCACGGCGTCGTTTTGCACCGTCAACAAGCCCCGCCAGTCGGTCGTGTAGGCCGGGGTTTTGAAATCTTGCTTCATGTGCCAAATTTGCGCCGCGTGCCCTGTGCCCGCGCTGCCCAGCTTCAGGCTGCCCCGGCCGTGGCGCTGGTTGATCTGGTCAATGGCCTGCATCAAGCGTGTACGGTTGGCGGGCTGGGTATCGCCTGCGTGGCGCGACAAATCGAGCGTCATCTGTTGGCGCGTGGCTGGCTGCAAGCCCATCAGCATCACACCCGCTTTGGCGTACAAAAAGCCCGGCTGGTAAATGCTGTCCAGCAAAGCCAATGCCGCCTGCGTGATGTGCGCGCTGTCGCTGGTGGGCACGGGCAGCGGCAGGCAGGCGCTGCGGCTGTACTGCGCGTCTTGCTTTCTGAACGGGCTGGTGCGGATGAACACCATCACCTGCGCCGCATGGCCCTTTTGCTTGCGCAGTTTTTCTGCCGCGCGGCAAGCGAACTCGGTCACGGCCTGCTGCAAATCGGCCAGCTCGGTCACCGGGCGGCCAAAGCTGCGGGTGCAGGCAATCTGCTGCTTGGCCGGGGGTTCGTCTTCAAACTCGATGCAGGGCGTGCCGTTCAGTTCGCGCACGGTTTTTTCCAGCACCACCGAGCACATGGCCCGCGCAGCCGCCGGGCTCATCACGGCCAGGTCTTGCGCTGTGGTGATGCCTTGCGCCCGCAGTTGCGCCGCAATGCGCGGACCCACGCCCCACACCTCGCCCACTTCAGTGGCCTGCAAGAGCTCGGCCAGCTCTTGCGGGCTGCACGCCCCCAGGTGGCAGATCTGCGCATGGTGGGCCGGGTAACTGCCGGGCTTACGCTCGGCGCTTTTGGCAATCGCATTGGCCAATTTGGCGAGCGTCTTGGTGGGCCCGATGCCGATGCAGGTCGGGATGCCGATCCACCTCAAGATGCGCCTGCGGATGGTGCGGGCGCGGCGCACCAAATCACCAGAGATACCACTCAGGTCCACAAAGCTTTCGTCAATGGAATAGACCTCTTGGGTATGGCCCAGGCCTGCGGCCAGGCTCATCATGCGGTCGCTCATGTCGCCATACAGGGCGAAGTTGGCAGACAGCGCGATCAGGCCAGCATCGCGCTCGAGCTCGCGCAGCTGAAAGTAAGGCGCGCCCATCTTGATGCCCAGGGCTTTGGCTTCGTCACTGCGGGCGATGGCGCAGCCGTCGTTGTTGGACAGCACAACCACCGGCCGGCCTTGCAGCCAGGGCTGGAAGACGCGTTCGCAAGAGACGTAAAAGTTGTTGCCGTCGATGAGGGCGAGCATGGGGAGGGGCATGGCCAAATACTGTATTTATAAACAGTATATAGAGAATAAAAGAAGCAACGGACCAGGTGGTGTTACCCGCGGTGTTGACACCCAGCTCGCGCAAGCGTGCGCCAGCGGACCGATGGCCTGCCCCCCATTTGCTTTAATGTCTGACCAGACCCCTTTTTCAAGCGAGCTTTTATGCGTTGGTTTTTTTCTGTTTTGTTTCTTTTTTGTGGAGCCGCCATGGCCGTTGAAGAACCGCGTTACACCGTGCTGGTCTCAGACCCGCCTTTTGAAGTGCGCCGCTACGCCGCGTTCACCGTGGCGCAAACCCAAATCAGTGGCGACTTTGACGCGGCCAGCCGCAATGGCTTTCGGCGCATCGCGTCTTATATTTTTGGTGACAACGTCCAAGCCGAGGTGGGCGCGCAGCGCAAGATCTCGATGACAGCGCCCGTCACCGTCGCCCCCGAGTCAGAAGGCTGGCGCGTCCACTTTGTGATGCCCGCCGCCGAGAGCATGCAGACCTTGCCCAAGCCACTGAACCCCCAAGTTCAGCTGCGTCCTGTGGCCGAGCACGAAGTGGTAGCCGTGCGTTTTAGCGGCTTCACCACGCAGGCCAGCGTTGAAGAGCAAACCGAGCGGCTGAAGGCTTGGGCCAAAGCCAAAAACCTCAAGCTCAGCCCCACGGCCCAAGTGGCCCGTTACGACGATCCGTTCACCTTGCCTTGGAACCGGCGCAACGAGATCTTGATTGACTTGTTGCCCTAAGACTGAGCCCACGCGGCTTCATTAGCAGATGCTCGAGCCCCGAGCATCTGCTGCCTCCTGCAGCTGCCATCGTTCGATCAACTAATTTTTTGCTAGTACAATTAATTAATGTTGACCGTGCACGAAACCCCAGACTTCATCGCTTGGTCAGCCAAGGTCTGGACCGATTCCGAACGGTTTGAGTTCATAGCGTGGATCAGCGAAAACCCAATGGCTGGAGATGTGATTCCCGGGGCTGGTCCCTTGCGCAAGGTGCGATGGACACGCCAAGGCATGGGCAAGAGCGGCGGTACCAGAGTGATTTATTTCAACCACTTGACCAACGGAGAGATTGTTCTTTTGTTGGTTTACGCCAAAGCCAAATTTGACAACCTGAGACCTGAACTGCTGCTGAAACTGAAGGAGCGATTCGATGCCTAAATCCAAAACCACTCAAGTGTCCCCCGTGGACCCCGAAATGCTTGAATTTGAAGCGGCTTTGCTGCGCTCGGTCGATCAGGCGCTCAAGGGTGAACTGGCCGCAAGCCACACGCCTCAAGCGATTCGGGCACGTGGTGCAGGTCGCCCTGTAGGCAGCGTCAAGCCAGACCGCAAAGTGCCCACCACCATCCGTTTGTCGCCCGAGGTCTCATCGGCTTTTCGTGCCACCGGTCATGGTTGGCAAACCCGCATTGATGCAGCGCTCAAAGATTGGCTGCGCACGCACTCCCCATCGACTGAAGCCGGACATTGATCCAGGCCAAGTCACGGCCATTCAACATGACCGGATGCCCTGAAAGCGGCTGGGCTCAATCGCCCGGAGCGGCCTAGGCAGCGGGTCGTCTGTTGTAGCCTTGGGCGATGGTCAACTCAGTCTTGCAGCCGTGACAGGGCGGATTCGCAAAAAGCGCATTCAAGCCCAGCTTGAAGCCCTGCCCGCACCGCGCGCTGACGACGTGCTGTGCCCACTGTGTAACCGCCCCATTCCGCCCAGCCAACAAGATGCGCACCACTTGGTGCCCAAGTCGCATGGCGGTGCACACACCGTGCTGCTGCACCGCATTTGCCACCGCCAAATCCACGCGCTGTTCACCGAGACCGAGTTGGCCCGCACCTACGCCACGGTCGAAGCCTTGAAGCAGCCCGAAGAGATGGCCCGCTTTATCCAGTGGGTGCAAACCAAACCCGACGCGTTTTTTGAAAAAAGCCGCAAGAGTCAGCGGCTCAAAAGCAGGCGCTGAAAGTATTCAGGGCGTGAGCCACTCCCAGGTGTTGGCGCTCAGCTGCGCACGGCGGTGCCCTTGGCGCGACAGCTCCAGCCAGTCCATCTGCAGCACTTGCGCACGCAGCACGGCAAAGCTGTGCGTGGACGTGGGGGCGTGCGCTGCATCTGCACCGGCTGATCTGCTGCCATGCGGCAACACCGCACCCGGTGCCAAGGGCGACAAATAATCGCCCGCAGCCGCCGACTGCTTGACCCCTTGCCAAAGCGCCTCGACCTCTGGGCCAGAAGTGATCACGGAGCAAGTCACCCGCACCCGCAATTGCCAACTCAAACGTGCACTCCAAAACACCAACATCGCTGCACCTTGGGCCTGCAGTTGGGCCACTTTGGGGCTGCGGCTGTCGGTGTAAAAAGTCAGCAGGCCAGCCCCCACGTCCACCTGCCGCAGCACCACGGTGCGGGCATCGGGCAAGCCGTCTGCATCGATGGAAGCCAACACCGGTGTGCGCCATTCGTGGTGCCGGTCCAAGCTGGCGCGGCCCAGTTCTTTCCAAATTTGGGGGCGTATGTCCTCGGGCGTTTGCAGGTGGATTTTCATGATGCGAAGGGTTGACGGGGACTCAATAGGCCGTGCTTGAACAAGTGTGATGCTTCACAACGCCAAAATTTCTACACTCCCCGTGAGCACCGGGCGGCACAAAATTTTGTAGCCGTCGGCGTCAAAGTGGGCAGCCACTTGGCTGACCGACTGGCTCAGTTGGCGAGCGGCCTCGGGGGTCGGGGCGCTACCCAGATAGCACCAGTGCTTCACGACGTGGATTTGCGTGAGTTCGGCATCGCGCTCGACCAAACCGACCGCGCCCGGGTAAGGCCAGCATTCCACGCGCAGCGCCAGCAGGCTGCTGAACAAGCGCTCGCGGTGCGCCTCAGGCATTTCGTCGCCCCGGCACACACCCGCGCACTGGCGGATGGCAGCCCTGAAGCAGGCTTTGCCGGGGGGCAATTTTTCCAGGCCCAGCGGCCCGTAGCAAAGTTTGTGTTGGTCGGCCACGGCCCGCAGCGCATTCAGCGCCGCATGGCGGCTGGCGTACAGGCCATACAGCTCGGGCTGGCTGGCAAAGTCGATGTCGCGGGCATACACGACTTGCGGCACTTCGCCCGTCAGTTGCAAGCTGCACAACTGTTGGTTGCGGCGCAGTTTTTGGTTGAACAAGGGGTGCTGGGCCTTGATCATTTGCGCCTCTAGAAGCAGCGCCCCGATCTCGCCCGCCGTGCGGATGTGGCTGATGCGCTGGGTCTGGCGCAGCATGCGGGCTTCGTCGGGCGTGCGCAGGTGCGAGAGCAATCGCGCACGGATGTTGATGCTTTTGCCGATGTACAGCGGCAAGTCGCCTTCTTGGCCGTGAAAAATGTAAACACCCGCCCCGGTGGGCGCATCTTCGATGGCTTCGCGCAGGTGCTGGGGGTATTCGTAGACGCGCCCAGCCTCGAAGTCGTCGCGGCGGTGGCGTGGGGAGATGGTGGCCATGTCGGAGGTGATGGAGACGGGTCAGGTTTGGTGCTGGTGAATGGTCGCGACCACCACACCCCAGACGTCCACGCTTTGGCCGTCTTTGGGCACGATATCGGGGTAATCGGGGTGGGCCGCTTGCAATCGGATGCTCTCGCCCTGCAAGCGCAGGGTTTTGCAGGTGAAATCGCCGTCGATCACCGCCAGCACGATTTGCCCATCGGCCGGGGTGATGGCGCGGTCCACGAGCACCACCGAGCCATCCAGGATGCCTGCATCGCGCATGCTTTCGCCCCGCACACGGATGTAGAACGTGGCCTGCGGGTGTTTGACCAATTGCTGCATGAGGTCGATGCGCTCGACTTGGTGGTCTTCGGCGGGCGAGGGAAAGCCTGCGGCAATGCTGGCGGGCAGGGCCTGCAACCACCAGTTTCCGGGTGGCAGGGCTTGGGGAATATCGAGGGCGTGCATAAGGGGAAAGCCTGGGCTGCAGGTGCAGCTGTGGGTAGGTCAAAATACTGTTTATATTTACAGTATACTGAGCTTGTCATGCTTCTTGCAGTTGCCTGACATTTTTGTTGATTTACGCCCCGGGCTTTGCGGCTCGGGGCGTTTTTTTGGGCGCTCGGACAGCGGCGGCGCTCAGCGCATCTGGGCATTGAGGCTGCCCAAGGGCGCAGAAAACTCGGCGCGCCAGCTTTCGCCCACCTGCAGGGGCCAGGCGTCGGTCCAGGTGCCGGTGGTGATCACGTCGCCCGCTTGCAGGTCGACCGCGCCGGGGCATTGGCGCAGCTCTTTCAAAAAGTGGTGCAAGGCATTGAGCGGGCTGTCGAGCACGTTGGTGCCGCTGCCCTGCTCCACCGCCTGCTCGTTTTTGAACAGCGTCACTTGGGCCTGCGCCAGCAGGGTGTGCAAGGTCTGTGCATCGGCAGCCAGTTGCTGAACCGGCAGGCGCTGGCCCACCAGCAGGCGGGCGTGCAAGCCGCTGTCGGCCATGGTGTCGGTGGCGGTGAACTTCCAGTCCAGGCAGTGCGACTGCACGACTTCAAAACCCGGAGCAATCCAGTCGATGGCTTCAAACAGCTGCTGCATGCTGGCATTGGCCGGTGGCGTGGCCTTCATGCCGAAGACGATTTCGGGCTCCAGTCGGGGCTGGCAGGTGTGGGTCAGGTCGATGCTGCCCTCGGCCGTCCCCGATGCGGCAGGCTGGGCAAAGCCGAGGCCTGTGTTCCAGACCGTGCCCCACATGGGTCCAAACACCTCGTAGCGCTGCCACAGCGTGCGGTTGGTGAAGCCAATCTTGTAGCCCTTGGGCACTTCGCCGCGCTGCTGGCGCAACTGGCGCACGGCCAGGGCTTTTTGGTAGGCCGCGGCCGTGTCAGGGCCGCCCACCGCACCGGGCGCCTGGCCCCACAAGCGGGCTTGGTCGTGGTGCTGCAAGAGTTGTTCGGGGGTCATGTGGGGTCTCCTGATGAAATGGTGAAAAGGCTTCACACCGCCACAAAGCGGCCATCTTCCAAGGGCTGGATCTGTCCCTGCGCCAGCAGCTCGGCCAGGTGCATGCCGATGGTGTGGCGCTCGGCGCAAGGCACAAAGGGTACGTCGTAGCCTTGTGGGTACAGCAGGCGGCGGTCCACCAGCTCATCCAGGCTGTGTGGGGTCTGCAAATAACCCAGCAGTTGCGCGCTGCGCTCATCGATCTTGCTGGCAAAGCGGGCCAGATCGGTCAAAAACTGCGCACGGTCGGTGATGACGGCCTTGTGGTGGGAGGTGGCCCAAATGCGGGCGTCCAGCTCGGCCACTTTTTTCAAAGTGTGCCGAAAGTCGCTCAGGTTGGAGGTGGCGTCGCCGTAGTACGGGCCAAAACCGCTCAGGTCGATGTCGCCAATGAAGGCCAGCCCTTCACTTTCCACCACGAGGGCGCAATGCCCCGCCGTGTGGCCCGGCAAGTGGTGCGCCCGCACGCGCACGCCGCCGCCCAAGTCCCACAGCGCGCCGTCGCTGTAGCCGGTGGCATCAGGCCGGGGCTGGTAATGAAAATCCTTTTGCACAATCTGATGCATCGCATCCAGCACGTCTTGCGGATAGCCATAGTGCTGGCACATGCCGTCCCACGATTGGGCAGCGGCCAGGTCGGCCTCGTGCACCTGCACCGGGGCGTGCATCAGGCGGTGCAGCCCGGCCATGTGGTCTTCGTGCACATGGCCCAGGATGACCAGGTCCACCGTGTCCAACTCGGGACCGATGCGGTTGGCCACCTCGGGCGTGTCAAAGGCCACCCGCATGTCGGCCCCCTGCACGATCAGCTGGTTCCCGTCGGGATATTTGCCGGACTTCTCGCCCAGGTGCACCCGCACCGCCCCGAAATTCAAAACCGAGTCCATGCCCGTGTCTCCTTGTGTTGTGCCGCAAAGCACCATCAAAGCACTATAGCCAGCGTGACAGCCCGGCGCTGGCACGCAGGCTACAGTGAGCCACATGAACGACCTGCCCTCCCCCGCCACGCTGGCCGCCACGGCCTTGATCGACAGCGACCACCCGAATGTGATCGCCTTGGCGCGCCAGCATGCGCAAGGCGCCACCGACCGCGAGCGCGCGGTGTCGCTGTACCTGGCGGTGCGCGACCAATTTCGCTATGACCCGTACCGCATCGACCTGTCACCCCAAGGCATGCGGGCCAGCTCGGTCATCGCCCAGGGCTCGGGTTGGTGCGTGCCCAAGGCGGCCTTGATGGCGGCCGCTTGCCGCGCGGCGGGCCTGCACGCTCGACTGGGTTACGCCGATGTGCGCAACCACCTGAGCACCGAGCGCTTGCGCCAAACCATGCAGACCGATGTGTTCATCTGGCACGGCTATGCCGACATCTGGTTGTACGGCCAGTGGGTCAAGGCCACGCCCGCCTTCAACATCGAGCTGTGCGACAAATTCGGCTTGCTGCCGCTGGAGTTTGACGGGCGAAACGATTCGATTTACCACCCCTTTGACAAGGCCGGTAACCGGCACATGGAGTACGTGAACCAGCGCGGCACCTTTGACGACATGCCTTTGCCGCAAATCGTGACCGATTTCAAAACCGTCTACCGGGGATGGATGGCCGAGAACGACCCGCTGCAAAACGCCAGCTTTGCGCAAGACGTTGACCAGGAAACGCGATGACCCTGCGCGAACTGGTGTTGCTGGATTCGATTGCGCTGGTCAACGCCAGCCATGCCGGCGCAGTGATCGTGTCGGGCTCGCACGGGGGCCTGTCGGCCTCGCACTTTGTGACCGCACAAACCCACAAACCTTTCGCGGTGGCCTTCAACGACGCCGGTGGCGGCAAGGACGATGCAGGCCGTGTGGCGCTGCGCGAGCTGCAGACGGTGGGCGTACTGGCGATGTTGTACGCCCACACCTCGGCGCGCATTGGCGAAGCGCAAGACGGACTGGACAACGGCGTGGTCAACGGCTTGAACGCGCTGGCTCTGGCGCATGGCCTGCAGCTGGGTATGCGCGTTTCAGACGCGGTGCGGCACCTGGGCGGCTGAGCGCCTCTTGCCGTGCTCAGGCGGGCACGGTCTGCCTGGCCAAGGGCACGGCCTCGAACGCCACGCGGCTGGGCACGTCACAAGCCACCCACATGGCGGGCGGCTGGGTGTGCATGACGATACCGGCCACGCTTTCGACGCGGCTTTCGGGCGGCACGCTGGGGTCGGGGCTGCGGCAGATGGACAAAAAGCCGTCGGATTCGTCCCGCAAAAAACGCTCCAGCTCAGCCTGACCCACAGGCGTTTGCAGCGCGTACTGGTTTGCGGTCTCCAGGCGCTGGTGGCTCGACAAAACTGGTCCTATGGTCGCTTGTTCGGCCAACAGCGATTCGCACACGAAGTGGTTGGTGTGCACCACCACGCCGCGGGTGGGCGTGACTTCGGCCCAGCCTGCAGGCGAGACTTCAAAGCACGCGGCCTGGCCCTGGGCATCGGCGCACGGCACGTTAGACGCGGCACCAAAGCCCAGCCCCAGATCGGTTTGCAGGGCCTGCAGACGCTCACGCGCATGCGCCACCGAGCGGCAATCGAGCAAATGGCGCAGCAGCACATGCACCGGCACACCCAATCGGCTGCCGTCGCGTTTGGATCGCAAGATGTTCAGGCCCAGCGCAAAGCCAGATTGGTTGATGCCGATCTTGGCCAGCATGCCCGCTTCGGTCAGGGTGGTGATGCTTTGGCCGCTGGGGCCTTGGGTGTGCAGCACCACCAGCGCTTGTCGCTGGCGGCCCATCCAGTCCCAGTTTTGCGCCAGCCAGGCTTGGCCTGTGCGGCTGGCAGCTGCCGTCACACCCATGGCGGTGCATTCGCCGTCTTTCAAAGCAAGATCCCAGGGCGCGTCGGCCAGCCAGTCGGGCAGGCCTGCGGCGCGGTTAGCGGCCATGGCTGCATGGGCCAACTGGGGTTCGTCGCTGAAAAAGGTGGCGGGCAAAATTTCTGTCCGGCAGTTCAGCGCCATCAAGCTGCCCAACCTCTGGCCACTGCCACGGGCGATACCGTTCAGCTCGACCATCAAGTCTGCGTCGACCTGCGCAATCACGCCTTCAAAACGCATGGCCCGTTCGCAAGCATTGGCCCAGTCGATGCCGCAAGCGGCAAACAAACGGGCATAGGTGACCACGCTGTGCTGGATCTGGTCTTTCGCTGCCTGGCCATAAATTTGGCCTCGCTCATAGGCCGATGTGGTGTGCAAAGTGTTGATGCAAGGGAACATGCCAAAACCTCCGGATGGGGCAACCAGTCTCAAACCGATGGCATGGCCTGTCAAGCAGATCCGCCGTCCAACAAGGCCTCCACTGGCACTTCGGTGACTGTGCACAGCAGTGCAGCGAGGCCATCATGGCGACTCTATCGACTGGAGGCCCTATGCGTTTGCTGATCGCGATGATGATGCACGAGACCAACACCTTCTCGCCGGTGCCCACCGACCTGCAGCGCTTTGCGCTCGGCCCAGGTGAAGCGCCGCCGAGTGGTGAAGCGGCCATTGCGGCGTTTCGCGGCACGGGCACGGCCACCGGGGCTTTCATCGACCTCGCAGAGAAGGCGGGTGCCGAATACGAAGTGGCACTGGCTGCGCACGCCGCGCCCAGCGGGCTGGTACACGACGACGCCTACGAGGCCATGAGTGGAGCGATTTTGCAAGCCGTGGCGCGAGGCGGATTTGACGGCATCTTGTTGGACTTGCACGGCGCCATGGTCAGCCAAAGCCACGAAGACGGCGAAGGCGAGTTGCTGCGCCGCATCCGCGCCATCGACCCACACACGCCTATTGGTGTGGCCTATGACATGCACGCCAACGTGTACGCCGACATGGTGGAGCTGGCGCAAACCGTGGCGGGCTACCAGACCTACCCCCATGTGGACATGTATGGCACCGGGGTGCGGGCGGGTTCGGCCTTGATCCAGCTGCTTCAGGGCAAAGCGCAACCCACCAAGGCCTGGGGCCGCTTGCCGATGATTCCGCACATCATGCGGCAAAGCTCGCTGGACGAGCCCAACCGCGCCATACAGGCACGCGCCCAACAGATGGAAAAAGAAGGCGCTTTGTGCGCCAGCGTGTTCACCGGGTTCCCGCATGCCGACATCGAAAACGCGGGCATGTCGGTCGTGGTGGTCACCGACAACGACCCGGCGTTGGCGCAGCGCCTGCGCGACGAACTGATGCAGATGGCTTGGGACAGCCGCGCTCAATGGGTTTACGAGCTGGAGCCACTGGCCACATCGGTGTCTCGCGCGAAAACACTGACCGAGTTTCCGGTCATGTTGCTGGACCATTACGACAACGCGGCCTCGGGCGGCACCATGGACACCACCGCCGTGCTGGCCGAGGTGCTGCGCCAAGGTTTGCGCAACGTGGCCGTGTTTGCGATTTTTGACCCCCAAGCGGTGCAAGAAGCCATCGCAGCGGGCATCGGTGCACAAGTGCGCCTGCAAGTGGGCGGCAAAATGGCCATGCCGCTCATGCCACACCCAAGCGCACCGATTGAACTGGCTGGTGTGGTCAAGCTGATCTCGAACGGCCAATACCGCAACAAAGGCCCGATGAGCCAAGGGGCCCGGCAAAACATGGGGCAAGCGGTGGTGATCGACACGGGCGGTGTCGAAGTGGCACTGATCTCGCGCCATGTCGAGCCCTTTGACGTGAACGCCCTGCTGTGCCTGGGCCTTGACCCGACACAAAAACAGTTTGTACTGCTCAAGAGCCGTGTGCACTGGCGTGCAGGCTTGGGCCATCTGGCCCGCGCCACGGTGGAATGCGCTGGGGCTGGTGCCTGCACTTCAGATTACAGCGAACTGCAGTTCAAAAAGCTGCGCCGCCCGATTTACCCGCTGGATCCATCGGTCAACTGGACGCCTGAAGGCTGAGCCCAGGCCATTCCAGCTGAGTGTTCAAGCCGGCTGATTTTCCGCCCGCTTGACGCGCCACAACAACCACAAGGCAATGCTCAGGTTGAGTGCGTTCCACAGCACCCCGTTGATGAATGCGGCATGGTAGGAACCGGTGAGGTCAAACACCTTGCCCGACATCCAGCCGCCCAAGGCCATGCCCAGCAACGTGGCCATGATGACCGCCCCCACCCGCGAACCGGCCTCTTTTGCCGGAAAGTACTCACGCACGATGATCGCGTAAGCCGGCACGATGCCACCTTGAAACAGGCCAAACATGGCTGAGATCACGTAGAGCGACACCAAGCCGTTGAAGGGTAAAAACAGCAACAAGGCAACACCCTGCAAGACCGACCCCAAAACCAGTGTGCGCAGGCCACCAATGCGGTCGCAAATGGCCCCCGAAATCAAACGGCTGGCGATGCCGCATGCCAACATGAGCGAGAGCATTTCGGCCCCGCGCGCCGCGCCAAAACCCAAGTCGGTGCAATACGCCACGATGTGCACCTGCGGCATGGCCATGGCCACGCAGCAAGCCACGCCGGCCACGCACAACAAGAACTGCGCTTTGTTCAGGCTCAACCCAAAAGGGCGTTGCGACTGCAGGGCCTGCACGCTGCCCACCACTGGCGTTTGCAAAAGCGGTGGCCTTTGCCGCATGAGCAGGCTGAGCAGCACCATGCCGATGCCACAAAACAAACCCAGCGCCAAATAGGTGTTGCGCCAGCCCATGGTTTCTATGCCGTGCTGTGCCAAAGGCGGCCAAATCGCACCCGCGACATAGTTGCCGCTGGCGCACACCGCCACCGCAATGCCCCGGCGCTTGTTCCACCACAGCGAGGTGTCGGCCAACAAAGGCGCAAAAGTGGTGGAGCTGCCAAGCAGGCCCATGAGCAAACCATGCGCCAACGCAAACCACCAAATGTTACCCGACAAGCTGGCAGCAATGAACCCCAAGCCCGTGCCAAAACCACCCAACATCAAGGGCACATGCACCCCCGCGCGATCGGCCCAACGGCCCATGAACAACCCGCCCACACCAAAGCCAATCATCATCAAGGTGTAGGGCAAAGACGCATCGGCCCGGCCGACGCCGAACTCGGCTTGAACCGCTGGCAACACCACGGCCACCACGTACATGCTAGAGCCGCCCAGCGTCATCAGCGCCAAGGTGACCAACAATCGACGCGCGGCATAGGCCGAGTCGATCAGGTGTTCGCCAGCAGCGCTTGTGCGGGATGGCGTGCCAGAGGATGTGTCCGAGGGAGTGCTCATGTCTTCAGGTTAGCAGGCAGCGCGCCACGGGCTTGTCGCTTCAGTTCACCACATCTTTGATGCGTGGCCAGGTGTTGCGGATGTGCTCACCCATGATGCGCGACAGGGCTTGCCCATCGCGGGCGGCCAAAGCCGCCATCATTTGCGCGTGTTCGGCCATGGCCGCACGCCAGTTTTCGGGCGTTGAGTTGCCGCTGTAGCGCAGGCTGCGCATGCGTTTGCTCAAGGTGGCATGGGTCATGCTCAAGGTTTCATTGTCGGCCAAGGCGATCAGCGCATCGTGAATGCGCTGGTTCAACGCGAAATACTCGGGCCTTTGTTGGGCTTCAAAAAACACCTGCATTTGCTGGTGCAAGGCCAAGATCTCGTCGATTTTTTCTTGGCTGGCCTGACAGGCCCGCTCCCCGGCATAAGACTCCACCAGCGCGATCACATCGAGCATGTCACGGGCGTCTTTGGCCGAAAAAGCCTTCACGATGGCCCCGCGCAAAGGCAAGAGTTCGACCAGCCCCTCAGCCGTCAGCACCTTGATGGCTTCGCGCACTGGGGTTCTGGAAACGCCCAACAGCTGGGCCACTTCCAGCTCTTGGATGCGCTCACCCGGGCGCAGGCGCAAAGACACGATCATGTCGCGCAAACGGTTCGTGACTTCTTCATGAAGCGGCACGCGCTCAATCAAATTGGAGGATTCTTGTGAAAGCATAGCGTCCAAGTATGGGGGAAAACCAGAGCTTGACCGGCCCTGTACGACTGCCTAGCATTATCCGTAATTACGGATTACGAATCCCTTACCCGTCAACGTTGATTCATCAAAGGCTCCCAAAATGTCTCTGCCCACCTTGGCTCTTTTCACCGGTGATCCGGCAGGCATAGGCCCTGAGTTGGTCGAGAAAATGCTGCAAAACGCCACTTGGAGACAACAAGCACGGGTCATCTTGATCGGTCAAAAGGACACGATCAGCGTGCCCCAAGATGTGCGCTGGCACGACTGGTCTGGCTACCGAGCCCCCACTTTTGAGTGCGGTCAGGCCACCGCCCTCAACGGCCGCTACATGATCGAGGCCTTGGCGGCTGGGGTAGATCTGGTCATGGCGGGCCAAGCCGATGCCTTTTGTTTTGCCCCGCTGAACAAATCGGCCCTGCGCCAAGGCGGTATGACACAGGAGGACGAGCTGCGCTGGTTTGCCGAGCACATGCACTACCGCGGCGTGTGTGGCGAACTCAATGTGCTGAAAAACCTGTGGACGGCCCGGGTCACATCGCATGTGCCTCTGAAAGAAGTCTCCTCCTTGCTCAACCCGGACAAAGTGGCCGATGCGATTCGCATGATCTCGCAGGCCCTGCAAGCGTCCGGCGTGGCCAAACCCCGCATCGCCGTTTGCGGCCTGAACCCGCACAACGGCGACAACGGCAACTATGGCGACGAAGAGGGTCGGATCATCGCGCCGGGTGTGCAGCAGGCTGCCGACATGGGTTTTGCAGCCGACGGCCCTTTCCCGGCCGATACCGCTTTTGTGCGGGCTATTCGCGTGCCAGGGGGCTATGACGGAGTCGTGACCATGTACCACGACCAAGGCCAGATCGCCATGAAGCTCATGGGGTTTGAGCAAGGCGTGACGGTGCACGGCGGCCTGCCCTGCCCCATCACCACGCCGGCCCACGGTACCGCTTATGACATTGCGGGCCAAGGTGTGGCCAACCCACAAGCCATGACCAATGCTTTTGAACTGGCCGCCCGCATGGCCACCGCCCACCGCCAACACGTCACCCCATAACGACGCAACCCACTTAAAGGAGACCTTGTCATGAAGCTGAAAAAAATCCTGCTTGCTGCCCTGCTGGCCACGCCTTTGCTGGGCTTGGCGCAAAACTACCCCAACAAACCTGTGCGCATCATGGTGGGGGCCAACGCTGGCGGCGGCACCGACATCATTGCCCGCATGCTGGCCGAGAAAATGGGCGAGGCCTTCAAAGGCTCCTTTGTGGTGGACAACAAGCCCGGCGCATCCAACACGATTGCTGCCGATCTGACCGCCAAAGCCCCCGCTGACGGCCACACCCTGCTGGTGGCCACCAACACCGGACAGGCCATTGCGCCGCACCTGATCAAACTCAGTTACGACCCGATCAAAGACTTGACGCCTGTAGGCCTGATCGTGACGGTGCCCAACGTGCTCGTGGTGGGGGCCAACGTGCCGGCCAATAACGTCGCCGAACTGGTGTCTTTGATGAAGGCCAAGCCCAACGAATTCAAGTACGCGTCTTCAGGCGTGGGCAGCACCCAGCACATCGCGGGCGAGGGCTTCAACCTGGCTGCGGGCGTCAAGAGCATCCATGTGCCCTACCGGGGCAGCAGCCAGGCACACCTGGACATCATCGGCGGCAACGTGCAGATCATGTTCGACACCACCTCCTCGGCCATGGGCCAGATCAAAGCGGGCAAATTCAAACCTCTGGCCTTGACCACGGCCACCCGCAGCAGCGAGTTGCCCCAAGTGCCCACATTGGCAGAGGCCGGTGTGCGCGGCTTTGAAATGAGCACCTGGTACGGCATGTTTGTGACCACCGGCACACCGCCGGACGTGATTGCCCGGCTGCAAAGCGAGTTGGCCAAAATTGTGAAAATGCCCGACATTCAGGCCAAACTCAAAGGCTTGGGCGGCGAGCCCAGCAACCTGACGCCCGAGCAGTTTGCGCAAATGAACCGTCAAGAATTTGATCGGTTTGGTGACTTGATCAAAAAAGCCAACATCAAGCTGGAGTGAGGTCTGCGCGGCCACACAAACGGGCCACCAAAGTGGTGGCCGTTTCTTCATTCAGACCATGCCCACGCCACACCGTATGGGCATCCGCCCGCACCATGAGCAAAGGGTGTTGGTATTCGGTTGGCAAATCCTTCACGCCGGACACATCCAGCACACGCAGCGGCATCCCCAGGTGTTCTGCCGCTGCCTGCAAAGCCGCCACCGCATCTCCTTGGTTTGGCTGCAGACACAGCAAAGTGTAGGCAGGCCCCAAAGCGTCATAGACCGACTGCCCCTCACCCAGCCAAAAATGGGGCGCGCGGCACCCCGGCACTGTCGATGCCTTGAAACTGCCCATGCTGTAGTCGGGCGCTTTTTCGCTGTCGTACACCATGACGGGTGACTGGTCGTAGTAATAACCAAAGTTCAGGCCCGCACAGCAGTATTGCTGCACGTTCAAGTCGTACAAATTTTGGCCAAACGCCTCACGCGCGGCTTGGCCCTCGGCGCTGTCTTCTTCAAGATTCAGAGGAATCTCGCGGCGGCGCTGGCTCATGGCATGCGCATGGTCCATGGCAAAGCGTGAGACTTGTTCGGTGATCGGGTGACGCTCACGTTCGTAAGCATCCAAGGCCTCTGGGGCAGCCCAGCCTTCGATTTGCGCGGACAGGTGCCAAGCCAGATTGGCCGCATCGGCCAAGCCCGCATTCATGCCATACCCGGCGTAGGGCACCCAAAGGTGAGCGGCGTCACCGGCCAGAAACACCCGACCTGCTCGCAACTTGTCGCTGACCAAGCGGCGACCTATCCAGTCTTCGCGGCTCATGTGTTCGTATTCAAAGTCATCGCCCACCCCCAAGATCGTGCGTATGGCCCAGTCGCGGTCCACCGCGTCAAAGTCGAGCTCATGGTCACGCAAGTAGTTGTGAATCAGCCAGACCTCTCGGCCGTCAATCGCGTAGATGTTGCCGCTGCGCCGGGGGTTGACGGTGAACATGGCCCAGGCTGCTGGCGCTTGCAAGCGCCCTATCAAATCGGGCGCTCGGATGCAGGTGCTTTGCACGCGCTGCACCACTTCGTCGCCCACCAGTTTGGCCCCAATGGCCTTGCGCACCGCCGAGCGGCCACCGTCGCAGCCCACCAGATAAGCCGCTTGGAGGCGCAGCAGCGGCGCGTCATGCGACTGCAGGTTTTGAATGCGCACATTCACCCCATCGTCAGTTTGCTCAAAGTCCAGAACTTGGTGCCGGTACAAAGTGGTGATCAAACCCTGCTGGGCCACATGCGATGCCAAGATCGGTTCAATGTAGCGTTGGTTGATGCGGTGCGGTGGCTCGGGCGTAGGCCAATGGCCGTCCGGACCGCTGTGGTCGGTCAGGCGGGTGCTGCGCCCGGGAATGTGGATGCGTGCAATTTCTTGGCCCAGCGTGCTGGTGCGGTAAGACACCGCGTGCGGGTAATCGTCAGGTAAACCACCCGCGCGCAAATCAGCGGCCACGCCCAAGGCGCGAAACAGCTCCATGCTGCGTGCCGAGATGTGGTTGCATTTGACATCGGGCAGCGCATCGGCCGGTCGCATCTCGACCAAGGTGCAAGCAATGCCGCGACGCGCCAAACACAGGGCCATGGTCATCCCCACGGGGCCCGCGCCCACCACCAGCACAGGGGCACTCAGACTCATAGCGGTACTTTCAAGGGGTCGTATTCAAACATCCAGTCGTAGCGGCGACGGACTTTTTCGGGTTCCCATTCGCTGTTGACGTAATCCACCGCTTTGGCAGGGTCCGACAGCTGCGGGTTATGAAAGCGCTGGGCGTTGTCACGAGAACGGTTGACGATGTCGGCCGTGCGTTGCCAGCGCAGTTTTTCAAATCGCACAAAAGCTTGGGCAGGCGAGGCGTCCAAGGCCAAGCAGCGGGCCATGACTGCAGCGTCTTCGATGGCCATGTTGGCCCCTTGCGCCAAAAACGGCAAGGTGGGGTGCGCGGCATCTCCCAACAAACAAACACGGCCTTGCGCCCAGCCAGGTTGCGGGGTGCGGCCCAGCAAGGCCCACTTGAAAGGTTGCTCGATGGCCGACATCAACTCGCACACATCGGCATGCCAGTGGCCAAAGTCTTGCAATAGCTCAGCGTGGGTACCGCGCTCGTTCCAGGATTCGCTGCGCCATCCTTCGCGCTCGATGATGCCCACCACGTTCATCAGCTGCCCGCCGCGCACCGGATAGGTGATGACGTGTGCCCCCGGCCCGACCCAATTGGTCCCGACCTGCGCTTGCAAATGCACGGACAGACGTTCCACCGGGACCAAGCCACGCCAAGCCAGCAAGCCGGTGAACTGTGCCTTGTCCTCTCCCAGCAATTGCTCGCGCAGCACAGAATGCACCCCGTCGGCCGCCAGCAATCCATCGGCGGTGTGCTGCGAGCCGTCGTTCAACTCAAAGCTCACCTCAGAATCTGTGCTGTGGGCTGCAACCACCCGAGCATTCAAGCGAACAGGCTGGTCCGAGCGGGCATTGAAGGCATCCACCAGCACCCGGTGCAGGTCACCCCGGTGCACCATCCAATACGGCGCACCAAAGCGGGCCAGACAGTCTTCGCCCAAGTCAAAAAGCTTCCAGCGCTGGCCGGTGTTCCACATCCGGATTTCTTTGCCCTGCGCTTGGCTGACACAGGTCTTTAAAGCCGACTCCAGGCCGAGCGCCTGCAAAACCCGAGAGCCGTTGGGCGAAATTTGCAAACCTGCACCCAGCTCACCCAGTTGCGAGGCTTGCTCGAACACATCGACTTTGAAGCCCTGCTGGAGCAAAGCCAGTGCTGTGGTCAGACCTGCAATACCCGCCCCGGCAATGGCGATGCGCTTTGGCATGCTCATTGGGCCTTGATGTTGTTGTCTTTGGCCACTTGGGTCCACAAAGGAATTTCGGTGGCAATGGTCCGCGCGAATTCGGCGCTGGTGCCACCCACCGGACGGATGTCGAGTTTGGCCATGCGTTCGACCACATCGGGCAAGGCCATGATGCGGGCCATCTCTTCTTGCAAGCGCTTCACGATGGGCGCAGGCGTACCAGCCGGAGCCAACAAACCACTCCAGAAGTTCACCGCCAAATCGATGCCCTGCTCCTTGAGTGTGGGCACCTGCGGGTAGCTGGCCAGGCGCTGCTCGGAGGTGACGGCCAAGGCACGCAGCTTGCCCGACTTGACCAAAGCCGCAATCGGGCCAGAGTCGATCAAGGTCATCTGCACCTCTTGGGTCAGCACCGCGTTGATGGATGGGGCGCTGCCTTGATAGGGCACGTTGAGGGCTCTCAGACCCGATTTGGCTTTGACCAACTCCATGACCAACTGAAAGGATGCCGAGGGGTAGGAGTAGTTGGTTTTGTCGGCGTTGGCTTTGGACAGAGCCACCAACTCATTGAAGGTCTTGGCGGGTGAGGCCTCATTGACGGCCAAAATCATGGGAAAAGAGCCGGCCATCGAAATCGGCACCAAGTCGGTGATGGGGTTGTAGCTCAACTTGGCCACCAAAGCTGGGTTGAAGACAATCGGGCCGCTCGCCGCCATCAGCAAGGTGTAGCCATCGGCCGGCGCTTTGACCACAAACTCGGTTCCGATGGCCGCACCAGCACCGGGTCTGTTTTCAACCAACACGGGCTGTCCCAAAGAGGGCGCTAATTTTTCAGCCACCACGCGGGCCAAAATGTCATTGGCCCCACCCGGCGCATAGGGCACCACAATGCGCACGGGTTTGTTCGGCCAAGCCGCTTGTGCCCAGGACAAAGCCGGGGCCAATGCAGCGAACGATGCGGCCAAAGACAAGGCGGCTGTGGCCAGAAGCTGACGGCGTGAAGGCATGTTGTAACGAGTTTTCATGGGTTGTCTCCTGTTTTATGGGCAATGAAAATCAAATCTTGGCGACCGAAGCCACCAGCAAGGCTGCTCGACCTTGGTCCAAGGCTTGCAGGCAGCGGCCGATGGCCGCAGGCAAGTCTTCTGGCCGAGAGACGCGCTCACCATGCGCACCAAAGGCTTGGGCCACTTGTTCAAATTGACGTTTTGAACCCTTGAGTCGGGCTTGGAAATCACCGGCTTGTGCCGCAGGCCCATCGGGGTGCACGCGCAGCACGGCTTCTTTGACGGCTTGCCAGCCGCCGTTGTCCAGCACCACGGTCAAGATCGGCAAGCCTTGGGCTTGCGCGACCGCATAAACCGATGTGGGGGTTGAAAAATGAAAACCGCCATCGCCCTCTATGTGCACCACCCGGTCATGGGGCCTGGCCAGCTTGACGCCCAGCGCCATGCCAGCGCTGTAACCCAAGCCACCGCCCGCACCGCCCAGAAAGCTCATCGGCTGCGTGCGCGGAATTTGCTGCAACACCGCGGGTGAGTTGCGAATGGCTTCGTTGATGACCACATCGTCAGGGCGCAGTTGCAAGCCAATTTGAGCGCACACCCATGCAGGGTTCAAGGCATCGACTTGGCCAGGCTCTTGGGCAGCGGCCGCCACCTTGCCTAAACGCTGCTTGTGCTGCGCGGGCCATGCGGCCATGCGCTGGGCCACACGCTGGTGGAAAGCCTCATCGGCCAACGCCACAACTGCCTTGTGCAAGTCTGTCAAGGCTTGGGCGCAGTCAGCTGGCCAGCGCACATCGCTGGCAAAACCCCAGCTCGGGAAGTCTTTCTTGATGGGGTCAACATCGATATGCACCCAGCGTGTGTCCTCTCTGGCGCGCGTCTGGTGCGGCAACCAAGGCACATCGATGTCCAACAACAAACCCCAATCGGTCTGCGGCAAGAGTGGGGTCGGGTCGAAGCCAAAAAAGCAAGGCGAGTCGCGCGACATGCACAGCCAACTCGGGCTGAACTCCACCACGCGGATGCCACACAACTGCGCCAATGCCTCGAGGGCGTGCACCGCCTGAGGCTTGCGTCCTAAATAAGAGGTGATGACCAAGGGGTTATCGGCAGCCATCAGTTCACGCGCGATTTGCAAAGTGGCTTCGGCAGGCAAGGCCCCCATGCGCACCGCGCCATAACGCTCGGCCGAGTAAGACTTGACCTGTTCATGCGCCCAAGGCTGGATCAAGGTCTCTCGCGGCAGCGTCAAATAAACCGGGCCGGCAGGCTCGGTGTGCATGACACTGTGCGCGCGGCGCACCACCTCTTTGGCCACCACACCAGAAGGCAGGTTGTACTCCCACTTGACGTAGGGGCGCACCAAAGAAGCGATGTCAAAGGGGTCTTGCACATAGTGCACATAGTTGTCACGCGCACCGGGCACTTCGGCGTGCAAGGCATAGGGCGATTTGCCCGCCATGAGCAAGACCGGCAAACGGGCACGCATCAGGTTGTGCATGCCCATGGCCGCATTGGCAGTGCCAGCGTCGACGTGCACCATGACGCCCTGTCCCTGCCCTGTCACGGCCGCATAACCACCCGCCATGTGGATGGCCACGTTTTCGTGCGGACACAGCACCACCTCCGGCATGGGCTGGCCTTCGGCTTGCAAGCGGGCCATTTCGTCAATCAAGGTGACGTGGTCGGTTCCCAAATTGGAAAACAAATAACGGATGCCCGTTTCTTGCAAACCTTCTAAGAAAAAGCGGGCCGTGGTGCTGTGTGGGGTGGCGTTTGTCGGCGAAGTCATTGGCGCGATCAGTCGTTACAAGGCATGAACACATGCTTGGTTTCCATGAAGTCGTTCAAGCCCTCCACGCCGTGCAAACGACCGAATCCGCTTTGGCGGTAGCCACCGGTTTCGATTTCGGCAAACAAGCGGTTGTGCGTGTTGACCCACACGTTGCCAAACTTGATGCGACGCGCCACGTTGCGGGCCGCCCGGAAATCCCGCGTCCACACAGAAGCGGCCAAACCGTATCGGGTGGCGTTGGCGCGGTGCACCGCATCGTCATCCGACTCAAAATGTTCCAATGTGATGAGTGGGCCAAAGATTTCGTCCTGCACATAGTGGCTGCTCAGGTCTTGCGTGGCCACCAAACTCGGCGTGATGAAAGCACCACCGCGCGGCGTATCGGTGGGCACCATACCGGCCAACAAAATGCGACAGTCTGGGCTGGCCGAACGCACTTCACCCAAGATACGGTCCCGGTTTCGCACGTCGATCAGGGGCCCCATGGCCGAGCCCGGCAAATGACCCGGGCCGGCCTTGACGCTGGACAGGGCTTGCGCCAGTTGGGCCGAAAAATCAGCGGCAATCGACTCGTGCACCAGCACACGGCTGATCGCCGTGCACATTTGCCCGGCCATGACGCACGCACCAGCAACGATGCCGCGCACAGCGGCGGGAATGTCGGCATCGGCACGCACGATGGCCGGTGCTTTGCCCCCCAACTCCAGCGACAAGCGGGTCAGGTTCTTAGCCGTTGACAAGGCAATTTGTTTGCCCACATGGGTCGATCCGGTGAAACTGATGACGTCCACCTCGGGGTGCGCACACAGGTGCTGCGTGGCCTCGCTGCCCTGCTCCACAAATGAATGGATGACGCCAGCCGGAATGCGCTCATCGGCCACCAAGCATGCCATGACCTGGGCATGCACCAACGCGGTTTGGTGTGCGGCCTTGATCACCACCGTACACCCCGCTGCCAGTGCCGGGGCCAAAGATCGCACCAACAAAGTCACAGGGGCGTTCCATGGCACGATGATCGCAGCCACACCGATGGCTTCACGTTCGATGTGCGAATAGACCTGCGGCTCCATTTCGATCACACGCCCGAACAGGTTGCGCGCCAGTCCGGCGTAGTAACGCAACTCAGATATACCGGCCATGACTTCGCCCTCGGCCTCGCGCTGCAACTTGCCATTGAGCTGTACCAAGGTCTGCACCACTTGCGCCTTGTTCTGCTCCAAACGGTCTGCAAACAAGCGCAGCACATCGGAGCGCAGCTTGGGTTGCTGGGCCCATGAGGTGCCCTCAAAGGCAGCACGGGCGCTGGCAATGGCTGCGTCAACCTCTTGCACCGTAGCGGCCACAAAATGCGCCGCCACCTCACCGGTAGCTGGGTCGATCGAGTCACCCCGCATTTGGGCAGCATAGTCCTTGACCCATTGACCGTGGATGTAGTTTTCAGCAGTTTGCATGGCGCAAGGCTTTCCATGTGACAGACCGGCAGCACCCCCATGGGTGGCCAGACGGTCAGGTTTGAGCAACCGGCACCCCAGTGGCACCGGCAATAGTTAGCATGCTAATCAATTTTTCAAACGAACACCAGCAACCCACGCCCGAGCGTGGCTAGGGTTAAACCCTGATCAAGTGGGCCGGCTTCAAGCCAAGCGCTTGTGCGTTGGAGGCCGCAACCCAGCCAACACCAAACTCACAATGGTTGAGGCCAACAAGGCCCCGGCAAACGGGGCGAGGGTGGGCACGCTGGTGGGGAAACTGGCCGCCAAAAGGCCTGCAGACAAACTGCCCCCGCTGACCCAGCCGGGCAACACGGCGCCCAACAGCCCCGCCACCGCGCCTGCGATGGCCGCTGTGGGTGTCATGCGCTGCCACAGGCCCAGTAAAACCGGCACCACCGCGGTGGCGCAAAGCAAATCGGCAATCAAGAAAAGGCGCAGCACCGACAAACCTTGCAGCGACACCCACACCACGGGCAGCATCAGCAGCACGGTGATCCAGCGGGCAGCGCCCAACGAAACTTGTGGCCGGGCCGTGACCACCAAAGAAGCAATACCGCTTTGCAGTGTGTCCACCGATGAGGCCACCAAGGCCACAGCCAGCACCAGCACGGGCAAAGCCAACCAAGACGGTGCATCGGACAACAAGGCAAAGAAGGGAATGGGTGGAGAGCCCGGGTTCTTGCCCATGGCCATGCAGAGCATGCCCAAAGCGCCCATGGCCAACATCACCGGCAGGGTGAGCAGGCCGCCCAACAAAGCCCCTTTGCGCAACTCTTTGTCGCTGCGTGCCGACCACACACGCTGCCAATAACCTTGGTGGAAAATATTGGCGGCTGTGACAGCGATCAGCAGTGTCAAAGCCACGTTGATGGACACCTCAATCGGCGCTGTAGGCCACGGCTGTGTGACGGCGTTTTGGGGCAAGCTGAACAGCGTGACACCGATCACGATGCCCAGCAGCGCCAACAGCAACCAAGCCTGCCACCGGTCGGTGACCATGCTGGCACGCAGTCCGCCCCATGTGGTGTAGATCAAGGTGGTCACCGCCACGGCGACGATGACCACGCTGCCGGGCAACTGCGACAGCAAACCCGTGATGGCGCCAATCGCTGTCAGCTCGGCGGTGATGAAACAGAGCATGTACAAGATCGACAAAGCTGTGACCCACAGGCGCAAGCCTTGGCCAAAACGTTCTTGTGCAAATTCGGCAATGGTGCGGCCTTGGGGCATTTGTTGGCGAATGGCGGGCCCTAACCAAGCCAGAAGCAAAAACGGCAACGCCGCAGACAGCGCGTAACCCACCAAAGCGATGGGCCCTACAAACGCGCCGATCTCGGGCGGGACAAACAAAATCCACGCACCCATGCCGGATGCCAAAAATGACAAGCCCAAAGCCGTAGAGTTTTGCGAGCCCCTGGCGGTGAGGTAGTCGTCAAGACTGGCCACAGGGGTTCGGTCGCGCAGGGCGACCCAGATGAAAAAGACAAGTGCCGCAAAGATTGCGGCCGCAGTGGCGTACAGCATGTCGCGCTTCCTCCGCCGGTATGAGCCGGATCAGGTTCCAGGGTCAGCGTCGAGACAGACGCAATCTCAGCTCCTTTCGGAACTCCCCTGGCGACGGGTTGATAAAAATGATGAGATGTCCCTTTTGAAGGGACGGTGGATTCTAGGTCATGTCGGTCGGGCCAGACTCAAGCGCCGCTGGGGCGCGCCATCTTGCAGGTGCTGGGCATGCGGGCTTGCTCAGCTTTGATTTGGCGCACCACCCTGAAACCATAACCCGAACCTTCGACATCAAAGGGCACGCCGGGTGTGCCTTGCTTGGCCATCACGCCCACCACCAAGGGTTGCTGGAACTGGTGGTCCTCGGCCCGCATCGTGCCTGTTTGTCCAGCGATGCTGACACGGGCTTTTTCGAGTTGCAAGGCCACGGCCACCGGTTCGGTGTTCCCTGCCCTTTCGAAGGCTTGGGCCAAGGCCTCGATCATCAGTTGCATGCGCACATGCACATAGTCCTCAGACGGTTTGGGAAAGCGCTGCCGAAACGACTGGTAAAACTGCTCGCTGGTCGCACCCGGCACGTTGGGCAACCAGTCGGCCACGGCAATCACCCGGTCGACACCCGATTCGCCAATGGCAGCGGGCGCCCCCAAAGCGTTGCCGTAAAAGGTGTAGAACTTGCCCTCGTATCCGGCTTCACGCGCGGCCTTGACCAAGAGCGTCAAGTCGTTGCCCCAGTTGCCGGTGATGACAGCCTGTGCGCCACTGGCTTTGATCTTGGCCGCATAAGGCAAAAAGTCTTTGACACGGCCCAAAGGGTGAAGCTCATCACCCACAATTTTGACGTCAGGCCGTTGCAGCCCCAGTTGCCTGCGCGCTTCACGCAAGACCGCTTGGCCAAAGCTGTAGTCCTGACCGATCAAATACGCCGACTTGACCATGGTGTCGCCTTTCAGAACCTCCATCAAAGCCGCCATGCGCATGTCGGCGTGGGCGTCAAATCGGAAGTGCCAAAAGCTGCATTTTTCGTTGGTCAAAATCGGGTCTACCGCCGAGTAATTCAGAAACAAGACTCGCTTGGCCGGCTCGCGCTCGTTGTGCTTGTTGATCGCGTCGATCAAAGCTGCCGCGTTGGCCGATGAGTTGCCTTGCAAGACCACGTGGGCACCATCGTCAATCGCCGACTTGAGGGCCGACAAAGCCTCTTCGCTCTGCCCTTTGCTGTCGTAACGCTCCAGGACCATCAAACGCGAGCCTTGGGCCGTTTTGACGCCTCCTCGCGCATTCACCCGCTCGACCGCCCAAGCGATGTTGCGCACCACCGCTTCGCCGGTGTTGGCAAACGGACCACTCAGACCCTCAATCATGGCCAGCTTGATGGGCGCGGGGGTCTGGGCTTGGGCCAGCGCTAAAACGGGAACAAAACACAAGGCAGTCAAACCTGCCATCCAAGTGCGGCGCGAAATAAAGAGCAATGAATGCATGGAAAAAAGAACCGGAAACCGGCACACACAAAAAAGAAGCGGAGTGTAACCAGTGGCGTGGCGCAAACTAGGGTTAACCCGTATTCGTGCAGGGCTTGTTCAGCCTGCGTCGAGGCGCATCAAGAGCCGACCAGATCGTGCAGCGGCCAGCGCGGCTTCACATCGAAGCTGTAACGCGCCTCGGCGGTTTGAGTGCCGGCTTGCAAGCGCATAGCGGCGGCCATGGCGATCATGGCGCCGTTGTCGGTACACAGGTGCAACTCCGGGTAGTGCACGCGCACCTGCGCTTTGGCGCAAGCAGCGTTGAGCTGCGCGCGCAGTTCGCGGTTGGCCCCCACGCCCCCTGCCACAACCAAGCGCTTCATGCCGGTGGTTTTGAGTGCAGTCATCGATTTTTTAACCAGCACTTCGACAATCGCCGCCTGGGTGGATGCCGCCAAGTCAGCCCGCTCGGGCGCGCCTTCAGTATGCGCGGCGGGGCCAATTTTTTGGCTTTGGGTGAGCACCGCTGTTTTGAGACCGGCAAAAGAAAAATCCAAATCGCCGCTGTGCAGCAAAGGCCGTGGCAGCTTGTAGGCCGCCGGGTTGCCCTGCTCGGCCAAACGCGACAACCCTGGGCCACCGGGGTAAGGCAAGCCCATGAGCTTGGCCGATTTGTCAAAGGCTTCGCCTGCGGCGTCATCGATCGTCTCGCCCAGCAATTCGTAACGGCCCACACCGTCCACCCGCATGAGCTGCGTGTGACCGCCCGACACCAGCAGAGCAATGAACGGAAACTCAGGCGGGTCAACGCTCAAAAACGGCGACAGCAAATGGCCTTCCAAATGGTGAACGCCCAGCACCGGCTTGCCCAAAGAGGCCGCCAGTGCACAGGCCACGCCCGAACCCACCAAGAGCGCGCCGGCCAAACCCGGGCCCCGGGTGTAGGCCACCACGTCGATGTCGGCCAAGGTGGCACCGGCCTCGGCCAGCACTTGGCGGGTGAGCGGCAGCACACGGCGAATGTGGTCACGGCTGGCCAGCTCGGGCACCACACCGCCATAGGCCTGGTGCATCTCGATCTGGCTGTACAGTGCGTGCGACAAGAGGCGCGGCAAAGCATCGCCTGTGGTCACGACCAAGGCCACACCGGTTTCGTCGCAGGAGGATTCGATACCCAAAATTTGCATGCTCTGTAGTTTAAGCGGGGCACCCCAGATGGCTTGCCGCTTGGCCATAATCCATGACTCAGCGCATCCTCCGCCCTACTTCGATCAACCCCTGCCCCCCTATGACCACACTCCGACTGATTTCCTCCATGGCCACCAAACCGCTGCTGGCCGACTTGGTGGCGCTGTACCGAAAGCACAACCCGGATGTGCAGGTTCTGGTTGAATCGGTGGGCGGGGTTGACGCGGCCAAACGCGTCCAGGCGGGTGAGGCTTTTGACGGCGTGGTGCTGGCCAGCGACGCCATCGACAAACTGATTGCCAGTGGTCATGTGCTGACCGGCAGCCGGGCGGATTTGGTGCTGTCGGGCGTGGCGGTTGCCGTGCCTGCAGGTCAAGCGCTGCCTGACATTTCGACCGAAGCGGCCCTCAAAGCGGCCATTTTGGCTGCCCCATCTTTGGGGGTTTCGACCGGCCCCAGTGGCGTTCAATTGGCCAAGCAATTTGAGGTCTGGGGCATCACCGAGCAGATCAAAGACCGCATCGTGCAAGCCCAACCCGGCGTGCCTGTGGGCGCCCTGCTGGCACAAGGCGAAGTGGCTCTGGGCTTTCAACAGCTCAGCGAGATGCGGGGCGTGGCAGGCATCAACGTGCTGGGCCCCCTGCCCGAGGCGGTACAAATCACCACCACGTTTTCGGGCTCGGTGGCGACCAGCAGCACCCAGACCGAAGCCATGCGGGCTTTGTTGGCGTTTTGGACATCGCCAGCGTGCAAAACCTTGAAAGAAGAACACGGCATGCAAGCCGCCTGAAGGTCGCCACAGCTGGGCCCGCCAACGGCCTGCGTCATTTGCTTTATGCCAATAAAGTATTTGGCGCAAGCATTGTTAGATCAGAAAATTGGATCGATTGATTGACTGATCTGATTTTTGAACGCACATGAGCCCTCACTTTGCCTCCCGCTGCACGTTGGTCGGAGCCGGTCCTGGCGACCCTGAACTGCTGACCCTCAAAGCCGTCAAAGCGATTGCCAACGCCACCTTGTTGCTGGTGGACGACTTGGTGAACGATGCTGTTTTGGCCCACGCCTCACCCACCGCACGCATTGTCCACGTCGGCAAGCGTGGCGGCTGCCAAAGCACGCCTCAGGCCTTCATCGACAAACTGATGATCAACGCCCTGCACGAGGGAGAACGCGTGGTGCGCCTCAAAGGTGGCGACCCCTTCATTTTCGGCCGGGGCGGCGAAGAGGTGGAGCACCTGCGTGCCGCCGGCATCGATGTGGAGGTGGTCAATGGCATCACCGCGGGCCTGGCGGGCCTGAGCAGCTTGGGCGCTTCGCTGACACACCGTGAACACGCCCACGGCGTGGTGTTCGTCACAGGCCACGCCAAACCTGGTGACAGCGGCACCGACTGGCCCCAACTGGCGGCCACCGCAAGGCAGGCCAAACTCACGCTGGTCATTTACATGGGCGTGAGCAGCCTCGAGCACATCTGCCAGGGCTTGCTCAGCGGCTTGCCTGCCCAAACGCCTGTGGCAGTGGTGCAAAACGCCAGCTTGCCCACGCAGCGCGAGGTCCTGACCACACTGGGTGAACTGGTGCATAACGTACAAAGCGAACGACTGCAAAGCCCCAGCATCATTGTGGTGGGCGATGTGGTGCAAGGGGCCCGGGCTTGGCAACGGGTTGATTCCAACCCCTCGGTGCAGCGGGTCGCCTGATCCTGCAGACGTCGTGGGTTGTGGGCGCTTGCCCCCTTACACTCCTTCGCCATGAGTACATGGGATGTGGTGATCGTGGGAGCCGGGGCTGCCGGTTTGTTTTGCGCGGGCTTGGCGGGCCAGCGCGGGCTGAAGGTGTTGGTCATTGACCACAGCGACAAAATCGCCGAAAAAATCCGCATTTCAGGCGGCGGGCGCTGCAATTTCACCAACCGTTTGCTCGACGCATCGGCCCCGCAAAAGCACTTCATCAGCCAGAACCCGCACTTTTGCCGCTCGGCACTGTCGCGCTACACACCGCAAGACTTCATCGATCTGGTGCAAAAACACGGCATCGCTTTCCACGAAAAACACAAAGGCCAACTGTTTTGCGACCACACGGCCGAAGACATCATCCGCATGCTGCTGTCCGAGTGTGCCGCAGGCGGCGTAGACATCCGCTCAGGCTGCAGCGTCCAATCGGTACAAGCCGAACCTGGTGAACCTGCACCTTCGGGTGAAAGCACCCGGTACACCCTTGCCACCAGCGATGGCCACCTGCAGACCACGTCTTTGGTGGTGGCGACAGGCGGCTTGTCCATCCCCAAAATCGGCGCCAGCGACTGGGGCTACCGCATCGCCTGCCAGTTTGGCCTGCGCCTGGTGGCGCAACGCCCCGGGCTGGTGCCCTTGACTTTTGATGGCGCCGCTTGGGCGCCCTATGCACAATTGTCCGGTCTGGCCTTGCCCGTGGGCATCGAGACGGGTGAGAAAAAGGCCCGAATGCACTTTGACGAGGACCTGCTGTTCACGCACCGGGGCTTGTCCGGGCCGGGCGTTTTGCAAATCTCGAGTTACTGGCAAGAAGGCACGCCAATCCGCCTGAACCTCGCGCCAGACATGAACCTGCCAGAGCGTCTGCAAGAGGCCAAATTGCGCTCCAAAAAGTTGTTGGGCAACGAGCTGGCCACCCTCGTGCCCAGCCGCTTGGCCGAAGCCTGGGTGAGCCAAGAGCCGGCCTTGCAACGCACTGCTGCCGATGTGCCCGACAAGGCCTTGCACAAACTGGCCGAAGCACTGTCCAAGTGGACGCTCACGCCCACGGGCAGTGAAGGCTACAAAAAGGCCGAAGTCACGTTGGGCGGGGTGGACACGCGCGATGTGTCATCGCAAACCATGGAGTCCAAACAACCGGGCCTCTACTTCATTGGCGAGGTGATGGACGTGACGGGTTGGCTGGGCGGTTACAACTTTCAGTGGGCCTGGGCCAGTGGCCATGCGTGCGCAGAGGCCTTGGCAGAGGGTGCTTTACCCCTTTCAAAGGCCAATAACGCCTGAATTTTGGGATTTCATGGCTATAATCACAGGCTTTGCTGGCAAACCCCCGTCTGCCAAATACTAGTTCGTGACGGGGATCCGCCGTAACTGGCTTTCAAGGGCCCGATCTCCCTTGCTTGCGCAGCCGGCACATTTTTGGAAACTTTGATTCAATGACCACCATCCGCGTGAAAGAAAACGAGCCGTTTGACGTTGCCCTGCGTCGCTTCAAGCGCACCATCGAAAAACTCGGCCTGCTGACCGACCTGCGTGCCCGCGAGTTTTACGAAAAGCCCACCACTGAGCGCAAGCGCAAGAAGTCGGCCGCCGTCAAGCGCCACTACAAGCGCGTGCGCAGCATGCAGTTGCCCAAGAAGATGTATTGATCTTCTGATTTGTACGACCTGACAAGGTCTGCAAACAAGCCCGCTGGAGGACGCTCAGGCGGGCTTTGTTGTTTCTGATTTCCTTTTTTAAATTGCCATTCTTGGAGCCTTTCATGAGCCTGAAAGAACAGATCACCGAAGACATGAAAACCGCGATGCGGGCCAAAGACGCCGAACGTCTGGGCACCATCCGCTTGCTGCTGTCGGCCATGAAGCAAAAGGAAGTGGACGAGCGCATCGAACTGGACGATGTGGCCGTGGTGGCCATCGTGGACAAACTCATCAAACAGCGCAAGGACTCGATCGCCGCTTTTGAACAAGCTGCTCGACAGGACTTGGCCGACAAAGAAAAAGCCGAAATGGCTGTGTTGTTGGCTTACCTGCCTGCACGCATGTCGGCCGAAGAAGTCACAGCGGCCGTGCAGGCCATCGTGGCCAAGTTGGGTGCCAAAGGGCCAGGTGACATGGGCAAGGTGATGGGCGCCGTCAAAGCCCAGTTGGCGGGCAAGGCCGATATGGGCCAAGTGTCCGCAGCGGTGAAGGCGGCGCTGGCAGGCTGATGCGCCAAGGGGGCTGATGGATGGGCTCTGAAGGCAATCAGGCCTGCAAAATCAGCGCAGCCCCGGCCACAGCCAAAACCGCCCCACCCCAAGCCCCCCAAGCTGGGCGCCGGCGGTACACACCCCACAGCAACGGCAAAAGCAAGATGGGGGTGAGTGATGAGAAAATGCCGACCAAATTGGCCTGCCCGGTATGCAGCGCCTGCAAGATCAAGGTCATGCCCAGTGCCATGGCCACCGCGGCACTGGCCCAGGTGTTGAACAAGGTCTTCGCATCCAACGGGTTTTGCACTTTGGCCACTTGAGCCCCGGCCCACAGCAGCGCCAAGTGCGCCAAGAAACTGGCCGAGGTGCGCACCGCCGAAGCCGACACCGTATCCACCCCTGAGGCCATCAAGGGCTTGATCATCAAGGTGGCCACCGACTGGCACAAGGCCGCCACCAGCCCCAGCACAACACCTGTCCACAAAGACCCTTGGGTGTTTTCCCAAGCATGGGTCTCGCTCTCGCGGCGGCCCCACACAATCGCCACCATCACGCCCGAGACCAGCAAGCTGCCACCCACCAAAGTCCAACCCCACAGGGTCTCGCCCAAAAACAGCCAGGCCAGCAAAGTCGAGAACAAGGCATGTGTGGCAAACAGCACGCCACTGCGGCGGGGCCCCAAACGGTTCATGCAGGCAAACAGCGCGGTGTCGCCAATGAAGATGCCAATCAAGCCCGACAAGGCCAGCAAGGCCACGCTTGAGGCATCCAAGCTGCGCCATTGCCCGGTGAACAGCGCCAGCGCCCACAGCAAGGTCAGCGCAAAAAACAAGCGCCAGCGGGTGAAGGCAAACGCACCCATTCGGCTGGAGGCCGCAGCCGAAAACAAACTGCCCACCGCCCACGACAAAGCGGCCAGTGCCGCCAAAAGTTCGGCCTGCACAGCGCGGCAGGCCTTAGCTGCCTGCCAGCTTCATGCGGTTGACCAAGATGGAGCCGGTGGATTTGGCCCCCATGTTGTAGGTGTCAGCGCCCACCGCCTCGATGCCCATGAACATGTCTTTGAGGTTGCCCGCGATGGTGATCTCGTGCACCGGGTAAGCGATCTGCCCGTTTTCCACCCAAAAGCCGCTGGCCCCGCGTGAATAGTCACCGGTCACGTAGTTCACCCCCTGGCCCATCAGCTCGATCACGAACAAGCCCGTGCCTAACTTTTGCAGCATGGCGTTGAGATCGTCACCCGGTTGTGTCAGGCGCGAAGTCATGGACAGGTTGTGCGAACCGCCCGAGTTACCCGTGGTCTTCATGCCCAATTTGCGGGCCGAATAGCTCGACAAAAAGTAGCCCTCCACACGGCCGCCCTTGACCACTTGGCGGCGCGCCGAGCGCACGCCTTCGTCGTCAAAGGGCGAACTGCCTTTGCCGCGCAAGATGAAAGGGTCCTCTTCGATGTCGATGTGCTTGGGGAACACCTTTTTGCCCAAGGAGTCGAGCAAAAAGCTGCTCTTGCGGTACAGCGCCCCGCCGCTCACGGCCTGCACAAAACCGCCCAGCAAGCCTGCCGCCACAGGCGACTCAAACAGCACCGGGCATTCGGTGGTGGCGATCTTGCGCGCCCCCAAGCGGGACAAGGCGCGCTCTGCGGCGTAACGGCCCACCGCGTCCACAGAAGCCAACTCGTCGGCTGAGCGCATCGAGGTGTACCAGGCATCGCGCTGCATCTCGGCATTGCGGCCCGGCAACTTGGCGATCGGTGCAACCGAGACGCTGTGGCGCGAGCTGGCATAACCACCCCGAAAGCCATGCGTGTGGGCGCTGAAAAAGTGGCTCTGCTGGGCCGATACGGCCGCGCCGTCGCTGTTGGTGATGCGGCGGCTGGTTTTGAGCGCTGCGGCTTCGCATTGCAAAGCAATGCGAGCGGCCTCTTCGCTGTTGATGCTCCAAGGATGGAACAAATCCAGATCGCGGTGGTTCGTTTCGATGTCGGCCTCATCGGGCAAGCCGGCAGTCGGGTCTTCGGCGGTGAAGCGGGCGATGTCATAGGCCGCTTGTACAGTCCGCTCAATGGCTGCCTTGGAGAAATCCGAGGTGCTGGCATTGCCCCGGCGGTGGCCCACATACACCGTCACGCCCAGCGACTTGTCACGGTTGCGCTCCACGTTTTCCAGCTCGCCCTTGCGCACACTGACCGACAGACCGCAACCCTCTGAAGCCTCGGCTCCTGCATTGGTGGCACCCAGTTTTTTGGCATGCGCCAAGGCGGTGTCGACCAAGTCTTCAAAATGGTCGCGCGAGTAACTGAAACCGTCGTGGGCATGCGCATGTGTTGCGGTGGCGGGGGCGTTTTTATTCACAGAAAGAATCTCGAAAAAATGGCGGACGCTGGGCCCGCAGTGGCCGCTATGATACTTGTCACCCAGCCGCTTGCGCTGCATACAAGAACGAGTTTCCCCAGTCATGTCCCGTAAACCCAAAAAAGGCTATTTCGTCCGCGGTCAGTTTGTTGCCGAAGGCAGCGAACTCGACCTGGAGTACAAGCGCGAGCTCAAGGGCGGCCTGGATGGTCCGAGCCGCACCGAACTCAAGCGCGAAAGCACCGAACTGCAAGAACTGGGTACCGCATTGCTCACCCTGCGCCGCGATCTGATGGATGGCCTCGCTTTGCCCGACAAACTGGTCGATGGCCTGGCCGAAGCCAAACGCATCACCAACTTTGAAGGCAAGCGCCGTCAGATGCAGTTCATCGGCAAGCAAATGCGTCTGCTCAGCCCCGAAACCCTGCAGGCCGTGCGCGAAGCCCTCGATATTCAACGTTTGGGCAGCGCCAAAGACACCCAAGCCCTGCACCTGGCCGAAGCCTGGCGCGACCGCCTGATCGCCGACGACGCGGCCGTGGGCGAATGGCTGGCGCACCACCCCCAAACCGACATCCAGCAACTGCGTGCCTTGGTGCGCCAGGCCCGCAAGGACGCCGTGCCCGTGACCAACGCGGCCGTCTCTCAAGGCCTTGCACCGCGCCAAGGCCGTGCCTACCGCGAGCTCTTCAAGCTGGTGCGCAGTGTGCTGACGGACGGCCAAAGCGATGAGGCCCCTGAAGAGGAATCGGAAGATGAGTGAATCCCAGTTTGATCCCATCAAGATTGGCATCGTGTCCATCAGTGACCGCGCCAGTACGGGTGTGTACGAAGACAAAGGCCTGCCTGCATTGCAAGACTGGTTGACCCGTGCGCTGCACAACCCGATCAGCTTCGAGCCGCGCCTGATCCCCGACGAAAAAGACCGCATCAGCGCCACGCTGATCGAACTGGTCAATGCAGGTTGCAGCTTGGTGCTCACCACCGGCGGCACAGGCCCTGCCCTGCGCGATGTCACCCCCGAAGCCACACTGGCTGTGGCCGACAAGGAAATGCCCGGATTTGGCGAACAAATGCGCCAGATCAGCCTGAAGTTTGTGCCGACCGCGATCCTGTCACGCCAGGTGGCCGTCATCCGGGGCCAGAGCCTGATCATCAACCTGCCGGGGCAGCCCAAATCGATTGCTGAAACGCTGGAAGGCCTGAAAGGCGCAGACGGCAAACCGGTGGTGCATGGCATTTTTGCGGCCGTGCCCTATTGCATCGATTTGATTGGCGGCCCTTACATGGAAACCAAGGACGAGGTCTGCCAAGCGTTTCGACCCAAATCCGCCATTCGGCCTGCCCGCTGAGCACCGACTTTCAAGTTGAGGCCCAAACCCTCCGCCTAAAACTACCCGTTACCCAGCACTGTCCATCGGTCTTTGGGTATAATCCATTTTTTCGGCAAGAGCGACAGCAGCACCTCCGGCTAGACCACCGCCATCAGCGCAATGCCCCCATGTGGGCAGGTCACCGTTCCGCAAGGACTGCACACCAAATGTTCGCCCACCACCTTGCCATAGCAGATTGAACGCCAATACAGGCCTAGATCTGTGTCTTAAACCCACGCCCGCGCCGGGATGTATTTGGCGCAGACTGTGTCCGTTTCCTTGTTTGTTTTGATGTTCTGAGGTGTTCGTTCATGCCTGCTCAAAATTCGAAGAAGCCTGCCCAGGCCGCTGCCAAATCCAAAACCGTTGTCAAAGCTTCCGCTGCCAAAAAAGCACCCGCGCCTGCCGCTGTGCCCAAAGCTGCCAGCAAGGTGATCGCCAAAGCACCGGCCAAAAAGCCCGCCCCTGTGGTGAGCAAGGCCAAAGCAACTGCCAAGCTTGCTGCAAAACCCGCAGCAACACCGGCAGCCAAAGCGGTCCCCAGCAAGCTCAAGACATCGGCGAAACCGGCGACTCCTGTCAAGCCTGTGAAGAAAGCTGCATCCGTGCCCGCCAAGAAATCTGAAGCCATTGAAAAAACCCCTGTCGCCAAAGCCAAAGAAGCTGCACCTGCAGTGGAAGTGAAAAAAACGGCCAAAGCAGCCAAAGTCGCTGCGCCAGCAGAAGAGAAAAAACCCGCGGCCAAAAAAGCCGCTCCACTCAAAGCCGCTCCGGTCAAAGTCACTACGGGCGCCAAACGTGGCCCCAAAAAGAAAGGCAGCATCGCCGAGCCGAGTCTTGAGGAAGAACTCGAACTGGCGGCCCTTGAAGAAGACCTGCAAGGCGAACCTGTCGCCGACAACGTGTCGGAGACGGGCGAAAAGGTCAAGCCTCTGCGCATGAAGATCAGCAAGGCCAAAGAGCGCGCCTTGATGAAGGAATTTGGTTTGGACGAAACCGTCCTGACCGAAGCCGAAATGAAACAGCGCCGCGACCGTCTCAAAGCCCTGATTAAGCTGGGCAAGACCCGCGGCTACCTGACCAACGGCGAGATCAGCGACCACTTGCCCGACAAATTGGTCGATGCCGAAACCCTGGAAGTGGTGATCGCCACCCTGAATGACCTGGGTGTGGCGGTCTACGAGCAAACGCCTGACGCCGAAAGCCTGATCATCACGGACAACGCCCCCACAGGCTCGACCGAAGAAGAAGCCGAAGAAGCCGCAGAAGCCGCCTTGTCCACCGTGGACAGCGAATTCGGCCGCACCACCGACCCGGTCCGCATGTACATGCGCGAGATGGGCACCGTGGAACTGCTGACACGCGAAGGCGAGATCGAAATCGCCAAACGCATCGAAGGCGGCTTGATGGACATGATGGCCGCGATCAGCGCATCGCCTGCGACCATCGCCGAAATTCTGCGCCTGGCCAACGAAATCCGCGAAGGCAAGATCGTCATCTCGACTGTGGTGGATGGCTTTGCCAACCTGAACGAAGCCGACGATTACGTGGCCGAAGAAGACTTCGACGAATTCGACGAAGCCGATGACGACGATGGCAAAGGCGGCTCCAAAGCCCTGACCAAAAAACTCGAAGAGCTCAAAGTCCAAGCCCTCGAACGCTTTGACCGCATCACCGAGTACTTCGAAAAAGTGCACAAGGTGTACGACAAAGAAGGCTGGGGCACACCCGCCTACATCAAGGTGCAATCGGCCCTGTCTGAAGAGCTGATGACCATCCGATTCACGGCCAAAACCATTGAAAAGCTGTGCGACATGGTGCGTGGCCAGGTCGACGATGTGCGCAAAAAAGAGCGCGAACTGCGCCGCATCATTGTGGACAAGTGCGGCTACCCCCAAGACAACTTCATTGCCGATTTCAGTGGCCGTGACAAGAACGGCAAACGCATTCCATCCCACCTGCTCAACCTCAAGTGGATTGAAAAGCAAGCCGCTGCGGGCAAGAGCTGGAGCGCGGTCATGGGCCGCAACATCCCGCCGGTGCAAGACCTGCAGCAAAAACTGACCGACCTGCAATCGCAAGTGGTTGTGCCGCTCGATGAGCTGAAAGACATCAACAAACGCATGAACGCCGGTGAACGCTCATCCCGTGATGCCAAGAAGGAGATGATCGAGGCCAACCTGCGTCTGGTCATTTCGATCGCCAAGAAATACACCAACCGCGGCCTGCAATTCCTCGACTTGATCCAAGAAGGCAACATCGGTTTGATGAAGGCGGTGGACAAATTCGAATACCGCCGGGGCTACAAGTTCTCGACCTATGCCACTTGGTGGATCCGCCAGGCCATCACCCGCTCCATTGCGGACCAGGCCCGCACGATCCGCATCCCGGTGCACATGATCGAAACCATCAACAAAATGAACCGCATCTCGCGTCAGCACCTGCAGGAATTTGGCTTTGAGCCCGATGCCTCCATCCTGGCCGAGAAGATGGAGATTCCGGAAGACAAGATCCGCAAGATCATGAAGATCGCCAAAGAGCCAATCTCCATGGAAACGCCGATCGGTGACGATGACGACAGCCACTTGGGCGACTTCATCGAAGACAACACCCACACCGCCCCGATGGACGCGGCGCTGCAAGCGGGCTTGCGCGATGTGGTCAAAGACATCCTGGACAGCCTGACACCCCGCGAAGCCAAAGTGCTGCGCATGCGTTTTGGCATCGAGATGTCCACCGACCACACCCTGGAAGAAGTGGGCAAGCAATTTGATGTGACCCGCGAACGCATCCGTCAAATAGAGGCCAAGGCGCTGCGCAAGCTCAAGCACCCCAGCCGCTCTGACAAACTGCGCAGCTTCATCGACACGATGTAAATCTGCACAGTTCTGCACAAGACAAAGCCTCCCGACTGGAAAGTCGGGAGGCTTTTTTGTTGCGCCCTTCAGTATTTTGTGAACACACCCACAGCCAAGCAATTTTTTTAATTTTTATTTAATTTTTAAATTTATTACTTTTGCCAATAAAGGCCCCACAATGTTCGATAACGAACATTCAGATTCGTTGCGGAAAATTACAGTAATCATCAGTTCTAACAAAAGGGCTAAAAATGTTAAGTCCATTGAATAATCTGATGATCGAGCAGTTGAATGCCGAAAAATACGAAAAACTCATTTCGTACTTTCAGTTGACTTGCCTTGAAACGGGGCAGTTGATCTTTCGGCCTCACGAGGCGATTCAATTCGTTGTTTTCCCCGTGAGCGCCATCATCGCCATGCAAATCGACATCTCGGACGGCTCCTCGGCGGACATTGTCCTGATTGGCAAAGAAGGCATGGTCGGCAGTGGTGTGATGGGCGGCAACCAAAACTTCAGCAGGGCCCGTGTGAAGTTCTCGGGGTTTGCCTACAAATTGCCCTTGAGCGTTTTCCAGTCTGAGCTGGCCCAGGACAGCGCCTTCCTGAAGATCTGGATGGCCGCGACACGGCAAATGATTTTGCAGATCGCCATGCCCACCGTCTGCAGCGGCAAACACAGCAACGAACAACAAATCGTTCGCTGGATCATGAACACCTTGGACAAAACCCAAGGACACACCCTTCAGGTCACCCACCAGGAAATTGCAGACGTTCTGGGCATTCGGCGCGAATCGGTCACCTTGACTGCCGGCAAATTGAGCCATGAGCGCTTGATCAACGTCACACGCGGTCAATTGGAAGTCCTGGACCGCCCCGGGCTGGCCGCCAGAGCTTGCGAGTGCTATCGCGTGATGCATCCCGCCAAAAAGCATTGAACAAGAACCCACCACTTCAGAGCTTGAACATGCTGACCTCCTTGAAAAACGCCAAACGCACCATCGGTGTGGGCATTGCACTGATCGCGGCGGTGGTGCTTGTCCCGGCCTTGGCCAACTTTCAAAGCATCAACGCCATCGTCAACACCCATTACATGGTCATCAAGTCCCCCATAGAGGGCGCCCTGGACGGCTTCAACAAAATGTCTGGCCAGCCCATTGCGCAAGGGGAGGAACTGGTCAGGATCAGCAACCTGCGGTTCAAAGAGAGTGCCGTCAATGAAATGGAGGTGGAGCAAAAAACCCTGAATGAAAGAAGCTTGGGCCTTCAGCAACACCTGAAGAACCTTCAGCAACTGCAAAAAGAGTTGCAAACCCGGGTCGCTGTTCACCGCAGCCACGAATTTCTCCGCTTAGAAGAGCAGCTCGCGCAAGCCAAAGCCGAAAAGAAAGCCCAGGAAAGCCTGATCCGTGAACAACAGTTGCTGGCCCAGCGCAACGCGCTGCTGGTCAAGGAAAACTTCATCTCTCCGGCTCAAAACGAGGCCGCGCAATACGCACTCGAAGTCACCCAAAGCCGACTCGATATTTTTCAAGCCCGCATCCGGCTGCTGGAAACCGAAAAGCAAGCCGTCCAACGCTTTGTCTACCTGGGCGAAGGGCGCAACGACGTCCCCTACACACAGCAACGCTTGGATGACGTGCGCCTGCAAATCACCGACGTTGCCGCCCGACTGCGCGAAAACGAGCGGCGCAGCTCGGATGTTCAATTGCAAATCGACAAGGAGCGAGAAAGCATGGCCTTGGCCCGCGAAGTGCGCATGCTCGCACCCAGCCAAGGCGTGTTGTGGCGCAAATTCGGCAGCAACGGCACCGAAGTCGTGATCGGCACAGACCTCGCCCATGTGATCTCTTGCGACAACCTGTTCCTGGATGTGGCCGTTCCGGAGTCATCGCTCGAATCGTTTCAAGTGGGCAAAGCGGTTCAGTACCGACTGATTGGCAGCACCGCCTGGTTGACGGGCCACATTGATGCTGTGACGGGCAGTGGCAACAACTTGCAAGACGTGACCTTGGTCGCGCAACTGCAACGTGAAAAAAAGGATGCCCGGATTTTCGTGAAGATTGCGTCTGCTGACCTGGACAAAGCCCAAGAAAACTTGTGCTACGTCGGTCGCAAAGTCGATGTCAAAGTGCCGCGCGACTGGCGTCCCTCGGTCTGGCTCAGCCGAGTCAGCGCGTTGTTCACCTGATCTCCGCCATGGCCTACGTCCCGTTGTTGGTGGTCACGGTTTTCTTTTTGCTGGTGTGGGACAGCCAGCGAACCGACCTCAGGGTCAGGCAGATGGTGTGCCTGCTTCCCGTGCTGCTGTGTTTGCAGTATTTGGCCTGGCGCTTGTTCAGCACCGTGTGGCCTGATCAAGGCGACAGCGACTGGTCTCAGTCATGGATCTGGGGTGTCTGGGGCGTTGAAATTTTGGCCTTCATCGAGGTGGCGGTCTTCTTGTTGATCATGAGCCGAACCAACACCCGAAGCGCACAAGCCGACCAACACCGCATGCCCAGTCCCTTGCCCGAAGTCGACATTTTCATTCCGACCTACAACGAGCCACTGGACGTCCTGGAAAAAACCATTGTGGCTGCAGCCGCAGTGGACTACCCGCACAAAACCGTCTGGGTGCTGGACGATGGCAAGCGCGATTGGCTGCGCCAGTTTTGTGAAGAGACTGGCGTTCGCTACTTGACCCGAGCCGACAATTCGCACGCCAAGGCGGGCAACATGAACCATGCATTGGCCCATGCCCAAGGCCAGTTCATCGCTGTCTTTGACGCGGACTTTGTCCCCGCCAAAAACTTCATTCATCGCACTCTTGGGTTTTTCGAAGACCCGACTATTGGCATCGTTCAGACGCCCCAACACTTCTACAACCAAGACCCGATCCAAACCAACCTGGGCCTGATGCAGGCTTACCCGGACGAGCAACGCTTGTTTTTTGACCAAATGGCCGCTTCCCGCGATGCCTGGCAGGCGGCGTTTTGCTGCGGCTCGTGCAGCATCATGCGCCGCAAAGCGGTCGATGCCATCGGCGGTATTCCCACCCAGAGCATCACCGAAGACTTGCTCACCACCTTGGTCATGCTGCGCAAAGGCTACCAGACCATTTACCTGAATGAACGCCTGAGCATGGGGCTGGCGGCCGAATCGATCGAAGGCTTCTTCGTGCAGCGCGAGCGCTGGTGCCGTGGGGCCATTCAGTCCTTGTTTTTGCCAGCGGGCCCCTTGGGTCCCGGTCTGAGCGTCATGCAGCGCATCCTTTTTTTTCCCACCAGTTGGCTCACGCAGTACGCCGTTCGGCTGATGCTGATCGCCATTCCTCTGGCGTATCTGCTGTTGGGATGGTTGCCTTTTCACTTCACGGACTCGGCAGACATGGTGTTTTACCAACTGCCGGTTTTCTTGTCGTTTTTTCTGGCCATGCGCTGGCTGGTCGGCGGTCATTTTTCACCGCTGGTCTCTGGCCCCGTCGGCGTGTTTGCAAGTTTCAGATTGGGCCCAACCGTGCTGGCATCGCTGATCAAACCCTTTGGTCAACCGTTCAAAGTCACCCCCAAAGGCTCGGACGCCGTCCAAGGCCGTCAGGTGGACCTGTTCAGTCTGGGCATGATTTTGACGTGCATGGCCCTGACCTTGGTGGGCTTGCTGATGAACGTCGTGCCCGAGTTGGCGGTGGTGCCGCACGACGAGTTTTTCCCCATTGCCATGTTCTGGTCCATGCTGAACGTGGTGACTTTGGGATTGGCCGCTTTGCTTTGTTTTGAAGGCCCACGTTTGCGCAAGGAAGAGCGCTTCTGGATGGCCGAACCGGCCACCGTCCACGATGGCGAAACCAGCATCCCGGTTGAGCTCATCGATGCCAGCGTCGGTGGTTGCAAATTGGCGCTGCCTGAGACGGCCAATGGCCTTTTCAAAAAAGACAAAACCAGCTTGACAGTGCAAGGCGTTGGACGCGTGACGATACAACCCGTGCGGCAACACCACGGCCAGCTGGCAGCCACTTTTGAATACAGCAGCCAGGCGCAGCGCCACGCCATGATCTGCAAACTTTTTTCGGGGCGTTACAGCACAGTGGCCCCCACGAGCAGTTCAACCCGTCTGTTGATGTCGTCTTTATGGGAGAAAACGTTCCATGGGTAAAACCCTCTTGATGCCTTTGAATACCGCCCGCAGGGGGCTGCATTGCAAAGTCCAAGTCCTTGCAGCCTTCGTCTGTACTTGTGCCGCACAGACCTGGGCACAAACCCCAGCCCAGCCCCAAAAACCGCCCGTGTGGATCGGGTTTGATGACGCCTACAGCCTCAAAACCAACACCTCCGCGATGGCCATCGAATGGGGCATCAAAGCCGCGCTGGAAAAAATCAACGCCAATGGCGGCGTGCTCAATGGACGCCCACTGAAACTGATGACCACCGACAACAAAGGCATCTCAGCCATGGGCAAAGACAATTTTGTCCGATTGGCGACTGCCCAAGATATGGTGGCCGTCTTGACGGGTAAATTCAGTCCCATCAGCGTAGAGATGCTGCCCGAGGCACACCGACTGAAGGTCCCCTTGATCAGCGTCTGGGGTTCAGCAGATCCCATCACCGATCACGACCACAAACCGTCCTACTCGTTTAGGGTCTCACTCAAGGACGAGTGGGGCGTCGAAGCGATGATGAATCGACTCTCCTCGAAATACAGGGTTCGGCAAGCTTGTGCCATCTTGCCCAACACGGCCTGGGGTCGTTCAGCAGAAAAAGTGATTTTAGAAAAATCTGGGAAAGACACGGCCCAATTTCCAGTGGTGCGTTGGTATAACTGGGGTGACCCATCGCTCAAGGATCAGTACCGTGCCTGCCTGGAATCACGCACCCAAGGCCTGCTGTTTGTCGGCAATGAAAAGGAAGGCGCCATGTTGGTCAAAGAAATCGCCGCACAGGACCCGCCCATGCGCATGCCCGTGGTGGCCCATTGGGGCGCTGTGGGGGGCACCTTGCACGAGTTGGTCACTGAAGAACTGCCCAAGGTGCGCATCGATTTCATCCAGACCTTCACCTTCATCAACAACCAGCGCCCTCGTGCCGTTTACCTCGCCGATTGGATTATGAAAAACCATGGCCTGAAAAGCACACAAGACATTCCCAGCCCCGTTGGCGCCGCACATGGTTATGACACGGTCCATCTTCTGGCCAAGGCCATTGACACCGCAAAAACCACATCGCCCCACAAAATAAGAGATGCCTTGGAAAAATTGCCCGCATTCCATGGCGCCGTCCGGCACTACAACAAGCCCTTCACCCCACATCGGCACGATGCCTTGGACAAATCGCAAGTTCTGTTTGTCAAATTGACACCCTCAGGTCACCTGATACCGCAAGACTGACATGGGACGATTGAAATCGCTCAAAGCACAGATCAGACATGATGTTTTCAGGCTCTTTGGAGCCTACGTCTTAGGGGTGACATCGCTGTGCATGCTGTTGGCCCTGTACGGTATTTTTTTCTATCAGCAAGAAGAGTTCAAACATTACAAGGCGCTGATTGCCACGCGTCTCAGCTCCGAAATCAGCTACTCCTTCCGCCAGGCCAATGACTTGGCCCATTCGACAGAGGTCTGGACCGGACTGACGGACTCGGAGGGACGGGGAACGTATCTCCTGCCACTTCTGGAAAAAGCCAATCAAAGCAAATTTCACCAGTTTGAACTGCTGGATTACCTCGGCCGATTTTTCATCCAGAGCGGTAGTTCAGCGAGTTGGTTTAAGGATGTCCCGGACAACATCACAAAAACCATCGGGGACAGCCAGACCCACCTGGATCTGATCACCATCGAACAATCTAAGTATCTGTCAGCCAGCGTGCCTGTCACGCCCAATTTCACAGACAGCACCATCGGCATCATTTGGCTTCAACTTGATCTGGGCCAGGTCATGACCATGCTGAATTTCCCAAAAGATCTGAAAGTCAATTACAGCCTGACCCCATTTTTAGACTCTGCGTCGGATCTTTCCAAACACAGTGAAGCCTTCAAATTTGAATGGGACTACGCTGGAAAAAACCACACCCTTCATATTCAACTCCAACAAAGCTATTTGTCCGCATTTCTGTTTGTGATGACGGGTTTGACAGTTTCATTGCTCTGTGGCGGCTTGCTGTTCCTGGGTCTGAGACGCTGGACCCGACTTTTTTCAGAACGCACCACGCGCCGACTGGATGATCTGGTGCAACTGGCCTCTGACACAGTGCAGGGTCGCGGTGATGAGGCATTCAGTGACAACACCGGAGATGAAATTGCCAAGGTGTCCAACGTCTTGCAAAGCATGCTGCGAAATCAACGACGGGCCACCCAAAGGCAAGCGATTTTCTCCAGGGTCTTCGAGACTGCGGCCGAAGCCATTTTGATCACAAACAAGCAAGGTTTGGTCGTGGATGTGAACGCCGCATTGACAGACATGACGGGCTACACCAAAGAAGAGCTCCTGCACCAACCTGCCGGACGGCTCTACATCCAAGACCACAAGGGCGTTGACTTGTCGGTCATTGCCGATGCTGTCCGCCGTCTGGGTGTTTGGCGAGGCGAAACCTATTTTTTAAGCAAACAACACACCCAGTTGCCTGTGTTGCTGTCGGTGTCCACCTTGCTGGATTCCCAAGGCGTGAATCAAGGCCATGTTTCCGTTTTTTCGGATATCAGGGCGATTCGTGAAGCAGAAAAAAAACTTCAAGACCTTCTGCAAGAAGATTTTTTGACAGGGCTGCCCAACTACAGGCGATTTTTGGAGTACACCCAGAAAAAAGTGGATGGCACTCGCTTTGCGATCTTGTTCATTGACCTGGACAATTTCAAAAACATCAACGACACCTTTGGTCACGATCAAGGCGATGAAGTCATTCGGCAGATCGCGCAACATCTCAAGGCCATATTGCCCGATGGCAATTTCTTGTGCCGACGCTCAGGGGACGAATTCATTGCTGTGCTGGATGTCGATGAACCGATCGCTGATTTCAAGAACAAATTGAAACTGATTTTCAAGCCTGCAGTTTTCACTGTCCATCACTTCGATACCGTGCAGGTCACAGCCACCTTCAGCGCTGGGGCTGCTTTGTTTCCCGATCACTCGGAATCGATCAACCAGCTGCTCATTTATGCAGACACCGCTTTGCTGAGCGCCAAGGAAGCCGGTCGCAATCAGATCCAGTGGCTCAATGTCCAGATGATGGCGGCCACCACCCGAAAAAACAAAGTCGACAGCAAGCTGACTGCGGCCATTCGGGAAGGTCGAATCCAACCGCATTACCAACCCGAGGTGGATCTGCTGACCGGAAAAGTCATCGGATTTGAGGCCTTGGCACGGTGGCATGACGAAGAATTGGGCTGGATCAGCCCGGCAGAATTCATTCCATTGGCCGAGCAATCTGGCGCCATAGACCCTCTGACAGAGCACATGTTTACCCAAGTGGTCAAAGACAGCCACGCGATCCGCGCCCACTTTCCCAATGCAACGATCGCCTTGAATTCGTCCCCCCAGTTGATGTGTGGAAAGCGTCTTTTGACGATCCTTTCCAACTTAGCAGCAGAACTTGAAAACGGTTTGGATGGTTTTGTTCTGGAAGTGACTGAAACGAATTGCACCTTGAGCCAACAAGAACTGGTCGGTCAACTACAGGCCATCATGGGCTTGGGTGTGCGCATTGCCATCGATGATTTTGGCAAGTCTTATTCTTCTTTGTCGCGCCTTGCAAGCATGCCCATTCAAAAATTGAAAATTGACATGTCATTCATCGCCGGTATGGAGCGGGAAGAAAACATCAAAATCATTTCAGGGATTCTGGCCTTGGCGCAATCGCTGGGGCTTGAGGTGACGGCTGAAGGCGTGGAAAACCGTTTTCAGCAAGACACCTTGATCAAGCTCGGTTGCCAACAAGCACAAGGCTACTTTTTTTCCAAGCCCTTGAAGCTTCAGGATCTGCTCGCACTGCCCACCCACCTAACGCCACAGACGGTCTCTTGACAGCGCCTTTGGATGCGCCTAAACATTCAGGTATTTGTCCAAGAAAGAGGTGGTTTTCAGTCTGGCCACCTGCGATGCCATCGCATCGAACTGTCGGCTGCCGGCATGATCAAAGCCATAGGCCGCATCGTAGCGCTCGATCTGAACCATCGGCCCTTTTTGACCCGGGCTGACCGCCCCGTGGGCGGCAAAGTGATCTCGCTGCACAGCCACAAATTCATCCATGGCTTCTTGCGTCATCCACGCGCCATTGGAAGGCAGATGAACCAGCACCGGGCAGAGCGGTCGCAACCCGCGCACCTCCGGGTTCGTCATCCCCCCGCCATAAAAAGAAGCGGCTGCAAAAATTTGCGGCATGGTGCACGCGGCTTGCCAAGCGAGCAAGCCGCCCCAGCAAAATCCCATGAGGCCCACTTTGCCCTGAGCCACCTGCCCTTGGGCCCAAGTCACCACGGTCTGGACGTCCAGCATGATGCGGCTTGAGTCTACCGGCTGCAAAGGTTTCACCAATTGCTCGCCCGAGAAACCCATCTGGTAGTGGTAACCATGACCCTGGCCTGCCCGGCCTCTGCCAAACAGCGATGGCGCCACCACCAGATAACCTCTGGCCGCATGCTCGCTGGCCAAGGCCCGAATGCGCTGGCTCAGCCCGGGCATGGGGTTGGATGGGGCCATGGAATGAACGCGGTTGGGCGATCTGGCATCCATCTCATGCAACAGAACCAAAGCACCTCGTGGGGGACTGGAGGGGTGCGCCACAAACGCACGGAAACGGTGCTGGTCTGGCGAAGTGAATTCGGCGTAATGACCTGTGTGTTTTGTCATCGATCAACGCGATTGCGCTTTGTTGCCGTAAGGGCAGTGGTTGGGGCGCGGCCCCACTTGCGGGTGCAAACGGCAGGTGTTGGGGCGCTTGTCGTACACCGTGCATCGGCGCGTCTTGGCATCGAGAAACTGGCAGTCACCACTGGCGCGACGCGCCAGACTGAAGATGCTGTTTTTGAAGTTGAAATGCTCTATGAGTCCGGCCTTGGTCAGACGCTTGGCGATCTGTTTGGGGTCTTCGTGCTCGGCCTCAAACGGGTCCACCATGCCCAACCGCACCAAGTCGGCCATCTTGACCTCGACCGGCATGGTGCAGCAGTTGGCCGCACAGGTGTCGCACAAACCGGCTTTGTAGCGGGTCCAGGTTTCGCAACGGTCAACGTCAACAACGGCAATGGGGGATCTCATGGCGGTGATTATCCCCGCATGCGCCTCAGCCCTTCTTGGCCACCAGCGTCAAGATGTCGTAGCTGGCCACGACTTCACCCAACTGGTTGGTCACTTCCACGTCCCAAGCCACCACGCCCTGCCCCACACCGTTGGCGTCTTTCTTTTGGCGGTCGATCTTGCGCTTGGCCGTCAGGCGCGCCTGGATGGTGTCGCCAATGCCCACGGGCTTGACGAAGCGCAGGGTGTCCAAGCCGTAGTTGGCCAGCACCGGGCCAGGCGCGGGCGATACAAACAGGCCCGCAGCGGCCGACAATACAAAGTAGCCGTGCGCAATGCGCTTGCCAAACGGCGAGTCCCTGGCGGCGATCTCGTCGAAGTGCATGTAGAAATAGTCGCCGGACAGACCGCCAAAGGCCACGATGTCGGCCTCGCCCACCGTGCGGCGGTGGGTCAACAAACTCTCGCCAATTTGCAGCTCTTCAAAGTGGCGGCGGAAAGGGTGCACCTCGGTCTCGATCAATTTGGCGCCGCGCATGTATTCGCCCGTGACGGCGGCGATCATGGTGGGCGAGCCTTGCAGCGCGGTGCGCTGCATCAGGTGCTTGACGGCGCGGATGCCGCCGAGTTCTTCACCGCCCCCCGCGCGGCCGGGGCCACCGTGCTTGAGCGGCGGCAGCGGCGAGCCGTGGCCCGTGGATTCGACCGCGGCTTCGCGGTCCAGGATGTGCAGGCGGCCATGCAATGCGGCGGCCACCGGGATCATGCGGGCTGCGATTTGCGGGTCTTTGGTGACCAGCGTGCCCACCAAGCTGCCCTGGCCGCGCGCGGCCAGCTGCAGGGCTTCGTCGATGCCGTCGTAAGGCATGAGCGTGCTCACGGGGCCAAAGGCCTCCACATCGTGCACGCTGTCGGTGTGCAAAGGCTTTTGGCACAGGAGCAGCGTGGGCTGGAAGAAGGCACCGCCTTCAACGCCCTGCCCCACCGGCTGGAAATCGTCCCCACCACCAAACACCAGTTCGGCGCTTTGGCGCAGCAGGGCCACGCGCTCGGCCACATCGGCTTGTTGCGCATGCGAGGCCAGTGCCCCCATCTTCACGCCCTCGACAGACGGATCACCCACCACCACTTTGGCCAGACGGGCCTTGAGCTTTTCAGCGACAGCGTCCAAGTGCTGGCGCGGCACGATGGCGCGGCGAATCGCAGTGCATTTTTGGCCCGCTTTCACAGTCATCTCGCGGGCGACTTCCTTCACGAACAGGTCGAACTCTTCGTCATCGGGCGAGACATCGGGGGCGAGGATGGCGCAGTTGAGCGAGTCGGCTTCGGCGTTGAAGGGGATGCTGTGCTTGACCACATTGGGGTGCACACGCAGCATGGCGGCGGTGTCGGCCGAGCCGGTAAACGTCACCACGTCCTGGCCGTTCAGGCGGTCGAGCAGGTCACCGGTCGAGCCAATCACCAGCTGCAAAGCACCCGCAGGCAAGATGCCCGATTGCTCCACAAGACGTACCATGGCTTCGGTCAGGTAGCTGGTGGACGAAGCGGGTTTGCCGATGCAGGGCATTCCCGCCAAAAAGCTGGGCGCAAACTTTTCCAAGAGGCCCCAGATGGGGAAGTTGAAGGCGTTGATGTGCACCGCGATGCCGCCGCGCGGCACCAGAATGTGCGTGCCCGCAAAGCCGCCTTTTTTGCCCAAAGGGAATGCCGGTCCTTCGTGGATCAGATTGCCACTGGGCAGCTCGTTGCTGCCCATGCCCGAATACGCGAACAGCGTGCCTGCGCCGCCTTCGATGTCCACCCAGCTGTCGGCACGCGTGGCACCGGTGTGGGACGAGATGGCGTAAAGCTGTTCTTTGTGTTCGCCCAAATATTTGGCCAAAGCCTTGAGGCGCTGGGCGCGTTCTTGAAAGTCCAGCTTGAGCAAATTGGGCAGTCCCACGGTACGTGCATGGTGCACCGCGTCGCCAAAGTCAATCGTTTCGGCATGGGTTTGGTAGAAGGTGGCACCAGTAATGGCGCTGCGCAGAGCTTGCGCCCCTTGCTGGCCGATCCACTGGCCACCGATGAAACTTTGCAGGACTTGGGACATGGGTCAACGCTTTCTGAGAAGTTCAAACCCGGTCTGCTTGAATTAACCAACCGGGCGGTCGGATAATTCTAGTCGGTTTGACTGCCGGTGATCTGTCCAATTCACCCTCGAGTTTTCACGCGACAGAAAGCGACCTGACACGATTTGCATAATTAATATGCATGCATATAATCTCGTCACTTTTTCAACTTCATTGGCTGGAACTCCCATGAGCACTGCACCCACTCAACTTCCCGTCCTGGTCGCAGGTGGCGGCATTGGCGGCTTGGCCGCAGCCCTCGCCCTGGTGCGCCAAGGCTTTCAGGTCACGGTGCTGGAGCAAGCCCCCGAAATCGGCGAGATTGGCGCGGGCATCCAAATTGGCCCCAACGGGTTTCATGCGTTTGACGCTTTGGGCGTGGGTGACAAAGCCCGCAGCCGCGCCGTGTACACCGACTTCATGGTGATGCACGACGCGATCGACGAGTACCAAGTGGGCAAGATCCCCACCGACGAGAAATTCCGCCAGCGTTTTGGCAATCCCTATGCCGTGATCCACCGCGCCGATGTGCATTTGTCATTGCTCGAAGCCGCGCAAGAAACAGGGCAAGTGCAATTTCACACCAGCACCCGCGTGGTGCGCATCGAGCAAGACGACAACAGCGTGACCGTGTGGGACCAAAACGGCCAAGCCTTCAAGGGCTGCGCCCTGATCGGGGCCGACGGCGTCAAATCGGTGGTGCGCGAGCAGTTTGTGGGCGACCCGGCCCGCGTCACGGGCCATGTGGTGTACCGCGCCGTGGTCGAGAAAAAAGACTTTCCGCAAGACCTGCAGTGGAACGCCGCCGCCATTTGGGTCGGCCCCAACTGCCACCTGGTGCACTACCCCCTGCGCGGCGGTGAGCAATACAACGTGGTGGTGACCTTTCACAGCCGCGAGCAAGAGGAATGGGGCGTCAAAGACGGCAGCAAGGAAGAAGTGCAAAGCTACTTTCAAGGCATCAGCCCCAAGGCGCGCCAATTGATTGACCTGCCCAAGACCTGGAAGCGCTGGGCCACCGCCGACCGCGAGCCGATTGGCCAGTGGACCTATGGCCGCGTGACCTTGCTGGGCGACGCAGCGCACCCCACCACGCAATACATGGCCCAAGGCGCCTGCATGGCCATGGAAGACGCCGTCACTTTGGGCGAAGCGCTGCGCACACACGGCAACGACTGGCCCCAAGCGCTGGACATGTACCAACGCGCCCGCGTGGCCCGCACCGCACGCATCGTGCTGTCGAGCCGCGAGATGGGCCGCATCTATCACGCCAAGGGCGTCGAGCGCCTGGTGCGCAATGACCTGTGGCGCGGCCGCAGCCCCGAGCGCTTTTATGATGCGATGGAATGGCTCTATGGCTGGAACGTGGGCAACTGCCTCGACGCAGCAAAACACAACGCATAAAAAGGAGACACTCCATGAACGACCTCGGCCGAATCGAAGACCTTCCACCAGACTATGTGCAAGACCTGCGCAACGTGAACTTGGTGCCGCTGTGGCCCAGCCTGCGCGGCGTGCTGCCACCCAAGGTGCCCACGCGCCAGACCCAGCCGACTTGCTGGGCTTACAAAGACATCAAGCCGCTGCTGCTCAAGGCGGGCGAGCTGACCCCGATTGAAAAAGCCGAGCGCCGCGTGCTGGTGCTGGCCAACCCCGGCCACGGCCTCGACAAAATGCAGGCCAGCGCCGCCATGTACTTGGGCATGCAACTGCTCATGCCCGGCGAATGGGCCCCCAGCCACCGCCACACCCCCAATGCGGTGCGCATGGTCGTAGAAGGCGAAGGCGCCTGGACCACGGTGGACGGCGCAAAATGCCCCATGAGCCGAGGCGATTTGATCCTGACGCCCACGGGCCTGTGGCACGAACACGGCCACGACGGCACCGAGCCTGTGATCTGGCTGGATGTGCTGGACTTGCCCCTGGTCTATTACATGGAGGCCAGTTACCACATCAACGGCGACCGGCAGACCGTGGTGCCCGGCCAAGGCGACAAACAATACGCCCGTGGCGGCGTGGTGCCCTCACATGTGTTTGAGCGCAGCAAGAAGGCTTACCCCATGCTGCGCTACGCTTGGAAAGACGCCAAAGCCGCGCTTGAATCGCTGGCCTCTGACGATGCCGGTTTGGAACAGGTGCAAGTGACTTACACCAACCCCGAAACGGGCGGCGATGCAGAAAACATCTTGGGCTTTTACGCCCTGATGCTGCGCCCCGGCCAGACCCTGCGCTTGCCCGCTCGCTCTCCCGCACAGGTGTTCCATGTGATTGAAGGCCAAGTGCAAGCACAGATCGTGGCCAGCACCTTCACACTGCTTGAGGCCGACACCTGCTGCGCGCCCGGCTACGAAGCTGTGACGCTGAAAAACCTGCAATCGGACAAGCCCGCCTTTCTCTTCATTGCCGATGAATCGCCCCTGCACCGCAAGCTGGGTGTGTACGAAAACCGCGGTTGATTTTTTACTCTCCACAACATGACCACTTACCTCTTTACCCCTCCCGCCGTTCCTTCTCTGCCCATCCGTGGCCAACAACAGCGTTTTGCCATCAACCGCATTTTTTGCGTGGGCCGCAACTACCATGCCCACGCCGTGGAGATGGGCCGCCCTGTCGACAAGAGCGTCGAGCAGGCGTTCTACTTCACCAAGTCGCCCCAGACCTTGGTCGAAAGCGGCACGACCGTCGACTACCCGCCCCGCACCAACAACTACCACTTCGAGATGGAACTGGTGCTGGCGATTGGCAAAGCAGGCTTTCGCGTGAGCGAAGCCAACGCGCACGAATTGGTCTATGGCTATGGCGCAGGCCTGGACATGACCCGGCGCGACCTGCAACTGGTGGCACGCGACAAGGGCCGCCCTTGGGACACGGGCAAAGACATCGAGCAAGGTTCGGTTTGCTCCGAGATCGTGCCCATGCCCGGCATGGTGATCGAGAACGGTGCGATTGCACTGGAAGTCAATGGGGTTACCAAGCAGTCGTCCAACGTGGACAAGCTGATCTGGAACATCCGTGAAATCATTGCCGACCTGTCCACCTATTACCACCTGCAACCTGGCGACCTGATCTACACCGGCACCCCCGAAGGCGTGGGCGCCGTGGTGAGTGGTGACAAAATCACTGGCCGCGTTGAAGGCGTGGCCGAACTTGCATTGACCATAGGCCCAGCGGAGTAAACCCATGAAACTCTACAGTTTTTTCAGAAGCGGCACCTCTCACCGCCTGCGCATTGCGCTGAACCTCAAAGGCGTGGCAACAGACTACGTGGCGGTGGACCTGCGTGTCGATGAACAGCAAGGCGAAGCCTTCAAGTCGGTCAACCCCCAGCAAATGGTGCCCGCGCTCGACACCGGTAAACAGGTGCTGATCCAATCGCCGGCCATCATCGAATGGCTGGAAGAAAAACACCCCACGCCCGCCCTGCTGCCTGCAGGCGCGGACGACCGCGCCCATGTGCGCGCGCTGGCGGCGATGGTGGGTTGTGACATCCACCCCCTCAACAACCGCCGCGTGTTGCAAACGCTGCGCAAACAATTCGGCGCCAAAGAAGAAGCCATCAACGCCTGGTGCGCCAGCTGGATCAGCTCTGGCTTTGACGCCTACGAAGCCTTGATCGCGACCGATTCACGACGTGGCCGCTTCAGCTTTGGCGACACCCCGACGCTGGCCGATGTGTACCTGGCCCCCCAGGTTGAAAGCGCTCGCCGCTTCAATGTGGACCTGACGAAATGGCCACACATCATGGCGGTGGAAAAAGCCTGCATGGAACTGGAAGCCTTTCAAAAAGCTGCGCCGGGACAGCAGCCTGACGCGGGCTGAGCGACACCCACAAAAGCAAGGGCCCTTCGGGGCCCTTGTGATGTCAGTCTCGACGCGCAGCTTTATACAAAGGCAAGACAGTCGGCAGCAATTCTTCGATTTGCTGCACGCGGCTGGCCTCTGTTGGGTGAGTGCTTAAAAATACAAGGGGGGTGCTTCCACTGTTGGCTTTGAGCATTTTCTGCCACAGCGTGACCCCTGCGCGCGGGTCATAACCAGCCCGCGCTGAGAGTTCCAGACCCATTCGATCGGCTTCATTCTCATCGGTCCGACTGAAGCGGGTTGCAACGAGAGACTGGTACAGGACTCCTGCAATGTCGGCAGAACCTTGGCCAAAGCCGAACAGTGCAGCGCCCAGTCCTATTGCAGATTGTGCAGCCAAGGCCTGCGAGACCTTTTCGCGTGAGTGTTCCCTCAATGCATGCGAAATTTCGTGCCCCATCACCACGGCTATTTCTTCATCGGTCAGATTCAGTTGCCGGATCAGGCCTGAGTAAAAAATGATTTTTCCACCCGGCATACAGAATGCATTGAGTTCACTGCTGTTGATCAAGTTGACTTCCCATTTCCAATCAGGCGCGTCGGGACGAAAAGTTTTTGTCTGGGGTTCAATTCTTTGGGCAATCGCACGAAGGCGCCGAAGCATCGAAGCATCGGTATTGAGGGTGCCTTTTGCAGCGGCTTCGGAAGTCAACTTGCTGTAACTTTGCGCTGCCATCTGTTCAAGCTGCTGGGACGAAACCAGAAGGAGCTGTTGACGGTCCGTGCCGACCGAGCCACCACTGGTGGTGGTTTGGCATCCACCGAATGTCAGCGCCGCAAGCAACAGCGAAAGGAGGGAAAGGCGGCGCAAATGAGTCATGGTGGTCTGATTGGCACTGATGACCATCTTTGAGTGGCTCAGGCCTTTTTGGCCCAAGACGTGCACCAGCCCTTGGCCGCCACATTCTTGCCGGCAAACAGAGGGCATCCACCGGCGACATCGCCTGCCTTGCCTTGGTACAAGGCGCAGTTGCTGCAAGCACTGCCAGACACGTGGTTTTTGAATTTCACCTTGTCCGCTTGGGTGGCGTCGTCCACATAGCCAAAAACCACGGCTTGGGCGTCGCCTTTTTCGACCATTGGAAGATTGGTGGTCATCTTTGATGGTGCTGGTGCGGCCGCGGGCGCCGGACTGGGATTGGGCGCAGTCGCTACCGGCGCACTCTGTGGTTCGACTTTGGGCGAGCAAGCGGCCAACAGTGCAAGACCGGCAAAGGGCGTGATTTCGATAAAGCGTCTGCGTGTTGGCGTTTTCATTTGGGGGTTCCTTGTCTGGAGGGGTTTGTCGTCAGGGTGCCAAAGTGCAATGGCCCGCCAACGGACTGACGCGATAACGTCAAGCGATCCACGAAGACATATTGCATGTGACAGTGGCTGCGTGTCGATGCGATGGTGCACACAGCTGACTGAAGTCATGGACGACAGCGAAGGCAGCCATCCAAGCCTTCTATGGCAGGCGCAAAACATCAGCCTCAGCCAAGGGATGTCCGCTACCGGCGGCCGATCAGATCGAGGTTAAAAAAGGTCGGATAAAACCCATGCTGACCACAGTGCCCAGGCTTGGCATTTGTGCAATGCGAGACATCAGGTCATGTCTCTATTCCCTCACACTTTTTCACAGACTTCAGCCCCTCATATCAATCAATTGGCTGGGCGTTTGAGCAGTGCCTGACTGGGCCGTGATCAGGCGATAAGGATGGTCGTGAAATTGCACCGCAAACGTACTTTGCCCCTGCAGCAAGGCCATGGCGCGCTGCACGGCTTGCACAGGATTGCCTGGGTGGATGGCGTCGATCAGGTGTGCGATGAGTTCGCCGTCACTGTTGGTCTCAAAGGGGTAACCGCGTTCTTGCAATTGAGCGCGCAAGGCGTGGTGGTTGTCCACATGCCCCTGGTGCAACACAGCGACGCGGGGCAGCGAGCCCGGGTGGCTGTTTGGGCCATGGCTGAACTGCGTGCGCGCCGGATCCAAAGGCATGAAATGCGGGAAAGGGGTCGGGGCGCGCAGAAATGTCATGGCGATCGGCAAGTTCATGGTTTTGCTCCGTGATGGTTTTCAACAGGGTGTGCTGGCATAAAACCCTTTTCTTTTTTGAAATTTCATCATCGCCGCAATTGGATGATCGTTCAGTGTTTCAGCGCACCTAAGGCTTGTTGGTTGAACAGATGCAGGGCAATGTATCTGGTCAAATTTCAATCGCCAGCTCTCCTATCCCGATGATGGTGGCCGTACCCATAGAAATTGGGAAGTTCAGACGCACATTTACCGACGGTGAAGTGTGAGTGACCGAATCGGTTTACCCAGAAGTCATGAACGAATTCCGGCGGGAGAGCCTTGACTTTGCGATTGACCCGACCCCGGAACGCGGGCTTGGCCGAGACCACAAAACCAGCACGCTCTTGGATGTAGAGATGGTGGTTGCTGTCCATCAGAGGCACCACAAGGCCACATTCCTGCTGTGATCGTCCGCTTCCAGCCTTAACCAGCCCCCCTTAACCAAAATCAGCCAAACACCTCGGTGTCCACCTCGCTGTTGGACTGCGCGTTGTAGCGGTCACCGGCCACGGTGCGCTGGTTGATCAGTGCCTCCAAACGCGCCATCAAACCCGCATCCAGCTTCACATCCACCGCAGCCAGGTCGTCCAGCAGGTGATCGACCGAAGTGGTGCCGGGGATCGGAATGATGTCTTCGCCCTTGTGCAGCAGCCAGGCCAGCGCCAGTTGTGCAGGGCTGCAGCCTGCTTCTTGGGCCAGCGCGTTATAGGCGGGCAAGAGCTTTTGGTTTGCGGCGTCATTGTCGGGCGCAAAGCGCGGCATGCTGCGGCGAATGTCTTTGGCGTCAAAGCCCGACACATCCAAAGCAGGGCCGCACAAAAACCCCCTGGCCACGGGGCTAAAAGCCACAAAGGCCACACCCAAGTCGCGGCAAGCCTGCAGCACCGCGATCTCGGGGTTGCGCGTCCACAGCGAATATTCGGTTTGCACAGCCGCAATCGGGTGCACCGCGTGCGCTTTGCGCAAGGTGCCCGCCGACACTTCGGACAATCCAATGGTCTGGATCTTGCCTTGGCGCACCAAATCACTTAAAGCGCCCACACTGTCTTCGATCGGCACTTTCTTGTCCCAACGGTGCAAGTAATACAGGTCGATCACATCGGTCTGCAAACGACGCAGCGCGTCTTCGCAGGTCTTTTTGATCGTCTCGGGGCGGCCGTCGATCACGCGCACCTTGCTGCCGTCGCTTTGCTCAACCCCTTGCATGCCGCATTTGCTGGCCAATGTGAACTTCTGCCGATGCGGCTTCATCACTTGGCCCACCAGGGTTTCGTTGGTGCCAAAGCCATACAAAGCGGCGGTGTCAAAAAAAGTCACGCCTTGGTCTAAGGCAGTGAGCAGCACGCGTTCGGCTTGCTGGGCCGAAACAGGTGCGCCATAAGCGTGGCTGAGGTTCATGCAGCCCAGGCCGATGGCGCTGACGTCGAAGGAGGCAATGGATCTTTTTTTCATGCCTCTATCTTAGACGCTCAGAGACCGCCAAGCATGCCAGCTGCACAAAGTCAGAACCGAGTCTTCAAGCCTTGAAAGCCCCCAATGCAGGCCTGGCCGCGGCACCGAACTGCCAAACCGAAACCTCCGGCACTCCGTGATGCACTGGGCTCTGTTGATCTGAACCCAAATCGATCAACACCATGCGGTTCTCCTCACCCGACTCGTCCGCCGTGGCATCAATGCGCAAGGTCATCGCCGCACGGTGTGCTGTCGCTGGCAAATTCACCACACAAAACCGGCGACATTGCCCACTCAACACCTCCCAATGAAACGCCATGAAAAGATTTCGCGACGCTTCATCCAAGAAGCCAAGGAAAGGCTTGTGTTGACATTGCGAACGCTGAATGTCGAGCATGATCGCCGCAGACAAGTTGGTTTGTGTCACCAGGGCCTGCGCGTTCAAAGTCACAAAGCCCACGGGTGCAAAGTCATAGACATCCACATACTTATGCAAATCCTGCTGTCCATCGTGCACCGGCTCCGAATCCATGTGCATGACGTATTGAGCGCCGTTGTAACGGGGTCGTTCAGACAACAGGCCCAAACGATGCGCATATTGCGCTGAATCGTCCTGTATACGCGCATAGCACTCACAAACCGATCGAAGCAGGCCTGAACGGTCTTGGATGGCAATTCTTCCACGGCTGTTTCGGATCCAGCCGGCAGACTGAAATTTTCCAGCCGCCTGTGTGACCGACTCTCGACGAACACCCAACATATTGGAAATGGTCTCGTGGGTCACCATCAACTCATGGCTGCCCAACCCGTCCGAGTTCCGAAGGATCCATTGGCTCAGTCGTTCGCTGACGGAATGGTGGCGACTGCACACAATGCTCTGGGCCATTTGCATCATCAAAGACTGCGCATAACTCATGGCCAACTGCTGCAGCTGATCGCCATCTCGCAATAAAGACATAAAGCGATCGGCCGACATGCGATAAGCCTGCCCTGCACACAGAACCTGAACACTGGTCGCCATAGACGTTGCACCCAAAACAAGCGGTACACCGACGAAGCCATTGCGGTCTGTCAACGCCACCTCGACCGTCTCGCCGTCCATGGTGCTGGACAACAAGGAGACGGTGCAAGTGGTGGGAAAGTAAACATGCTGCAATGCGCGACCGCCCTCATAAATGACCTGTCCGGCGCTCAGCTTGACCGCCTCCAAGCTGCCCTTTATGGCGTCATAGTTGTCCTCGGACAATGCCGCAAGAATAAGATTTCGACGGGAATTTCCATGCCAAATGTCATGCATGGGCAGGGATTGCGCATAGGGATTTTTGACCTCCTCATCCGGGTCGCCGATCAAGGCTTGCAGTTCGTTGTCGCTGACCAATCGGGATGTAAGAGTCTTGGCGTTATGCAATGAGTTCCACACGATTTGCTCCATTTCGAGAAGCCGCCGCAACCATTGCAGCAAGGCCATGGACTCATGCTCCAAGAATCATCGAAGCAAGTCGATTTATCCAACGGTTTGTTTGTGGTGCCCATACGGTCTATACACAAACGGGTAGTGGCAGAAGTCACGCCTTCAAACACCTCGATCGATACCTATCGTTGGAATAGGCCTACAGGTCAATCAAAACAAACATATTGATTGATGGCTTATCACCAGACGTTTCAGCACCATGGTTGGTCTGCAAATCAGAAGTTTGCAGCTCCCTCTTGGGAAGCAAATCAACACATGTCGGCCATGCAAATGGTTGGCTACTGGAGTTCACCATGGCTAAGAAAACCACTTCCTCGAAAAGTACTTTTCAGGATAAATTCAACGATGACAGCGGCAATACATCGAACACGCTTTACGGTCAAGTCAATGCATTGAGCAGTCAAGACAATGCCGCAAGCTTTTCTCAGAGCAGGGCCAGCCAGCAATTTGTGTCGACGGATACGGCAAGCCAGGAATCGTCTGCAAGCAGCCCTGTGCAATTGACAAGCACAGCACTGGCCGCCCCACTGCCCACACCCAACGTCAGCAAGGTTTACCAACACTGGGCCGATGGAGATGCTGCGCAGGGCACATCGGCAGAATGGAACAACAACATCTTGTCCGACAGCAAATCGAATTACTTCGAGGGTGAAGTCGTTCCCCACGTCTTTTATTACAAAGCCAGCAACAGTCAACCGCTGGTCAACGGTCAGAGCTACTCCTTCAATGTGACCTACAACTACTACCAGGCCAACACCAACGCCGGTGGATTTTTGTTCATGACCTCGCCCGATGTGGACCGCGACCCCAGCAACTTTGCGGGCGCCTCGACATCAATCGACGGCAGTTTTTCAAACGGCGGCGGCATGCAAGGTGACTTCCAGACGGTCAATGCCAACATCACCGGTGTGAGTGATGTTGCTTACATCACCCGAGGGGGTGGAACAATGGATGGCCAAGTCACCATCACCTTCACTTACACCGGATCCACCACACAAAACGGTGGTGCCGAAATCCAGTACGGCCTGATGATTGCCGCGCCCGGAGATGTGCCTGCCCAAGGCTTTGGACCGACTCTGGGTGCCACAGCCTGGAGCGGTGGCTCGCTCCAAACCACCGTGGACATCGGCGGCAAAGGGGCCACATCCATCCAGCTCATGCCCTCCGCCATCATCGATGGCGAAATAAGCGGCATGAAGTTCAATGACATGGACGGTAACGGCGCCCGGGATGCCGATGGCATCGACAATGTTGCAGGCACAGCAGACGACGAAGTCGGTATGGCCAGCTGGACCATCTTCCTAGACAAGGATGCCGATGGCGTGCTGGACGCTGGCGAGCGCTCCACCATCACAGATGCACAAGGCCGTTACAGCTTCTCGGTCACACCCGATGCCGATCCAACGGACCCTGATAACGACGCCTATGTGGTGCGAGAAGTCCAGCAAACGGGTTGGGTGCAAACCACACCCAACCCCCTTGGCATTGTGATCACTGCCATGTCCCCCAAATTCATGGATGTGGATTTTGGCAACCAGCAGCTGATGCCTGCGCTCAACATTGTCAAAGATGCCACAGTCCCTGGCGGTACCGCCAACGTGGCGGGTGAAGTCATCAGCTACACCATCACCGTACAAAACACCGGCAACCAGACCCTCACCGGTGTGGTCGTGTCCGATCCCTTCATCGGAGCCCCCACCCTGGTGATCGATGCCGCTTCTGAAGATGGCGAGCTGGATGTGGGTGAGACCTGGTCTTACACCGCCAGCCACGTGGTCACGCAAGCGGAGATCGACGCAGGTTCGCCCATCCTCAA